>JAPYTP010000400.1 GCA_029941885.1 Myxococcota bacterium
ACTCGCTGGCGGTGGCGACAGTACCGTTTCTTTCGAAGCTCTAGGTTCGTTTCAGATCACGGCGTCCGAAATTGCATTAGAACTTCGGAATTCTGAATCCGAGTGGGAGAGAGCGATGAGCGAACAGTTCGTAGGAAGTAGGCGAAGCCTACGACGCGGACGCCAGGTCGCGCGAAGCGACGCGGTATCGATTGCAGTGCAATCGATGAATTCGAATCTGGTCTCGTGCTCCAGCAAAACAGAATGCCCTCGGCCGCTTGTAGCCCGTCGGCAGGATTCGGACTCCAGCCCCTCCTAATCTAAGAGACATGTCACGGGGTCCGAAGGACCCCGAGGAGGAAATGAGGCTTCGCCACTCGCTGCGGCCGATGAGGCCGCAGCACCAGATCCGGCTTCGGGTTCACGCATCCCGCCCGCTGGGCTTGTCGCGGTGCCACACAACTTGCTGCGGAAAGGGGATTTCGATTCCGGCCTCTTCGAACGCCTTCTTGAGGCGTCTGTTCATCTCCCGCTCCAGACCCCACTGGTCGCCGGCGCGAGTCTTTGCTTGCGAGCGCACCACCACGGCCGAGTCGCCGAGGTCGGTCACACCGATGAACGTGGGAGCCTCCAAGAGCTTCTTCCTGAGCTCGGGATCGGAATACATCATTGCTCCGACTTCGTTGCAGATTCGTTCGGCCAGGTCAATGTCGGTGTCGTAGCTCACACCCACGTGACAACGGAAGCGGGACCAATCGCGGGTCATGTTTTCAACTGTGGTGATGGTGCCGTTGGGGATGATCTGCAGTGCGCCGGTAACGCTGCGCAACCGCGTCGAGCGAATGTTGATTTGCTCGACCGTGCCTTCATGGCTGCCGATTTTTACCCAGTCACCAACCGCATATTGATTCTCGACAAGAATGAAGAAGCCGTTGACCAAATCCTGAACGAGGTTTTGAGAACCGAATGAGAGAGCCAAACCCACGATGGCCATGCTACCCAGGAGCGGCCCGGTATCGATGCCAACCACATCGAAGGCAATCAGGGTACCCACAACATAGATGGCGATCCTACCTACGCCTTTGAAAACGGAAGCGATCGTATTGGCGCGCTGTTCGAAAGCACTGACGTGGTCGGGGTCGTCGTCCTCCACGACGTTTGTCAGAATCCGCGCAGCGAGAGTCACCAGCCATAGTGCGAGCCGCCCGGCCAGAAAGATCAGAATAAGCGCCCCCAACACACGGGGCGCCTGCTGCACTGCTGTTGTGAGCACCGTCTCGAGCCAGCCGGAGAAAGCCTCAGCCTCCTGCCGCTTTAGTTCGATGTCCCCGAGCATTTGCTCGCGATAGGCGGTCTTGGACTCAGCGAGACTCACCTCGAACTCGATCGAGTGCTGACGTACACCGCTAAGATCCAACTCCTGCTTGACCTTCTTCGCCTTGGCGTCGGCCGTCTTGGCGATTAGCGTCCACCGATTCGACCATTTGGCGTCTGAGCTGAGGAGCTGGGCCTTGGCGATGCGGTACTCCTTGTGGGCGAGCTCAACGTCCCGTTTCAGGGCGCGTTGAAGGATCACGCCCGACTCGGCCTGCTGCCTGACCAACTTCAGCTCGAGATTCGCCACCGCGCGTCGCGCGCTCTGGAAATCTTGACGAAATCGCAGTTCTGCAATGTGCGCGGTCCTCTTCTCGAAAGGCGTCGCACCGAAGGAAGGCGCCGGCGGAGGCTGCTTGGCACTCTGCCCCTCGGCAAATTCCCGTGTGTTTTCCAGCCGCTCTTCCACCGAGTCGCGTTCCGTCTTGATCGAGAGGAGGTAGGCATCCTGGTTCGACACTTTGTCGGCGGCGAGGGACGCCCAATCCCTTGCAGTGGCTTGCCTGGCCGCCGCCGCACTCTGTCCGGCCCCGCTAGCCGTTCGAACCCACTCGCCGTATAGAGATTCCAGTTCGGCGGCCACCCGCTGTTGATTGGCCCAATGTTCGCGCCACTCTAGGTTGGAAATCACCTTTCGATCGAGCAGCTTCAACCGCTCGCGCAGGATCGAGGCCAACTCTGCATCGGCCTCACTCAGTTCCGGAAAAGTACCCAGGCTCACGAGCCGAGGTTCGTCGAGCATGGCCTCGAACCAACCCTGCTCGGCGGCTTCGATTCGTTGGACAAGATCAGAAGGCGTGGCGGGGGTAGGTTGGGCGGCGACGATCCCCGGCGAAAGAAGGATCAGGGGCACAAGTAGATTACAGAGGGTGCGCATACGCGCGAATTTACACGAGCGCGCAGGGTTCTCCAAAATCGACTTGTCTTAGAGCGGCCTGAATCAGGGAATTTAGAGCGCGCCTATGACACAAGGTTGAGGGGTGCACCCACACGAATGAGATCCATGAATCGGTACTGGCCAAGTTTATGAATTATGGTGGCAGATTAATCTGTCAAAATTTTGGCTCAAGTTGGGGCGCGCGCGTTGTTCCATGTAACTTTCGAACAGTTCACTCATACGAGTGGCCGCGGCTTCTCAGCGACAACGGACCCGCGTATGTCTCCGGTGAACTTCGTGAGTATCTCGGCGAGCGCGGCATCGCGCATACTCGCGGTGCTTCGTACCATCCGCAGACGAAGGAAAAGATCGAGCGTTATCTCCGCACGATGAAGAACGTGGTCACGCGGCAGCATTACTTCTTCCCGCGGGAGTTGGAGGCCGCACTTCGAGACTTCGTCGGCTACTACAACAACGAGCGCTACCACGAATCGCTTGACAACGTGACACCGGTCGATGTCTACTTCGGAAGGCAGTACGAGGTGTTGACGGAGCGAGCGAAGATCAATCGACTGACGATGAGAAAAAGGAAGCGGGAGTATCTGGCCGCAAGGGCGGCTTAGGTCAAAACTGAAAACCGTCTCTTAGCAAAATCGTTCTTCTGCCCGTAATGGTCTGACGACTTACAGCCGCGCGAAGCGTGGACAGTAGTGAGTCGCCAGTTCGAATCTGGTCTCGTGCGTCATACGAAATGAGCTCGTCACACAGAGTGTGGCGGGCTCGTTTTGCGTCCAGACCTTGATGTCAGTCTTAGCGTGGACCCTTCTGTGGTCGGAGTTGGGCTTGTCTGTGTCGTACGCACGATTGCGAAGGACTACATACCAAAGGGTATTGTGACTCCTGGGGCCCGATCGTTCATCTCTGAACCTATCGACCGAGAAACTCGGGCGGGCGGCGTTCGATCGTGGCGCGGAAACTGCATTCTGACTTCCTCCTAGGAAGCCAGAAAAATGCGTCAAGGTCATGACAGCCAAGATCACGAGCGGAGCGAACCGGATAGGCAGAGGAACTTCAAGCTGCGTTTTCCGCACCGCCGATACTAGGTATTCTGAAAAGTCACCCTCAGACGAGGCACATCAGCCCCGTCCCGGGGCCTACGAAGGTGTCGTGGGGGCGGCGCGGCCAATGGGATGACGTCGACAGATACCGGGGTCAGCGAGAGTTCATCGACCATGCTGGGCGGTTCCTTGCAACTCCAGGGACAGGGCAGCCAGGTCGCAGATTTCAGCTGGGCGG
>JAPYTP010000401.1 GCA_029941885.1 Myxococcota bacterium
GGGAGGATGGACGCGTGATCTTTTGGTGGACATTGGTGGGCCTCCTGCGGGTGTCGGGAGGCTTATCGGCATCCGGGCGCTAGTCGGTTGGATTTATGCAACAACGCCTGGGACGGCGCTGAAATGCCCTCTACTTTCAGGGTGTTGCAGTTGCAACGGCCGCGACCCAGAATGTCCTGAGACACAGCCGCGCTACGCTGCATAGGATGACCAGAGAAGAAGCTCGACCGGGTGCCCCAGAACTAACAGAACCCGCTGGATCCGAGGAGGAAATTTCAAGGGGCTACGCGCACTATGTGCTCGGTGTCCTGTTGATGGTCAACATCATCAACTTTGTCGACCGACAGGTGCTCTCGATCTTCATCGGGCCGATCAAGGAGGAATTTGAAGTCTCGGACACTTCGATCGGCCTCCTGGTGGGATTCGGTTTTGCGCTCTTCTACACGATTGCGGGGATTCCGATCGCGCGCTGGGCCGACCGAAGTTCCCGGCGGACGATCATCTCGATCGGGCTGGCCCTCTGGAGCGCGATGACCGTGGCCTCGGGGCTCGCCAGCAGCTTTCTTCAGTTGGCGTTCGTCCGAATCTGGGTAGGGGTCGGTGAGGCCGCAGCGTCGCCGCCCTCCCATTCGCTTTTGTCCGACTATTTTCCCGTCAATCGGCGGGCCACAGCGATTGGAATTTACGCGTCTGGCGTATACATTGGATCGGCACTCGCCTATCTCTTCGGGGGGTATCTCCGGGCCAACTTCGACTGGCGGATGGCGTTCTTCGTTCTCGGAGCGCCCGGCTTGCTCTTCGCATTGATCGTTCGCTTCACGGTGCGAGAGCCCCAACGCGGCCGCACCGAGAAGATTGCCGGCGACATCGCGACGACAACGCTCGGAGAAACCCTGCGGCATCTGCTGTCGTGTCGATCCTGGATCTACCTTAATTGCGGCTGCGCCGTGCTTTCGATAACCGGCTTCGGCGTGCTCATGTGGAGCTACGAATTCTACGGTCGCGTGCACGGGATGTCGCCCATCGACATCGGGATCTGGCTCGCACTGGTCGTAGGCGGCGGGGGCAGCCTCGGTGTTTATGCGGGCGGGCGAATCTCGGATCGAATCGGCGAAACCGACCCAGCCTGGTATTTGCGACTCCCCGCCCTCGTCAATCTCGCAAGTCTTCCCTTCGCGTACGTCTTTCTCATGTCCGACTCGAGCGGGCGATCTCTCGGCTTTTTCTTCGTCTTCTACGCATGTATCAACGTCTATGTGCCCGCCCTGCACGCCATCAACCAGAATCTCTCGAAGCTGAGGATGCGTGCGACGACGGCAGCGATTACTCAGTTCATCACCAATCTCACGGGAGCGGGATTGGGCCCGTTTCTGGTCGGCCTATTGAACGACCTGCTCGAGCCGCGCTACGGCGACGAAGCGATTCGCTACTCCTTCGCCATCATTGTAGCCACGGGCGCAATCGGTTCTGTCTTTCTCTATCTGGCGAGTCGCAGTCTGAAAGAGGATCTCGAACGGGTGAGAGGGTAGGGTGGCGAGAACAGGTGGCGCTCGAGGGCTGGCGCGGCTCGTCCTTTATTCGGGCGGGCAGGAGCGACGCAACGCGTAGTGCGCCAAAACTCGGCCGAACTAAGACCTGCACAACTTCAGATGCTTAGGCGTGTGCTAGATCTGCGATTTCGGCTCATTTCTTCGGGCTTCGCTGGTCAAAAGTCGGACCGATGAACGCTCTACCGCTGCAATTCTTGATGCTGATCTTCGCTGGCTGGGTCAATCGGCCTCAGCAAGAGATCATCGAATATCTCCACGAGGAAAATCGAGCCCTGCGCGAGCAGCTGCGTGGGAAGCGACTCCGCTTCACGGATCAGCAGTGCCGACGGCTCGCGGTAAAGGCCAAGCAAGTCGGCAGAAGAGGGCTCTTCCAAATAGAGACCCTGGTGACCCCGGATACTCTGCTCCGATGGCACCGTCAGCTGATCGCGAGAAAGTATGACGGGAGCAAGAGGAGAAACCAGGGTCGTCCGAGAACCGCAGCTGAAATTGGGGAGTTGGTCCTCCGAATGGCTCGCGACAACCCCCGCTGGGGCTACGCCCGAATCCGTGGTGCGCTGTACAACGTGGGACACGAGATCGGTTGAAATACGATCAAACGGATTCTGCTCATGAACGGATTCGACCCGATCCGGAGAAAGGGTATGTCGTGGGAGACTTTCCTGAAGGCCCCGTAGTGTGCCAACAGTCGGCCGAACTAGAACATGCCCGACTACGGGTGCTTAGGCGAGTATCGCATCGGCGATTTCCGACCGCGATCGTTCGGAATCAGACGAGACACCCGAGCCTACCGGAGAGCCTGCTCCGTGTAGAATAGTGGACGCCGTCGAAGTGACGCGGGGAGGCAGCATGAGCGAGGTCGTCAATCGGGCGGTCAATCACCTGGGGCTGAGCGTGCCGGACCTGGATGCCGCGCTCGGTTGGTACCAGGAGGTGCTCGGCTTTCACCTGCTGACGCCGGCCACAGAGATGCGTGCCGACGATCCCGGGCTGGGGGACGCGCTGACCGCGATGCTCGGTCCCAGCGTTCGGCGCTTCCGCATGGCGCATCTGACAGCGGGGAACGGGGTCGGACTCCAGATCTTCGAATTCATCGATCCGGCGGGCGAGTCCAATGTGAGCGGAGAAACGCCCTGGCACGGCGGCTTCACGCACCTGTGCGTGACGGCGCCGGACATCGAGGCTCTCGCACAGCAGATCGCCGAACGCGGCGGCCGCAGCAGCGCCGTGTTCCGATCGATCCCGGGGCGCCCCTACGCCGCCGCCTACTGCAACGATCCGTGGGGCAACGTGATCGAGATCAACTCCCATGGCTACGTCGAGACGCGAACGTTTCTGGGGGCTGAGGAGTAAGGCGCCCAGAAGGAGAAGCCGCTACCTGATTCACGATCGCGATCCGCTGTTCACGCAGGCATTCGGCTCGGTATTGAAAGGTGGAGGTGTGGGCCCAGTACGGTTGCCGAGTCGCAGTCCGAATCTGAACGCCTACGCCGAGCGATTCGTGAGATCCGTGAAATTAGAATGCGTGGCCCAAGTGAGCCCACTCGGCGAACGCCATCTGCGGAGGGTCGTCGGCGAATACGTCGAGCACGATCACTTCGAGCGAAACCACCAGGGCCTCGGCAACCAGCTCGTGATCCAGCGGATTGATGACGATCAAGACATGGGGACAATCGAGTGCCAAGAGCGGGCGGGTGGGTTGCTTCGGTACTACCGACGAGCGGCGTAGACGTCGGCTGAGTTTTGGCACACTACGCGGAGACGCTCGATCCCGAGCGCGTGTACGAGACCGGCGCCCCGCAGGCGATCCGAGCGGCCGGCGTTGACGCGGCGCCCGGTTGCGTGCAAAGCTTTCATATACCCGTACGCACGCGACGGGGGAGGGCGCTGGATGCACGACCTGATCATCCGTGGAGCGAGGCTCGTCGACGGCACCGGCAGCGACGCGCGAATGGCCGATGTGGCGGTAGATGGC
>JAPYTP010000402.1 GCA_029941885.1 Myxococcota bacterium
GGCGGCGCATTACGACGAAGTCGACGGCCGTTGGGTGGTGCGAACCGACGCGGGCGACGAAGTGAGCGCCCAGTTCCTGATCATGGCGACGGGCTGTCTTTCCTCGCGCAACGTTCCCGACTTCCCGGGCCTCGAGCATTTCGCGGGTTCACATTTCCACACTGGCGACTGGCCGGAAGGGGACGTCGACCTCACGGGCCAACGTGTCGGCATCATCGGTACCGGCTCTTCAGCGATCCAGGCCATTCCGATTCTAGCCGAGCAATCCGAGCATCTCGTGGTCTTCCAGCGCACCCCGAACTTCTCGATGCCCGCCCGTAATACCCCGATGGACCCTGACTATCAGGAGCGAGTCAAGTCCAATTACGACGACTTTCGCAAGCCCTTCGTGGCAGCGCTCCTCGGCACCGCTCTCTGGCCAGGCGAGTCGCCCGGCACCGAAGCGACTCCCGAACAGCGCCAAGAGACCTTCGAAGGCTTCTGGGAGGCGGGTGGCCTGGGGTTGGTCTCTTCTTACCCCGACCTGCTTTCGAACAAGGAGGTCAACGACGCGGCGGCGGAATTCGTTCGTGAGCGGATTCGAGAAATGGTGGATGATCCCGCCGTCGCCGAACTCCTGTCGCCGAAGACCGTGCTGGGCTGCAAGAGACCCTGCGCGGACACGGGATACTACGAGACGTATAACCGACCCAACGTGACCCTCGTCGACATCAGCGAAGCCCCTATCGAGGAGATCACCGAGCGCGGACTGCGAACGGGCGGCCAACACTACGGGCTCGATTGCATCGTCTTCGCGACGGGCTTCGACGCCATGACGGGCTCGCTGCTGCGCATCGACATCCGCGGCCGCTCGGGTCTCACTCTCAACGACGCCTGGGCGGAGGGGCCGCGCAACTACCTCGGATTGAATATCGTGGGCTTTCCGAACTTCTTCACGATCACCGGGCCCGGAAGCCCATCCGTCCTCGCCAACATGATCCCGGGCATCGAACAGCACGTGAACTGGATCGCCGACTGCATCAGCTACATGCGCGACAGCGGTTACGACCGGATCGAGGCCACCCCCGAGGCCGAGAGCAGCTGGATCGATCACGTCGACGAGGTCGCAAACCGCACGCTCTTCCCCACCTGCAACTCCTGGTACCTGGGCGCGAATATTCCCGGAAAGCCTAGGCGCTTCATGCCCTATCTCGGTTTCCCTCCCTACGTGGAGAAATGTGACGAGGTCGCTCGCAAGGGCTACGAGGGCTTCCGTCTCGAGTGAGGTCCGTTCCGTCAGCGAGGATTCATGCTGCTCTCCGTTTGGCCCGGCTCACTTCAGTCCTACGAGGAGATCCTCGCAACCGCGCGCCACGCGGAGGCGACGGGTTGGGACGGCGTCTGGTTCGCCGATCATTTCATGGCGGACGGGGATCTCGACGAGGCACCCTTTCAGGAGGCCTGGACCACGCTCTCCGCACTCGCGGCGTTGGTGCCGCGTGTGCGGCTCGGCACGCTCGTCGTCGGCAACACCTACCGCCATCCAGCGGTATTGGCAAAGATGGCGGCGAGCGTCGATCGGATCAGCGGCGGACGCTTCGTATTGGGCCTCGGCGCCAGCTGGCAGGAGAACGAACACCGGGCCTACGGAATCCCCTTCTACACGCTCTCCGATCGCCTGGCGCGTCTCGAAGAGGCCTGCCGGGTGATTCAGGAACTCTTCCAGGAGGATCGGACGACATTTCACGGGCGTTTCTATCGGCTCGAGAACGCGCCGCTCTCCCCCAAGCCCATCCAAGAGCCGCTGCCGCTCATGATCGGTGGCGGGGGGGAGAAGGTCACCCTGCGAATCGCGGCACGTTATGCGGACGAGTGGAATACCCGAGCCAACCTCGAAACGATGGTCCACAAAATGGGCGTCCTCGACGGGCATTGCCACGATATCGGACGCGACCCGGGGTCGATTCGACGCTCGACCATGGCCTTGATCGGTGTCGCCGACGATGAAGCGACAGAAGCGCGGATGCGGGAGACCGCACCCTTCTCACCGCTGCTCACCGGGAGTTCAGAGCGCATCCATGACCAGGTGAAGGCGTATGCGGATGCCGGGATCGACGAACTGATCATCCCGGACTTCAACCTCGGCACGGGCAACGAAAAGCGCGAGGCGCTCGACCAGATTCTCGCCTGCGCCGGCCCGGCCGCTCGCCCGGTCGCGTGTTAGGCTGAGCAGTGGTCTGGCGGGTTTTCACCAGCCGGACCCCACGGAGGTTCCCGGATGCCGGACCTGACCGCCCTGCTAACCGATCTTCGCTCTCCCGAAGCCGATCGTCGCGCCCAGGCCATCGAACGTGCGGCCATCGCCGTCGAACGCATGGTACACGCCGTCGTGTTGGCACTCGAAACCACCGGCGCGAGTGACAAGGAAGTTTTCGACCGCGTGCACCGCTTCGGTCCGACCATGATCGCTCCGGTCGAGGCGCTGCTCCATCGCAGCACGGATCGTGGCGTGCGAACGTTACGCGCGCTGCTCTTGCTGCGGCTGCACTCTCGAGCCGGGCTCGACACGCTCCTGGCGGAGCTCGAGTCCGGCGGCCGATGGTCGGTCCCGATCATCG
This sequence comes from Myxococcota bacterium, assembly GCA_029941885.1. Classification (GTDB taxonomy): domain Bacteria; phylum Myxococcota_A; class UBA9160; order UBA9160; family UBA4427; genus UBA4427. Next base: position 2,598 of record JAPYTP010000402.1, read on the forward strand.
AGCAGCTCGTCCAGTCGGAATTGGATTTCGTCGCGCCGCGAATCATCCATCGCTTGCGCGAGATCCCGATCGATCGCGAGGAGGAGATCCTGGCTCTGCTTGGCGCGCTGGAGCATTTTCAACATTCGGTGCCAGCCGACGTCATTCCTCGAATCCAGAGACCGGGGGCTTCGGAATCGCTCCGCCAGACGGCGATCCGGATCATCGAGGGACAAGGCTGACCCCGATCTCGTCGGACGCCCGGCGGATCGCCCGCCTCTAGAAGATGAGCCCCTCGAGATCGGGCTCGGGCTCACCCGCGTCCGCGCACGCAGCCACCAGGGTCTGCCACTGCACCTCATCCAGTGATGTCGTGAGACTCGCTGGATCGACTTCTGCCCGCGTCCGACTCGCCTCCGCACGCTCCGCCGAGGGGGGATGCGTTGCGAGCCATTCCGGCCCCGCTCCCTCCTCTTCCGCCAACCGCGCAAAGAAATTTCTCAATCCGTCGCGGCGGATCCCCGCCGTCACCCGTCGGCGCCTCACCCGGGTGACGGCCCGAATCGACATGCGGGGCTCGGAGCCCTCCTCGCGCGAAGACGCGAGCAGAGGATGCCGCTAGGCGAAGAACGCCTCGATCGTCTGGCCGATGTAGTCGATGCCGTCGTCGTCGATCCCGTGATTCATGGGGAGGATCAGTCCGGATCGCATGATTTCGTCGCACCGGTCGAGGCCCCCCGGTGCGATCCGGTGCGGCTTGTCCCGGAAAGCGGGTTGACGCGCAACATTTCCACTCCACACCATGCGGGTGTCGATTCCGTTCGATTCCATGTGCTTCTGAAAATCGGCCCGCGAGATGCCCGCGTCTGGCCGGATGAGAAACGGAAACATGTGCCAGCCCGTCTCGATCCCGGGAGTCAGCCGCGGCAGGAC
>JAPYTP010000403.1 GCA_029941885.1 Myxococcota bacterium
GGACTGTCTCCTTGCCCGCAACGAAGGCGAGGTCAGCCCAATATTTGAAAACGCCTAGCGGGCGATGTTTGTATCGCCCGCGTGCACGGATTACGAGCCTGTGAAATTACAGATCGAGCCGGACATCCTGCCATCATCTCTGGAGATGATGGCCAAGGAGGTCCAAATGACCAACGATCAACGAGAAATCCATCGTAAGAAGCGAGTCCTCGAGTACGCAGAGCGGATCGGAAACATCAACAAGACTTGCCGGCACTTCGGAATCGCGAGATCTCCATCTCATACAGCGGCCTCACTAGGCATGGCCCAACGAGGAGACTGGCATGAGCAATAATATCACGGCGGATCAAGGAATCACGGTCGGGTTGGATCTGGGAGACAAACACACGCAGTGCTGCAGTCCAGTCAGCAAGATCTGGACTTCTCGTTACGCGGGTCTCTCGCAGTGTGAGTGACGATGCCGAGATCGACTTGGGCTCTCGGTTTAAAGTGCGAGTAGCCCCGACGTGTGATCTCAGGCGAGGGGGGTGGGTCCCTCCCAAGTTCCGCTAGGCTCCGCCCACCATGAAATCAGGGAAAATATTCGTCGTCATATTGGGGCTCGGCGTGCTGTGCTTTGGGGTCGGATACGTGCTCGGTATCTCGAACGATGAAGACCAGCCCGACCTGAACGAGAGCCGCTCCCGAATCCGCCGTGCTGCACTCTCGACCAGCCGGCTCGAGCAGACCTCGCTTCTCCTCCCGGTTCTGAAGACGCTGGACCCGCAGAACGTGGAGGCGCTGTCCGAGGTCTTCGAGTCGAGCTTCGTGCCGGCCATCGGCGAGCTCCCGCTCGAGCTCTTCGTGGCGACCTGGGCGGGTTTCGATCCGCAGGCCGCGCGTTCCAGGATCTCAAGCTGGCCCGCCGACACGCGACGTGCGGCGTGGCCGGCGCTACTTGGCAGCTGGGCGCACTCCGATCCGCGGGCCGCCTTCGATGCTCTGGACGAGATTTCCGACCTCGCGGTGCGAAGACGTGCGCTCCGACCCCTGATGGAGAGCTGGGGTGCGTCCGGCGATCCGGGTGTCTGGCAGGCCCTGTCGGAACTCCCGGATTCCGAGCGACGTAGCGAACTCACCCCCCTGGTTGTCCAGCGCCACCTGGGGCGGGGACGAAGGGAGGCCATGCTACGAGAGATCGAAGCGCTCGCGGACAGCGCCGCGGAGCAGCAGATCGAGCGCGTGGTGCTCGTCTCGCTCGCGGAGGCCTTGGCGCAAACCGACCTCCCGGAGGCCGTCGCGTTTGCACAGACGCATTGGGGCACGCCTCATGGCCGTGAGGTCTCACGCCGGGTAGCGACCCACTGGGCCTCGAACGACGGGCCCGCTGCCATCGCATGGCTCCGGTCGCGGCCGGCTGGCAATTCGCGTGACCTGTTGCTGACCAGTGCCTATCGGAGCTGGCTCGAGGCCGACCGGGTCGCAGCGACGCAGTGGATCGCGGATGGCAACCTCGATTCGGATTTCGCCCACATCGTGGTGACCCATGCCGTTGCCCTCGCACGCGAGGATCCCGAGGCTGCCATCGCGTGGGCGAGCGCTCTTCCCGATTCGCCGCAGCGACAGCGTTCGCTGCGAGCGATCGGAAGGATCTGGCTGCGCCGCGAGCCCGCCGCGGCCGCTCTGTGGCTCGAGAGCAGCGGTGTGGAGATCCAGATACCGCGCGAGCGATAGCCCATACGCGAAGAGGGTGACCCCTTTGGGTCACCCTCCTGTATCCAGCACACGCTTCGCTTAACGGAAGCTCCCCACCAGTTAGGCGCGCCGCCGGCCCCGCGTGGCGAACAGGGCGATACCGGCCAAGCCGCCCCCCAACATCGCGATACTGCCCGGCTCGGGCACGTTCATGGTGAGCGTCGCCGCGACCGGGAAGGTGTTGGTGGCCGGTCCCGTCACCATGCTGGCGGCGACCAGGCTGATGTTGCCGTGCCCGCTCACCCGAGCATCGCTGCCGGTATTGGAGAAGCTCTGAGTGGGAAAATTCCCGGTTCCACCGGTGCCCGCTCCGTAGACCATGCCGGTACCCCATTGAATACCCGCAAACACGATCATCTGAGTTTCCGACGAGATGGGAGTGGTTAGGTTCGGCACTGCGTAGAATTTGCCCGTGTTCGTCTCCGCCTTGTATTCGGAGAAGGGACCGCCAATCTGAGAAAGCGGAGCTGCGAAGAATCCCACGCGCTGCACCGAGGGACCGCCCTGGGTCCGCCTCAGGAATCCGGGCGTGCCTCCGAGGATACGCATCGTGCCGCCGAAATTGTTGACTCCCGCACTGAACGCGAGCCGCCCGTTGTTCGTGCCGCCGTTGGCCGGATCGGTGCAGTTCGGGTTGCCAGCGAAGTTGATGCAGTAGGAGCGCGTGCCTGTCTGACCGCCGACCTGCATGACGCCTGCTTCGTTCCTGAAGTTCACCGCGGTGGAGATCGAGACCCAAGCAGGCACGGGAAGGTTGGGCTGGACGCCGAGGAAGTTCCCCGAATACCCGAACGCGGACTGGGCGAAGCTCAGGTCATAGCCGGGCCCCGCACCGACTCCAACGGGGATGAACTGTGCCGATAGACCCCCGTTTATATTACCGGTTGTTGCGCCCGCAACGCCACCGCCACCGCCGGCGAAGGGGAAGGTATTGAGAACGAACGGCGGCACCAGGTTGCAGCAGTTCTGCGTGAACTGGATCTTGGCCACCGACTGCGCGCCCGCCTCCGACGGAGCCAGCGAAAACAACAACCCTATGATCGCGGACGACAACAGGAATCTCTCCAACAACTTCATCGTCATCGTTTGTTACCCTTCAGTTAGTGTGATTCTAATACATACTGACCCTAAACGGAGTGTCAGATTGATGTCAATGGAAATCGTGCGACCGCCGGTAAAGAGTTAGTTGATGCGGATCTTCCTGTTGATCTGCGCCGGCCTGTGGTGTGTGGTGCTCTTTTCGTTCGGGACACGTGTGGCGGCCCGTCCCGCGACGCTTCCCGTGGATCTGTCGCAGATCCGGAGCGCGCTCGCCCTCCCAGATTCCCTCGGGCAGGTGGCGGTGCTCACTCCGCTGCTGCTCGCCATGGGTCCCGACCAGGCCGATGGTGTTGCACGGGTCTTCGAGGCGTCGTTCCGCTCTGGCGGCGGCGGTGGGTTGCCACTCGAGCTCTTCGTCGAGCGCTGTGCCGCCCTCGATCGGCTGCTCACACTCGACCGGGTCCTCGGTTGGCCACTCGAGCGCAGGCTCGAGGCGCTTCCGACCCTGCTCCGGAGCTGGGCGCGGGTCGATCCGCGCACGGCCCTTGAGGTACTGAACGAGATCTCCGACCCCAAGGCCCAGAACGCGGCCTTTCCGGCGTTGATCGAGGGCTGGGTCGAGTCCGGTCAAACCGCCGGGGTGTGGCGATACCTGGCGGAGATCGAGACCGACCGGGAGCGCGAGCGTGGGTCTCAGGTCGTGGTCTATCAC
>JAPYTP010000404.1 GCA_029941885.1 Myxococcota bacterium
GGCGGGCGCTCGATCACCTGCAGGTCATCGAGCCGCTAGCAGAGCCAGCCCCGCCGAAGGCACAGAGCCCGCCGCCGCGAGCGGCACGCGCCGCGAAGCCTCGACACGTCGGAGCGTCGGCAAGGGCTCGCCCACGGGGGGCCTGGGTCCCGGCGATGCTTTACATCACGCAATTACTCGGACGTTGAGCCAAAACGCGGCTTGTTTGCCCTATCTGCCACAACCTCGGCGCCAAGCACGCCGTGGGCATCGAATGCGGCGACTACGTGCCGGAGTTCCTCGGGCACGAGGTCGTGCTGGCCCCGCCCCGCTGCGGGATCCCCTGGGGTTTCGCTCAATGCTCATACGCTGACTTGGAGCTAGAACGCAGGCTGTAATACCTATGCCCCGGCCCCGATGAGGATCGAGCAGGGCCGGGGCCTGATCGTCAACGTTTCTTCCCACAGCTCCCGCGAGTACCTGATGGGTGTGATCTACGGTGTCGGCAAGGCGGGCGTCGACAAGCTGACGGCGGACATGGCGAAGGAGCTATTCGATCACGGGATCGCGGTGACGTCGATCTGGCCGGGCATGTGCAGGAGCGAGAACCGGCTCGTCCACGCGGAGACACTGCCCGACGGACGCGTGACCCTCTTCGGCCTCGACATGCAATACGCCGAGTCGCCTGCCTTCCCGGGGCGTGGCGTCGTGGCGCTTGCGTCGGACAAGGATCCGATGGCCCGCACGGGCCAGAGTTTCTGGGTGAAGGACCTCGCCGTCGACTATGGCTTCACGGACATCGACGGCAGCATTCCCGACGCGGAAAAACTTCACGCCTCGCTCAAGGAAAACGCACCCGACTACTGGGCGGATGTGGTCGGGAACTGAGGGCGCACGGCGAGCATCCGATCCGCTCCCACACAGTCGCTCTGGGCGATGCGAAAATTCTTTCCACGAGAGCGGAAGAATTTTTCCACGCGCGGAGAGGAGTCGGCCCACCCTCCAATAGATCGCGAGCGATTCCAGCCACTTGTCGTGCTGCAAGGTCGATGAGGTAGGTGGCCTCACGGCTGTAGGGAACGAACTCTACCTCGGTCGATTCGGCCATTACCGCCCCCTCCTGTCGCTCGATGTTTCCGCGTGAGACCATTGGCCCCAGCGCGCTTGGCTCGCGAAAGTGATGTTTCGAGGCCGACTCTTCCGGGCCCCGTTTCGGTATCGCTCGAACTTTCCGAGCGAAGATATCACCGTGGTTGACTCCAACGGAAACAGCTCGAACAGCCAGCAAGAGGTCCGACTTTGGCCCTATACTTGTAGGTTCTCCCCAGTGTCTGGGGGAACAGGCCAGGGGCTCGTCGTGTCCACTTTGCATCCAGTTGGGACTGAGCAGGCGGGGTCTTCGCTCGATGATTCGCGTAACCCGGAGGTCGTGCGCCTGCTCGAAGGACTCGAGTCGGACGCCAGTCAGCACGAGGCCGTGGATCACCCGTACCTCCGGGTGCTAGCCACGGGCAGCCTCGACAATCCCCGCGGCGCGCTGCAGGATTTTGCACGAGCGTATGCAGGCTACAACACGTGGTTTCCGCGCTTTCTAGAAGCGCTCGAATCCCGGTTGCCGAGGTCGCTGTCGAGCGTGCTCGAGGCCAACAGGGCGGAAGAGATCGGACGCTACAGCGAGCCGACTCTGTGCGAACTCGAAAACGCCGGCTTGCGGCGGGAGTGGGTGGACGGGATCCCGCACCCGGAACTGTTCGGCCGGTTCCAGCAAAGCCTGGGTGTGGATCCCGATTCACCGGTCGTGCCCAGCTCGCCCGTTGCGCGCTAGCGCGAAGCACTCCTCCGGATCCTTCTGGAGGACCATCCCGCCGCGGCCGTCGGCGCTATCGGATTGGGAACAGAGTTCGTCGTTGCGCGCATGTACGCACGCGTGCTCGAGGCCGTCGACCGCTTCGGCGACATTCGTCCGGAGGGTCGGTCATTTCTCGTGCTCCATTCGCTCGTCGACGATGGCCATGCCGCCAGCCTGTTCGAACTGGCTGCTCGTTTTGCTCGGGACGCAGAAGGAAGGGAAGCACTTGCCCGCGGAATGCGCGGAGCGCTCGATCTGCGCGCAAGCTTCTGGGCCCAAATGCACATCGCGGCGAAGAACGGGTAGGGCTGCGCGATGTCGACTCCGACGACGCCCGAACTCTACGACGCTGCTGCACCCACCTGGGTCCGCACGGAACCCATCCTGCTTTCCGACTACACCGCGCGTCCGTTCGTGTTCGAAACGGCGGGTTCTCTCGAGGGCCAGCGTGTCCTCGACCTCGGCTGTGGCGAAGGTTATGTCTGCCGGCGGATCGCGCCGCTCGGTACGGATCGCCTCGTGGGAGTCGACAACTCGAGCGGGATGATCGAACTTGCGCGCTCCGCAGAACAGGCGTCCCCACTCGGCATCGAATACGTTCTCGGCTCCGCGACGGATCTCCAGCTCGACGAGTCGTTCGATCTCGTTCTCGCGGTCTTCTTGTTCAACTACCTAACTTGCAAAGAGATGGACGCGGTTCTCGAAGTCGTTCGCCGCCAGCTCGCTCCGGGCGGTCGCTTCGTCTTCACGGTTCCACACCCCTCCTTCCCCTTCCTCAATCGTCCCGCCGAGCCGCCCTTCTTCTTCGATCCGAAGGGGCTCGACTACTTCTCGGCACAGGACCAACAACTGGAAGGACGCATCTGGAGGCGGGACGGCCAGAGCATTCCGGTTCGCTGCGTGCACAAGCCGATGGATGCGTACTTCGAAGCGCTCGAACGCGCGGGCTTTGAAAACATGCCCCGCGTTACCGAACTCAGCGTCACCGAGGAACACCTCGAACTCGACTTCGAGTTCTTCGCGCCTCTCCGCGGCTTGCCGCTTCACGTCGCCTTCGAGGTGGGTAGTGAGCGCGACTGATGCTGCGCACCGCTGGGACCGACGTGCGCTCGAGCAACGCGACGACTGGCAGATCGATTTGGCAGTGGCGCTCGAGGGCGACCTCGACACGCTGCTGAACTGGGCAGCAAGTCAGTCCGACCCGCTCTCGGCGCTGGACGACGCGGCGCTGCAGCTACCGGCCTTCGATGCGTTGGCCGCGCACGCGCGCGTCGCGCTCGGTCCGCATGGCCCCGGCGTCGCCTGGCTTCGCGGGTTTCCGGCAGCCCCCGACGCCGCGAAGCTTGCCTACCTCGCCCTGGGTTGGCGCCTCGGCGAGCCACTCGACAACTATGGCCACCTGTACGACGTCCGGGATGAGGGCGGTTCCTATTTCGATAAGCCGATCCCGGTTTCGCAGACGCGCTACACGACCTCCTTCCACACGGACAGTGCACGGCGCGAAACGCTCCCGATCTTCGTGGGGCTCATGTGCCTTCAGGACGCGGCGGGCGGGGACAATCAAGTAGCGAGCGCGGCGCTCGTGCACCAGCGCATGTGCAGGGCGGCGCCGGAGTTTGTCGAGTACCGCGACCCGGACAACGGGCGGGACCTCGTT
>JAPYTP010000405.1:0-1799 GCA_029941885.1 Myxococcota bacterium
CCGATTCCGCGACCGGCGCCGGTGACTGCAATGACTTGACCATCCAGATATCCCCTGTTCTTTTTCTCCCCAGGCTGTGGGCAGCGGCGCCTGATCCTAGCAACCAACGAGGCGCCGCGAATCCCTTCGGCATGGGGGGCCGGGAATCCCAAGCTCGAGCAGTTGGGCCTGCGCTGGGCCCCACCTCATTCAGGCGGATCACGCGCTTCAGACGGCGGCGTGTGAACCGAATTCGACCGGCCCACGAAAGGGGTTACAATGTATCGTTGTGTAGAGAACAGAGAGAGCAGAGGACAACGCCGTGGATTACAAGATCATCGACTGTGACCAGCATGTCATCGAGCCTAAAAACCTGTGGAAGGATTATCTCCCCAGCAAGTTCCAGGACCAGGCACCCAAGCTCGTCAAGGACGAGGACGGCGGTGATGCATGGCTGCTAGGCACGGCAGTCGAGTCGCTCGGCTTGGTCTCTGCCATGAACAAGACCCCGGAAACCCTGAAGTGGACCGGTGCGGTGATGGACGAGATGCATCCGGGAATCTTCGAACCCGCCGGTCGCCTGGAGCTCATGGACCAGGACGGAATCTCCGCGGCGGTCTTCTTCCCGCCCCAGCGGACCATGATCTATTTCATGGGCCAGGAGAAAGAGTTTTCCTACGAAGGGATGAAGGCCTACAACAATTTCATCTCGGACTGGACGAATCACTGCCCCGAGCGCCTGGGTGCCATCTGGCAGATGCCTGCGACGGGCATCGGCGATTCGGTCCGCGAGCTCGAACGCGCCAAGGAGAACGGAGCCAAGGGCGTCGGGCTCGGAACCTGGCCGAGCGGAGAGGCGATTCTGTCCAAGGAGGACGAGCCATTCTGGGCCGCGGCAAACCAGTTGGAGATTCCGATCCATATCCATATCGGCCTGACGCCTCCGACGGTGCAGACCAAGCGCGTCGGCGTCGCAAAGGGAGGCCCTCAACAGCTGGTGATGTTCTCGACGACGATGAGCCGAATGCCGGTCCTGTTTGCCGAGTTCATCTTCAATGGCATCTTCGATCGGTTTCCCAAATTGACGGTGGTCGGGGGCGAAGTGGGTGCGGGCTGGGTGCCCTTCTTTCTTCAGGAATTGGATGATCGCTATCGACGCAATCACGTCTGGGCCGACGTCCAGCTCGAGATGCTGCCGAGCGAGTATTACCACCGAAACTGCAAGGTCGGCGTGGTGAGTGACCAGTTCGGGATTCAGAACTGCGACTCCGTCGGTGTCGAGACCATGATGTGGTGCAGCGATTTTCCGCATCACATCACCGACTGGCCCAATTCTCGTCATCTGATCAACAACATGGCCCAGGGCGTGGACGAGACCAAGCGCCGGCAGATCTTCTGCGAGAACGCGGGTCGACTCTACGGCTTCATCGACTGAAATCGAGGCGCGCCGACCCGAGGGAAGGTGGTTCGAGAGGAATCACGGGCTCATGCCGTCTCACGAATACATTCCGACCGTGCCCGAAATGATCCGGAGTCTGGCCGGGCGCCATGCCGATCGCACGATGCTGGTGGATGGCGAGAACCGCTTGTCCTTCGCGGACGCCGAATCTCGATCGGCGCGCATCGCAATCCATCTTCTCGCCGACGGGGTCGGTAAGGGAACGCGCGTGGGTCTGTTGATGGCGAATGGCCACGATTGGCTGACCGCCTGGCTCGCCTGCGCCCGCATCGGTGCCATCGTCGTTCCCATCAATACGTTTTCGCGTGCGCGCGAACTCCGCTGGGTATTGCGTCATGCCGATGTCGACACACTGCTCTGC
>JAPYTP010000405.1:1809-3485 GCA_029941885.1 Myxococcota bacterium
CTGCTCTGCCACCCGCGTTTTCTCAACCACGACTACCTGACCCTGCTCGAGGAGATTTCTCCCGAGCTCGCCGACTCCAACGCTGAGGCCGACGCCGGTCCGTTGTATCTGCACTCCCTGCCGCATCTTCGACGCGTGCGGGTATTCGGAGAGTCTGATCGGGCTTGGGCACGGCCGACGTCGGGGGGATCGGGGCTGACAAGAGGTGCTCCTGGCATCGATCAGGACTTCCTGCGCGCCGTCGAGAACGCCGTCACTCCCGCGGACTTGTTGACCATCGTCTACAGCTCCGGGAGCACAGCGGATCCGAAGGGCGCCATTCATACCCACGGCACCGTCGTGCGTTATGCCCGTGACATGATTGAGCTGCGCGAGATCCGGGAAGACGACGTCGTCTACGCCGGAATGCCTTTTTTCTGGGTCGGAGGGCTGATCTACGGATTGTTGACGCCGGTCATGGCGGGAGCCTGCTTGCTGAGTCAGCCGACCTTCGAGCCCGCGGCGGCCCTGAAATTCATCGAGGGCGAACGGGCGACATTGGCAATCGGCTGGCCTCATGCCGCGCAGGCGATGGCCGAGGATTCCAGCTTCGAGAGCCGGGATCTGACGTCTCTGCGTGGGGGGAATCTCTACGCAATTCTTCCCGAAGCCATCCGGCCCTCTGACCCCGAGCTGCGGAGCAATCCCCTCGGTATGACCGAGACCTGCGGCCCGCATTCTTATTTCGACCTCAGCCTCGAGCTGCCCGAGGCCCTTCGTGGATCTTTCGGCATTCCGATTCCGGGCGTCACCCTGAAGATCGTGGACGCCGAAACCTCCGAAGGGGTGGCGCCGGGTGCGGTGGGCGAGATCTGTGTTCGCGGCTACAGCCTGATGCAGGGACTCTACAAGGTCGAGCGCGAAGACAGCTTCGACGCGGACGGCTTCTACCATACCGACGACCTGGGGCGCATTGGAATGGGTGGCCACCTGTTCTTTGCCGGGCGCGGCGGCGACATGATCAAGACCGCGGGGGCGAACGTGGCTCCACGCGAGGTCGAGGTGGCTCTGGAGAGTCTTCCCGAGGTACAGCACGCCCACGTCGTCGGCATCTCGGATAAAGAACGTGGCCAGCTCGTCGTGGCCGCCGTCGCCTTGCATGAGGGCGTCGACGCAACACCCGAAGAACTTCGCGAGCGGCTTCGCGATGAACTCTCGTCCTACAAGCTTCCACGACACGTGCTGCTCTTCGAAGCGCGCTCTCTTCCGTTACTGAACAGCGGCAAGATCGACAAGCGCAGTCTTCAGGTCGCAGTTTCGGAGCGGCTCGAGCACGCGGGCGCCTCGTGATGGAGGAGTTGGCCACGCCGGCGAGGGGGGCCGGCGCCGCGCGGGCGTCGTGACTCCCAACAGCCGGCTAGAAGCAGGCCATCACAGCAAGCGGCCCGAGTGTCCCTCCCAGTAGGGGTCGCGGAGCTTTCGCTTGTAGAGCTTACCGCTGGGGTCGCGCGGCATCTCCGTCGTGAAGTCGATGCTGCGCGGCCACCGCTGCTTGGCCAGGCGACCGTCGCAGTAGTCCATGATTTCACGCCGAGTCGCATCGTCATCGGCGATCTCCGGCATGAGTTCCACCACCGCCTTGATCTCCTCCCCGGTGTCGGCGTTGGGCACGCCAAAAACAGCGACGTCCGCAATCT
>JAPYTP010000406.1 GCA_029941885.1 Myxococcota bacterium
GTCGGTGATCTCGGCCCGGGAGAGGAGGGGCGTCAGATCGGGGATCTCGAGGAGCGCATCGAGCGACCACGCGACGAAGGGGGAGGCATGGCTCTCGATCTCGATCGCCACGAGCGTGGGTTCAGTGACCAGGTCCGAAAGAGGAGCCAGCGCCGCGGGTTCCGCGAGCACCGCCCGACTGGAGAGAAGCAGGACGAACAGGGCCCCAAGCACCCCCATCAAGAAGATCGAGGCGTTGCGTGCGGGCCCGCCAATCGCGCGTGCGACGATTTCGGCATTCTGTCCTGCGGCGTTGTATCGCATGATGCGATCTCCGCCCCTCCAGGTGGGTTGATTTTACCACATACAGGATTGCAATAGTGAGGCCATCGTTCCGTGTGGGCTCTCCAGGCCTCCAGTGGCCCTCAGGGCATCGTGGGCGAGATTCGACCCGGTGCCGGGACTCAATTCCTGCCCGTCGGTCGACGCTGGGGACGGCAGGCAATCCGATCGAGGAAAACTCTTACCACCCCGCGGGAGTGCGCAGGACTTTACGGTCTGGTCCAGCGGGGTCACGTGCCAGCCAGACCTCTGCCTTTCGCGCCATTCGGGCGAGGCTCTCCTCGTCGAACTGCAGCGTGATTCCCTCACGGGGAAACCAGCGGACCTCCTTGGACTCCGCAACTTGCCGCTGAATCGTCTGATCGTCTGAGACTCGCAGCAGGAACCGGACATCGTGATGTTCGTGTGCCGGCTCGTCCCCGTGCGCGGGGATTTCATGAATGTCGACATCCAGGATTTCCGGCCCCGCGGCGGACGGGACGGGCTCGAAGCCCTGCAGTCCGGACTCCTCCTCGGCCTCGCGCGAGGCCGAGGCCAACAGGTCGGTCTCCCCATCCGCGTGACCCCCGAGCTGGAGCCATCGCTCGAGCTTCCGGTGGTGGGTCAAGAGCACGGAGCCGGTCTGCTGCGAAACGATCCACGCAGAAGAGGTGATGTGTCCCGGATCGAAGCAGTCCCGATGGAATGCGCGCTCGCGATCCGCGAGCAATCGCTGGACGCGTGCGATCGTGTCGAGTTCGCCCGGGTGGCGGAGTGCATAGCGGTCGAGAAGGCGGAGCAGACCCGTTCGATCCATCCGATCACGCTAGCGAAGCCAGGCGGACTCCGTTCAGCAGCCACGACGAGGGTCGGCCACTAGAACGACAGGCCGAATCCTGCTGAGAAATTCAATCCCTCTTCGGAGAATCCGAAATCGAGGCGAAAGAGCGCCGCCCGTTCGATCGCCGCCCGCCCGCTGATTCCATAACTCTGACGCACCCGCTCATGGAAGAGGCCGTAGCCGTTCTCCGCGACGCCCCCGACCTCGTAGAAGAAAGCGGCACCGATTCGCTCGATCCGAATATGCCGCCAGACGGTGAAGCCACGCGGAATGACCCAGAAGCGGTACTCGGCGGCGGCAGTCCACAGGGCATCGTCGCGCCAGCGCCCGGCGATGTAGCCGCGCAACAAGCGGGAACCACCCAGACTCGGCCTCGCGAAGAAAGGGAGTCGTCCGGAACTCAACTGGCTCTCGAAGTGGAACGCGAGGCTGTCGGTCGGTGGATGTTCCTCGTCGCTGCTGCCCCCGTCATGAAAGATCGGAGGCACCGGAAAGATCTGGTCCGCGAAGATCCGGTAGATCGAACCCAGATCGCCATCGGTCTGAGCGAGGGCGGCATCGACCGAGCCGCCGATTGCGGTGCCGCGATAGGGGTTGCGCTGGCTATCTCGTGTGTCCCACCTCATCCCGACGCTCAACCATCCGAGCGCCACGTTGTCCGCCTTGCGGAAGAGCGCGGGAAAGAGCGTCTCGGTGGTGGGTTCGCCACCGACGTTGCCCTCTTCGAGCCGATGCCCCTCGGCGCGGACGCCAAACTCGAACACGAAATCGTCGAGCACGCCCTCGAGGGATTTCGAGAGCCCGAGGTCGACGAACGCGACGGCATCCGTATAGCTCGTCTCCTGGCGTTCCTGGGTCGAGGGACCGATTCCGAAGAAGCGGCGGGTCAAGGTCTTTCGATAGCCACCGCCGGCCCGCAGGTAGCTGCGCTCCTCCTGGAGCACGCCGCCACCCGGCACGTCCAGGTGCTTGAGCCAACGTCGCCAGCGCACGACGTAAGATTGCTGCTCCTCGGTCGTGTACGAGAAGAACCCACCGAGGAATTCGCGCCTTCGCTGTTTCCGGAAGTCGATGTCCGTAAAGGCCACACCGAAGCCCGTTCCGACATCCGGGTTGCTGAAAAAAAGCGGGATCACGAAGCTCGAGACCAGGAAGCGCTCCAGGACGTTGCCCGGTTTGATTCGACCTTCGGGGATGTAGCGCCATCGGGTGGGGCGATCGACGTAGGCGGCTTTGTCGATCTTCGGGATGCGGCCGTCGCGGTCCATCCCCTCGTAGGGGTCGTAGACCGACTCGAGCTCCGGCGAGACGAGGTCGGGGCCGCTCTCCTCCGCGGCCGCAAGACCCGGATGGAATACGCATTGCGCCGCCAGCAGGAGCAGAAGCAGTCCCGAGCAGCTCGAACGGCCTCGCGGATCAGCACAATCCCCGGATATCACCACGCGAGCCCCATGCAGGTCAGTCCCCCACCGGCGTCCTCATCGTCACGAACTCTTCGGCCGAGGTCGGGTGGATTCCAATCGTTGCATCGAAATCGGCTTTCGTCGCACCCGCCTTGATAGCTACCGCAAATCCCTGGACGATTTCACCGGCATCCGGGCCGATCATGTGGAGTCCGATCACCCGATCCGTCTCTCGATCGACGATCAGCTTCATCATCGTCCGCTCGTCGCTTCCCGTCAGTGTGTGCTTGAGGGCACGAAAGGTCGATCGGTAGACATCGATCGAGGCGTGCCGTTCGCGCGCCTGCTCCTCCGTCAGCCCGACCGTGCCCACCGGAGGTTGCGAGAAGACGGCGGCCGGAACGTTTTCGTGGTCGGGCGACCGGGGATTGTCATTGAAGAGCGTTTCGGACAGACACACGCCCTCGTGGAGGGCGACGGGCGTCAGGTTGATTCGGTTCGTCACATCACCGATCGCCCAGATGCTCGGCACGTTCGTCCGCGAATACGCGTCGACCCGAATCGAGCCATCGTCCGCCATTTCGACCCCGAGTTCTTCGAGGCCGAGATTGCTCGAATTCGGATGCCGCCCGGTCGCGAAGAGGATCAGATCCGCCTCGAGGGTCGACCCGTCCGTCAGCCTCGCAAGGATCCCGTCGCCCTTCTTCTCGATTTCGGTCACGTTCAACTCGAATCGAAGGTCGATCCCGCGGGCCTTCACCTGTTCTGCGAGATGGCTCCGCACGTCCCCATCGAAGCCGCGCAGGAAGAGCGGTCCCCGATAGAGTTGTGTCACATCGACGCCGAGGCCATCGAAGATGCAGGCGAATTCCACCGCGATATAGCCGCCCCCCACGACGATCGCCTTGCGCGGCAGTCGATCGAGGTGGAAGAGTTCGT
>JAPYTP010000407.1 GCA_029941885.1 Myxococcota bacterium
GACCGTCCAATCCATCGTCTCGATCTGGCTGCAGGACAGCGAACTCCCGAGAGGCGCGGCCCACCGCACGGCCTTCCAGGCGCAGGTCATCCCCCGAAGCGCCTCCCGCGAAAATGCCTACGTGGGGAGCGCCCTCATTGGGACCCAGAGCGTCGGGGGCGGTCTCGTCTCGGACGCGATCAACCAGGTGACCTTTTCCGGCCCGACCCTCGGCTCGAGCGGGGGACTGCCGAGGCTGGGCTCGAACGGGGGCGTCGTAACGGCGACGCTGACCGGGATGGGTCGCGTCATCTCCGCGGGCGCCCCGCAGACCCGGACCCTTCGGCTCGTCGAGGACGACATCTTCGACACCACGCTCGACGTCCTCTCGGCGAGCCTCGACCCCGGCGACACGCCGGAAGGGGAGCTCTTCGCTTTTTCCCTCGAAGCGCGCCTCGGCCGAAATCAGTCGGCGAGCATCCTCGGCCCCGATGGCGCGCAGAGCAATTTTCTGGGCGGCGAGATCTGGAGCGTTGGATACGAGATCGACGGCGAGCCCGACTACGACCAATCGCCGTGGGCGGACATCGACTTCCCAACCTTTTCTTTGCCCACCGCCTTCGTCCCGGGCGAGTCCGCGCCTTTCCTGGTGACGCCGGCCGGCAGCCCCTTCAGCCTCGAAGGCGGCGTCCACGCCAGCGCGGGCGGAGGCGCGAGCCAATCCGTCAACGCGCTGCTCTACGAAGACAATTTTTTCACGGACACCCTCCTCGAAGATCGGACCTTCTCGATCTCGACGCCGCCGGACTCGTTCCCCGGGATCCTCGTCCCCTATTCGGAGCCGGACTACCACCTCTTCAAGAATGCCAGCGGACACGTCGCCGGAGCGGACAACTCGAGCTTCGAAACGAACGCGGACGTCTATCAGCATTTGATCCAACCCGCCGGATCCAACCCGAGCTCTTCGAACGTCTCGGTCGACGTCGCGCCATGACCTGCCCAGGGCCGACCCTCCGACGGGGGATCCTCCTCTGCGCGCTGCTGTGGCTGATCCCGGCCTCGCCCGGGGCTTCATCCGCGGCCTCATCGGAAGCCTCGCGCCGCCCTCTCTTCGACCTCGAGCTCCCGGACCTCGACCGCCGCGTCCCCGGCGTCCTCGACCTGACTCGGGCCTCCCTGGCGCAATCAAAGCCCCCCGGCGCGTTCGCGAATGAGGCGGCCTACAAAGAAGAACTGCGGCGACTCGGGGACCTCGCCTTCGACGACGCGAACGGGGGGATGCTCTTCGTCGCCTCCGGCCGGGCTTCGCTCCTTGGGCCGGTCGCGCCCGCGCCCGAGGATCTCGCGAAGATCGTCGAGGGATTGAAGGCGCAGGATTTCCTGTCCGGTCCCGCGCTCGAAACCGGTTCCTGGCTCGCGTTCCGGACGCGCGGCGGCGCGCCCGCGCTCGGCAAGGTCGTGTCGAGACCGACCGGCGGCCTCCGACTCCGCTGGGCCGCGCCGATCGGCCCGGGCGAGACGATCGACCAGGCCACCCTGGACGCGATCGCCTCCGTAACGGATCCGTCCGTCTCCCACGCGCGGGTCCCGCCGAGCGGGCCCGACCGCGAGGTCGCGCTCCGACTCCGCGATGGAGCGATGATTCCGGGACCGGGGCTCGGCGAGACGAAGCTCCCGGTTCGATTGCAGGGGCTCGTCGACCGGGTCAAGGAGCTCGGCGACCTCGCCTATTTCCGTCCTCGCTCGGGACTCGTCGTCTCCGGCTCCGGTCGCGTGGCGGCACTGGGCAAGGGCTCCGCGCTCGCCTTCGAGGGCAGAGACCTGAGCCCGCGACTCAAGGAGCAGTGGATCCTGTCGTCGGATCAGATCTCGCCGGAGAACCTCTTCCTGGTTCGGACCCGGGAAGGTCTCCACGCCTTGATCCGGATCGATTCCGAGGGACCGGAAGGCCTAACGCTCTCCTGGTTGGTCCAGCCGAACGGGACGGCGATCTTCCCCGACCTGTCCCTGCTCGAGTCGACCCGGCCCACCCTGAGCCAGGCCGACCTCGACGCGAGCCTGATCGAGGCCGCCCTCCGGAGCGACCTCGCCGAAGTCCGTCGACTCCTGGACCTGGGCGCGGATTCGGGTGCGCGCGGGGAGCGGAACGGGAGGTCCGCCCTCGTGCACGCGATCATCCGGGGCGACGTCGCTTCCGTGCAGCTCCTGCTCGAGAGCGGCGCCGACACGGAGGCCCTCGATGATTCGGGATGGAGCGCTCTGCACGTCGCCGCCCGGCTGGGACGGGCCGATCTCGTAGCCGCGCTGATCGAGGCGGGCGCGGACCCTTCCCTGAAGACGCCCACCGGGCTCGACGCCCTGTCGATCGCCTTCGCCTCGCCGCGCCAGAGTCTGGCGTTGCTCCGGGCCCTCCGTCGTCACCAACCCGACGCGGAGAGCCTGGCGCTCGTGGCTCGACTCGGAGACGCCGACGCCCTCGACACCCTGCTCCGCGAGGGCGCGGATGTCGACGAGCCGGGCGCAGATGGGCGCACGGCCCTCGAGATCGCGGCCGAGTTCGGCCAGCTCGCAGCGCTCCGGCTGCTCCTCGAGGCCGGCGCGGACCCGAGCCTCGAGTCGCCGGCCGGCCAATCCGCACTGATGGCGGCCATTTCGAGCCAACAGGTCGAGGCCGCCGCCGTGCTCCTCGATCACGGCGGGAACACGCCCGACCAGGAGGCGGCGGCGCTGGTGATGGCCAACCACGGCCGAAACCCGGAGCTCGCGCGCTTGCTCCTCGACGCGGGCGCGGATGCCACTCTCGCGACGCCCGACGGCTCGAGTCCGCTGGATCACGCGCTGCGTTTCGGGAGCGCGGAGGTCGTCGAAGCCTATGTCGGCGCGGGATACCCCATGACGGTCGCCGCCGCGGCGCGCCTGGGTGAGACCGAGCGGCTGGTTTCGCTCTTCGAGTCGGGTGCGCCCGCCCACCAGGCCACCTCCGACGGCCGCGTGCCGCTGCAATACGCGATCGAGAATCAACGCGAAGAGAGCGTCCGGATCCTCCTCGAAAACGGCGTGAGCGCCGACGGACCCTTCGGGAGCTGGGACCGTCGCTCTCCCCTACACGACGCCGCGAAGCCCGGAGGTCGCGACCTCGTCTCGCTCTTGATCGATCACGGCGCCACCGTCAACCGAGTCGACCGAGTCGGACGGAGTCCCCTCTACCATGCGGTCACGCTCGGGGCGGCGGACGTCGTGCAGATCCTGCTCGAGCGCGGCGCCGATCCCAACCTCGCACCACAAGGCGAGGCGCTCCTCGGTTTGACACGAGAAACCGAGATTCAAGAGCTCTTGACCGCTCATGGGGCTCGCACACCGGAGCCATGATGCCCCCGAACATCCCAAGCTGTGATATTAGGAATCAAGCCGGACAAGTTTCATTAACTTAGCTTTTCTCTCAGCACCTCGTACG
>JAPYTP010000408.1 GCA_029941885.1 Myxococcota bacterium
ACCATCGGAACCCGGGTAGTGCACAGGCAGAGGCATCGAGCCGCCGCGACCGGCCTCAGATCGCGAGTCGACCGAATCCGCGATCGTCGTTCGCCATCCCGGAACTAGTGTGCGCCCGTTGCACTGAAAGGCATCGAAATATAACGCCGCACGTAGTTGCCCCCCGCGAACGCTCCCGCCGCGAAGTCCACCCTGAAGTCGGGGCATCGACCGATCAGTTCTTCCAGCGCAACCCGCGCTTGGAGTCGAACCGCGGCCGCCCCGATACAGTGATGAGGGCCGTAGCTGAGCGCCACATGTCGACGGATCTTGCGGCTGATATCGCACTCTTCGGCGTCTGGACCGAATTCGCGCTCGTCGCGGTTTGCCGCGGCGTAGAGCAGCAACACCTTCCGATCTTTCGGAATGGTCTTGCCTTCGATCGTGACGTCCCGCGTGGTCATGCGCGCCAGACCTTGAGCCGGCGACGTCAGGCGCAGGAATTCTTCGACGGCATTCGGAATGCGGCGCGGCTCCTTCGCGAGTAACACCTGCTGATCGGGATTCCTGGTCAGCAGCTCCGCAGCACCGCTCAACAGACCGGTCGCGGTGTCATTTCCCCCGGTCACCATGGTGAAGGCAAAACCAAGGATCCTGGCCAGGGAAACTTCTCCCCCGTGCGGTCTCGCGTGCACCAAAGCCGAAATCATGTCATCGCCGGGGTTTTTTCGGACCCGCTCGATCATCTCGCTGAAGTACAGGACCAGCTCACCGATGGCGTCCCCGCCCGAGGCGATGTCGCCTACCGAGGCCGCGGCGACGGTTCTATCGGTCCAGTCATCGAAGAGCTTGCGATCGGCCTCGGGCACGCCGAGGAAGTGACCGACCACCAGGCTCGGGAGCGGTTTGAAGAGCTCGATCACCACGTCGCCCTCTCCCCTTTCGCGCAGTCGCTCGACCCGTTCTACGACAAAGGCTCGAACCAGAGGTTCAATCGCCATCACCTGCTTGGGGGTGAAGCGTTTGATCGCGAGCTTGCGGAGGTCTGTGTGATCGGGCGGGTCCATCATCACAATGGGAGATTCGAGCTCGAGCCTGTCCATGTCGTCGTAGGCCAAGGTCAGGCCCTGGGCCGAGGAAAAGGTCTTGGCATCCACCGCTGCGGCGAAAACATCATTGAAGCGCGAAAGGGTCCAGAACTCGTCCAGGTCTAGTTCAAACTTGTGTACCGGGTCGTGGTCGCGCAGGGCCTTGTACATGGGGAACGGATCGCGCCAGGTTTCGCCGCTGCGCGGCTCGAAGACGAGGGAAGGCGCTTGGGGCTGTGTGCTCGACACGATGGGCTCCTGGCGATTGAATGAACGCAATAATACGAAACCCACTGTCTATTCAATAGGCAATTTCGACGCGTTGGACACCGGAAGACGGTTCGGTCGTCGTTCCAGCTGAGCCCTCCAACTGAGCGTCTCTGGTGAGTGTTCCTAGCTGAGGTGGTGCGACGAATAGAAGGCTGGTCTGCGCATAGGACAAACAAGCCCCGTTTTCGCCCAACGTGCTGATAAGGGACGATATGTCAAATCAGGGGCCGGGGAGAGAAGCCCGGTGGCGGGCCGACCTATCGCAACGCCGGCACGCAACGGGTACAGAGGGCTCAGTCATCTCCGAGGAGCTTCCAGGTCTGGTGTATCGACGCGCAATTCGCTCTTCTCGAAGAATCGTAGGATTGCTTGAGAGTGCCACAGTGGGCTGCTCGTCGGGCTTTCGGAGTCATCTGCCTTGTAGATTCCCGGCTCGAGACGCCAGTGGTTGATGACTTTGGTTTTGGGTGGGTTGACGTAGCGCATCGACGAAGAGGCCTGGTTGCTCCCGGAAGACCACGTCGACCTATGCGCTTCGCTGGCTTCGGAATAGAGCCTGTAGTCATATGGCAGCTGTACACTGCGGCGTGCCATCAGAACAACCAATGGGAGTAGCACCAGCGCAGCTCGGCCGCGCGATGTGGTGATCCAGACTGAACTTCGTGTGGGGCAGACCAGAGTAGCGGAAGCAATTGCCAAGATGATCATGATCTGGCGTGCGGTTTCATGTCGCGGGCAACAAATGACACCGAAGTGATTGAAAGCGAAATAGAGCGAGAGGAAGCAGGTCGCCAATAATGCCAATGCACGAATAACGCCCTCGTTGCGCCGCTCTTGGGAGATGACCCGCGAGCCAGGTCCCGGACGTAGGCCCAAGAAGAGTGCCAGTTTAAGTGGCAGTCCCAATACCAGATCCGTGGTGTCTCCGGGTAGCATTGGCAAGGCGGTAATTTCCCATAGCAGCGCCGGCAACGCCGCCGTCACGCTGGGCCATAGTGCATCGAGCGTGGCGGCACCGCTCTGCATCGTCTCGCCGCTCAACGTCGCTCTATTTGTGAAAAATATGCCGATCTCGACCAGGGCCAGCACGCCCGGAGCCAGCCACGCCCACACGGCGTCATGCTGCTTTCGTTGCCCTGTCAGCACGATCGATAGCAGCCGCAGAATCGCGTACGAGAGCACGAACACGGCACCCATCTCAGAACTCGCGGCTGCCACTGCGAGTGAAATTGCGAGGCCCACGCGGTAGCGTTTTCCGGAAAGATCGCGCATCAGCAGAAGGGACGCGCTTGCAATCCCGACGACAGTAGGCAGATAGGCCGAGAGACCCACCGGCCAGTAGAAGACTTCCGCTGGACGCCCCACTAGCAATAGCGCTGCAAACACGCTCAGGGCAATTGCAAACGGGTTCTTGCAATGCGCGCGTGCGGCGAAGTACAAACTCGCGAAGGCGATAGCCCACGCAAACGCGAGTGTAGGGCCAACGGCGGGCGTCGCACTCCACTCAACAACGCTCGCATAAAGACCCACCAAGAGGATATGGACCGGCCTTGGCGTCCACTTCAAAAGATCGACGACAACCGAAGCTAGGCTGCCATCGCGAAACAACGAGAGTTGATGATACTCGTCGGGTTGCCAGAATCCGAGCGGAATGAGGCCGGCATGAGCGATTACCACGAAGGCCGATAGCAGAACCGTCGCTCGCGCAAAGCAATTCATTCGACTCGAGCTGGAGATAGGCTGTTTTTCCGGCACATCTAAACTGCTCTGCCTTATTCGTCGATATAACCCAGCGCTCTGAGTTGATCTATATCCATCTGGTCGAGAACATTTTCGGGTTCCGGAACGTCACCTCGAGCGAGACGTTCGAAGCGTCGATCGAGGTGGTCGCGCAAGCGTGCAACGATAGACGGAAAACTTGGCGCAATGCCGAACTCTTCCTTGGCATCGTTTTCCATGTCGTAGAGCCGAACTTCGTTTTCGACCCCTTCATAGTTGCTGTCGATTACGATTAGCTTGTATTGCCTCTCAACAATGGCACGAGCGATGCAGCGATTCTTCCCCGACGTGGCGTGCAGGAGCTGGACGATCC
>JAPYTP010000409.1 GCA_029941885.1 Myxococcota bacterium
GGCGGGGCCGCCTAACGCACGAAAACCAGGCCGCCTTATCAAAGAAGACGAAACCGGCTCTCGTAGATTCGAATCACTTGGGCCGCTTGGCACCGTACTTACTGCGGCTCTTGTTCCGTCCGTCGACACCCGTCGCATCGAGCGAACCACGCACGATGTGATAACGGACGCCCGGAAGATCCTTCACTCGGCCGCCGCGAACGAGCACAACTGAATGCTCCTGGAGCGTATGCCCCTCGCCGCCGATATAGGCATTGACTTCGTTGCCGTTCGTGAGGCGCACACGCGCAACCTTACGAAGAGCGGAGTTAGGCTTCTTCGGCGTCGCCGTGAAAACTCGAAGGCATACGCCGCGTCGCTGCGGGCAGCTAGTGAGATCGGGAGACTTGGACCGCGAAGCTTTCGGCTTACGACCCTTACGAATGAGCTGTTGAATAGTCGGCATGGGGAGAGACCTGCTCCTGCTGCATGTTTTCATTTGTTAGGCCCGTTCCCATCGCCTATTTCGGCGATGTTTCGAGCCTTCGCGACGACTTCCGTCGACGCCATAAAATCAAAAGAGAGTTCGAATCAGAGGCAAGGACACTGGATCCTTCCCTGGGGATGAAAACCGGGTCCAAACTCGCACTTCCGAATTCAGAGACAGCGCTACCCCGAGGTCCCATTTCACGAATGCGAAGAGACCGGAGCCATGCTCGGGCAACCTCTCCGAAAACCGGAAACGAACCGCGGGGTTGAATACGTCCGGGTTCCTGAAGCGGCGGGAATTTATGCCGCCTGCGGGGCGGTGTCAACGGGCAAGAGAAAGCCGGCGCTGGGGCTGCTTCCCCTCTTCGATTTTTTTTCGAATTTTTCGCCCAATTGGGAGCCCCGAAGCAAAATGCCCCCACTCAGATTGCTCCGAGTGGGGGCGATTTAGACTCGCGACCTCACCTGAGATTACCTGCCTGGGCAGATCCCACGGGAAAATCACGGCGTGTTTTCTTCGATCTGGCTACTGAGGTCCACCTTCAGAGGGCTCGATGATCGTGGTGCCGGGCGGGCTCGCGAAGACACCCGCAACCGGGGCCTCCCCTGCTGCCGGCTTGGCGCCACCATCGTCGAGGGCTTCCGAACCCAATACCGACGGCTCGAGCTCATCCGCTTCGGCGGTCTCAAACTCGAAGCCTTCCGGGACTTCGACCTGGATACCCAAGCCCGTGTAGCCACTCAGGCCCGTACCGGCCGGAATCAGGCGTCCCATGATCACGTTCTCCTTGAGACCGCGCAGGTAGTCGTTCTTGCCCCAGATGGCCGCCTCGGTCAGCACCTTCGTGGTCTCCTGGAAGGAGGCCGCGGAGATGAAGGATTCGGTCGACAACGAAGCCTTGGTGATCCCGAGCAACTGCGTTTCGGCGGTCGGGGGCTCCTTGCCCTCTTCGCCGAAGACCTGCACCAGTTCTCGGTACGCGGCCTTCTCGACCTGCTCCCCGATGAGCCAGTCCGATTCCCCGGGGTCGACGATCCGGACCTTGCGGATCATCTGCCGGACGATCGTCTCGATGTGCTTGTCGTTGATCTTCACGCCTTGCAGGCGGTAGACCTCCTGCACCTCGTCGACCAGATACTTGGCCAGCTCCTTCTCACCCTTGATCTTGAGGATGTCGTGCGGGTTGGACGAACCGTCCATCAGCGCCTCACCGGCCCGCACCCGATCGCCCTCGTGGACACTGACGTGCTTGCCCTTCGGAATCAGATATTCCTCGGGCTCACCCTCACCCTCCTCCGGAGTCACGATCACACGACGCTTGCCACGAGAATCGGGACCGAAGGAAACGATCCCATCGATCTCCGCGACGACCGCGCATTCCTTGGGCTTCCGCGCTTCGAAGAGCTCGGCCACGCGGGGAAGACCACCGGTAATGTCCTTGGTCTTCGAGGCCTCACGGGGGATCTTTGCGATGACCTGACCGGCTGTGACCTCTTCGCCCTCGCTCACCGAGAGGTAGGCACCCACAGGCAGAAGCGATTTCGCGGTCGCCTCGCCGTCGATCTCCGTGATGCCGATCTGCGGCCGCAATGCCGGATCCTTCGACTCGATGATCACCTTGGAAGACACGCCGGTAAAGTCGTCGACCTGCTCCTGCATCGTCGCGCCTTCGATGATGTCGTGGAACTGAACTGATCCGCGCATTTCCGAAAGGATCGGGCTCGCAAAGGGATCCCAATCGAGCAGCACCTCACCCGTTCGCACCGACTGCCCTTCGGTCACGCGAAGAGTCGCACCGTACACGACAGGGTGGCGCTCCTTTTCACGGCCGCTCGGATCGATGA
This sequence comes from Myxococcota bacterium, assembly GCA_029941885.1. Lineage (GTDB taxonomy): Bacteria > Myxococcota_A > UBA9160 > UBA9160 > UBA4427 > UBA4427. Next base: position 2,314 of record JAPYTP010000409.1, read on the forward strand.
GACCCAGCTCACCGTTTCGCGTCATCACAGTCTGGCGGCCCTCGTTATCAACAACCGTTCGGATGTTATGCAGCTTGACTACCCCCTCGCTCGCGGCCTCGGCATGTGACTGTTCCGCCCGCCTTGTCGCCGCACCACCGATATGGAAAGTCCGCATAGTCAGCTGGGTTCCGGGCTCTCCGATCGACTGCGCTGCGATCACGCCCACGGCCTCGCCCATATTGACCATGGTACCGCGAGAGAGATCCCGGCCGTAGCATTTCACGCACACGCCGTAGCGGCTCGCACAGGTGAGGACCGAACGCATCTTGACACTCTCGATGCCGGCATCTTCGACGGCCCGCACCCGATCCTCGTCGATCTCTTCGCCCGATTTGACGATCACCTCTCCGCTGACCGGGTCCCGCATGTCCTCGAGAGCCACACGACCCAGGATCCGCTCACCGAGCGCTTCCACGATCTCGCCTGCCTCGACTAGCGCTGAGGTCTCGAGACCATCCTCGGTCCCGCAATCGGCTTCACGAACGATCACGTCCTGGGACACGTCGACGAGCCGACGCGTCAAGTAGCCCGAGTTGGCTGTCTTGAGCGCCGTATCCGCAAGGCCCTTTCGAGCACCATGGGTCGAGATGAAGTACTGCAGAACCGACAGGCCTTCACGGAAATTCGACGTGATCGGGGTTTCGATGATCGCACCCGAAGGTTTGGCCATCAGCCCTCGCATTCCCGCCAGCTGACGCATCTGCTGGGCCGATCCACGGGCGCCCGAATCCGCCATCATGTACACGTTGTTGAAGCTCGGGACCTGTACTTCGTTCCCCTCTGCATCGGTGACCGTATCCGTCGCGATCCCGTCTAGCAATTGGGTCGTGATCAGCTCTGTCGCTTGCGCCCAGATGTCGATGACCTTGTTGTAGCGCTCGCCGTCGGTGATCAGGCCTTCCTGGTACTGTTCCTGGATCTGGGTGACTTCCTCGGTCGCGTCCGCGAGGAATCGCTCCTTATCCGGCGGGATCCGCATGTCGTCGATGCAGATCGAGATTCCGGCACGCGTCGCATGCTTGTACCCGAGCGTTCGAAGTGCGTCGGCCAATAGGACCGTCGCCTTG
>JAPYTP010000410.1 GCA_029941885.1 Myxococcota bacterium
CTTTTTAGCCTGTATCCTGCATGCCCAAGAATGCAGAATGGGGCGTTGAACTTCGCCTTCTCTAGCATGGGACCCTATACAAGGTAGGAGAAGGACGTGTCCGGACGACTAAAAAGAAAAAGCTACGCGCATGCGAGCCGATTCGCGCGAGGAGCCAATGTCCGCCTCGGCGCCAATCTGGCGCTGACACTGGACACCCAGAGCATCCTTGACGCAAATCCGAGTTCACTCAGCTACCGTATAGATTCATGGAACGAGCACCACTTCATCAAAGGTTGATCAAAAGGCTTCGATGGGTCTCTATGGACAAACTCCTTCGCGGAGGCGAAGGAGGTCTGTCGGCCTCCCATTTCTCCAGGCTTGCGAACAACCCACTCCTGCCATCCACGCCGCTCTCATCTTCACCCCAAGTTCGAATCCTCGAAGCATTCGAAACCCACGGTGAGGCTTTGTTCGAACCAGAGGTTTTGGAGAAAACCGACTACTACCGCAACGCGCATCTGGTAATCGACACGCTTGGCCGCTACTTCGATGCTCGATCACCGGAGGAGATCCAAGACCTTGCTCGGCGTTTTATCGACGTCTACCTCGAAAAAGACTTATCTGGTCTCGCCCACCAAGAAGGCCAAAGCAAACCCGGCAGCCCGCCCGTCGTGCGGCCGATAAAGAACTCCGACTGCTTCGAAATCGTTGACGGACATCACCGGCTGGCGATCGCCCATATGAAGGGAGACACGGCGGTCGCAGTAAGGGTTTGGAAACCAGGGCTCTCGATTCGTCATCGTAGTAATCCGAGCAGCACCCTCGAACCGACCGGTTTCGATACACCAGTTTTCCCAAGACCAGGTTGCGAGGCTGAGAAACGATGGAGTCAGAAACTCCGAAAGCCGGCGAACGGCCTCTCTCTTCCCTGCGCCAAAGGCAGTCGGGACCAACGTCCATCGAGCAATCGTTCAGAATTCAAATGATGAGATGAACAACGGTATTGAGGTAGGATTCCCAAGCAATGGAAACATGGGTCGACATTCCCGATTTCCTCCGCACGCTCCAGGGAGAACGTATCCTCTACGCGCCCAATCCCGGCAACGGCGGGGATGCCCTGATCGCCGAAGCCACCTACCAGTTGTTCGAACGAATAGGGATCGAACTCGAGCCTTGGCAGGATGACTCGAACCCCGAAGGTGCAGTTGTTCTGCTAAGTGGAGGCGGAAACTTTGTGCCCTACTACCGTGACATCGCCACGGTGATGGAACGAGTCCACAGGGATGCCAAGCGCCTGATCCTCTTGCCCCATACCGTTTGGGGGCATGAAAAACTACTCGCCGAACTGGGACGGAACGTTGACCTCTTCTGCCGTGAAAGAAAAAGCTACGCGCATGTGAGCCAATTCGCACGAGGAGCCAATGTCCACCTCGGCGCCGATATGGCGCTGACACTGGATACCCAGAGCATCCTTGGTGGCAATCTGAGCTCACCTGAAGAGGTTTTCAAGCGAAAGGGCCTGAAACGCAAGGCCCGCCAGTTCCATCTCCGCCTCGAGCACCGCAGCAGGCTGGCCCAACTGCGCGTTCGTCTCGGGGTAGACCAGGATCGGGTTGCCTACTGCTTTCGAAAGGACGCTGAAAAAACGAATGCGCCGCGTCCGATGAGAAACTTCGACCTTTCCCATCAAGTGCCGCGAGATAACAGCATGAAAGATCGTGCGGTCGTCAGATACACCTCCCGGGAGTTCCTGCGCTACCTCGACCGTTTTGACAGGGTGGAGACCAACCGGCTCCACGTGGCCATCGGCGCGGCCCTGCTCGGGAAAGGGGTCTCCTTCTACCCGAACTCGTATTGGAAAAATCAAGCTGTCTTCGAAGCGACCCTCAGGCTCAGGTTTCCGAACATTGAATGGCGCGGACCGCCGGAGGAAATCGAGATGCCGCCGGTTTCTCGCTCTGGTACAGAAGCACCCAGCGTCGAGGGAGACACAATACCCCCCCCCCCGCCTGGGAAACTCCACCGGCCGGACACCGCCGTATGACCTCCCGTAGCTGGAAAATACCCGCGCCCGAAGTGGTTTCAATTCCGGACGGTTATCGCGTCGCTTTGGAGGCCCACGGGAGTCGCTTCTTCATCGAATCGGACCATCCCCTGGTGGCCTCTGCTGAATCTGCCATCTCCGCTTTCTTTCTTCCGGCCATAAGTGCCGAAAGACGCATCGTGACCGAAGGCCCCGTGGACGAGACCTTCTACACGAACATGCAGAAAGTTGAAGAAATTGCGAGCGAGTGGTGGGGTTGGACCGCTGACAAGGGCAGGCTCGATATAGAAGAATTCGAGAATGAGAATCCCCGAAAAACCGACAGCGCGATGTTCTTTACGGGCGGCGTCGACTCATTCTGCACACTCCGCAGAAATCTGGGGGAGGTCAAGGCTCTCGTCAATGTACATGGATTCGATATCAAACTGGCGGACAAAGAGCGCTTCGAGAAGGCTCAGAGCATGCTTCACAAGGTCGCGATCGATTTGGGAATCGAAGTGATCTTCGTCGCTACCGACCTCAGAAGTAACCGCCTCTTTAATCGAATCTCCTGGGAGATCACCCATGTGTCTGCCCTGGCGGCCATCGCCCATACCCTCCAAGAGAGTTTTGGGCGCATTCTGATCGCTAGCACCGATGTATCCCCGCCCTGGGGGTCGAACCCGGACCTGGACCCGCTGTTCGGCTCGAGCAGCCTCGAAATCGTGAATGATGGGTCTTCCCTCACAAGACTCGACAAAGTCAGGCTCATCGCGGATTGGCCGCTGGTCCACCGACACCTGAAGGTCTGTTGGGAAAACCGCTCTTCCCAACTCAACTGCGGAATTTGCGAGAAATGCGTCAGAACCCAGGCGCAATTCGCTGCTGCTGGATCACTACATCTTCTCTCATGCTTTCCCGAAGGAAGACTTTCTGATCGCATCGAGGGACTTCGAGGACTGAGCACGCACCATACCAACTGGTGGCGAGAAATAAGGGACGCAGTGGATCAGATCGAACTCCGGCAGGCAATCGACCGGCTCCTCAACAGGTCCGCGACGGTTGAGAAGAAGAGCCTGGTCCGGCGCCTGTTTCGGTTTTGAACCCCCTGCCGGGGTCCGCGCTCCTTGGGAAAGCCGGCGTCCCCGAGTAGCGTTGTGACATAGATGCTGCCAATATAGATCCATGCCGCCGGATGAAACCCTCGAGACACCCCTGACCCTGATGGGCGCGCCGGGCTCGCCCTATACCCGCAAGATGCGCTCCCTCATGCGCTACCGGCATATCCCCTACCGGATGGTGATCCAGAACTCACCTGAGCAGCAGACGCTGCCCCTGGCCAAGGTGCCGCTGCTTCCGACCTTCTACCTGCCCGATGCCCAGGGCCAGGTCGTGCCCACCACGGATTCCACGC
>JAPYTP010000411.1 GCA_029941885.1 Myxococcota bacterium
ATTCGTCAGTACTGTCTATTGCCTTTTTCTCCTAGGTCCCTTTGCCGGCATCGTCTTTGCGACAACCGACCTAGAGAATATAAAAGACGCGTACTTGATCGAGTATCCAGCGGGCACCCTACTGGGTCCGATCGGGATGGGTCTTTCGGGGACAATTGCAATAACCCTTGCACCCGCCTTATGCGGGTGGCTAGGAAGCCTGGCGTACATGCACGCTGTAGTCAGAACGAAGGACCGAAGAACGGAAGCCCCGGAAAAATCAGTCGAGTCATAAACTGTTTTCTCGCCGATTTAGTTCTGGGTAGGGGCAGCGTCCTTGTCACTTGAAGCGCGATTGGCCGGTTGGCTACACCGATTCTAGCCAACCGGCTAACGACGGGCGTGGACTGCGCGGCCTCCTGCTCCCAGGCGCGCAGGCGGAGACTCCAGCCCCGCCACGGGGCTCGCTACCAGGTGTCGATATCGCTTCGGTAGAGCTGCCAATGCGCGGGATCCGTGGATTCGGCAACGGCTCCAATGGGTTTAACAATAAAATGGATTTTCTTATTGATGCGCAGAAATGCGCGACGACGGAGAGCCTTCTCAAGGGTTCTATCGGCCGAGCCCCGGTTGATCGCGATACTCAAGGCCGATAGGAATCGATGAGATCGAGCGGCTCGAACCAACTCCTGGAGTCCGTTTTTCAGGAGCATCGGATCCTCCGAATCCCGCACAATATCGCCGATCACAAGTTCCTGGATCCGGCCCCTGCGGTTGGGTTTCAGCTCGAACCGAATGGTATTGCTGCCCTCCCGATGATGAAAGTACAGATGTTCCGAACCCTGGGCGGGATAGCTTCGCCGCCACTCAACGAAATCATCATCCTTGGAGAGCGCAAATGCCCGACGAGGGTAGAGGGGATCCACCGACTCGGCTGTACGCTCAATGAGCCAGTCAACCGATTCGGGAACCTCAGCGCCGATTACCGAGAGGGGATTGATCGGTCGAATGTACCAGGAAAGATCTAGAGGGTTGTCCCATCCGTTGCGGATAAAGCTTCCGTAGGACATCTCCACTGGAAACCCCATCAAAAAGTCAATTTCCGGACGATCCTGGGTTTCGGCCAGAAAATTCAGCAACCGAGCGAAGATCCTTCGGCCGCGATAGTCCGGCGAAACCAACGAATTTCCCGACTGGAAGGAGCGCAGTTTCTCGCCCTGGTAGACATAGGGCCAGTAAAAATAGGATTGAAAACCACAGACGCGTTCATCGTCAAGTGCCACCAAACGAATACCAACGCTTCGCTGAAACGGAGCTTCATAGAAGCGCCGAAAAAGCTCAACTTCTCCATCGCGATCCCGACCGTACTGGGCCACGATCATGTCGATGACCTGATCGAACATCCAGTCTTCGTAATAGCCGATGCTCAGGCCATCTCTGGCCTCGAGTTCACCGCCTGGGGCCATGCGCTGTTCCCCCGAGTTTGGGTTGGGGCAATCCTCACAGCGCCTGCACGACTCCCAGAACTCTCGCGAGAAGAGAGCCCGGACTCAAGCAAAAGAAACGCCCCTTTTTGGGGTTTCAGTAGTGTAGGCGCGAGATCTAACGGGGTCGAGTCAACGCCAACCCGTGACTCAAGCGTCGGGATTTATAGGACATTCAAGCTGTCTACTGGCACAACCTCCGGGTACGGGTGTGATGTCCAGTTCCTATTGGAAGGCCGGTCGCCCGAGGGACGGCCCCCGAACGCCGCGCCAGGAGAGCGAGCAAGATCGCCCCCCAAGCGAGCATCGCCGGGGCCGAGGGCTCGGGGACGTCGGTCAGCGAAACCTGGGCCGGGGCCAGGGGAATGCTCGCCCCCCCGTTTCGCAGGGAGCTGGTGACGTCGTTCGCCGAGGCGTCGAGAAGGCCCACCCGGAGATCGTCCGCGCCGTCCAGGATCAGGCCCTGGGTGGCCTGAAATTGCAGTTGGAAGAGACCCGCCGGGGCCAGGGCGGGAAAATTCGTACGCCCGTCGATGAAGACGATGGAGCGGGGGCTCTGGGCCGCGCCGGCCTGGTCGGGGGCGACTAGGACGCTGGCGCGGCCCGGCATGCCTTGGCCGAGGGCGACCGAAGGATCGACGCTGAAGGCCAACGCCTCGAAGTTGCCCGGAACCGCGCTCTGCTCGGACGAACCGAGCTGGGTGGCTCCGAGAAAGGTCAGCTCCGCGGCGTCGAATTCAATATCGAGGGTATAGCCCTGGACTTCGGTCACCGAATCGATACCCACGGTGACCACGAAGGACTGGCCCGGGGAAAGCGAGAGCACCGACGGGCTCAGGGTCAGCCCCGCGGCATCAGCGACTGCCGGGCCGAGGGCCAGGCAAGCCATGAGCCTCAGGGCGATCCCGCCAAGCGTGATTCTATTGAGCATCGAGTTTCTCCGGATTCATGCGAAAGATCCCTTTTTCTCCGGGCTCGCCAACATCACGCTAGGGAACCGTGGGGCATAGGCCCGTAAAGCCAAGTTCGGCCCCCAGGTAGACCGCAGGCATTGGCTCATTCGGCTCGGCGGGGGGCACGGTATTCAGCCAGAAATTGTTGAACGGAGCCTGGGCGTGGGGCATCTCGCGGTCGCTGCAAATCAGACTCTCGAAAGAGTAGAAGTCGCCGTACTCGTAGAAATCGTAGTAGGAAGCCTGCGCGATATGACAGGCCCTGCAGTGCCGCTTGGTAATCTTATTGTAGAGCTCCGACTTGTTGAGAGTTTCGACGACGTTCGGGGTGTTCGGGTCGTCAACACTCGACCAGGGCCCCGGCACGTAGGTGTCGGTCGCTACCGAAAGCGGGACGTCCACCCCACCCGGGTAGAGGCCGTCGATCAACTCGACGATCGGGCTGAACCCGTCGGCGTCGACCTTGGGGTTGGTCGACTTCACCATGGCGTTCAGCTGCCGGAAGGCTTCCTGCTGGCCGTTCAGGCTAAAATCTTGACCCGGAAGAGGTTGAGGAATGAGAGTCGGGTCGTTGGTCTTGAGCCCGAAGGCGTTCTCTTCATCGAACTCGAAGCCGAAGACGTCGAATTCGCGGAAGGCCGCTCCGGTGACGCTATGGGTCGAATCCTCGTAGTTGCCCCCGTGGCAGACCAGGCAGATCTGCGGCACGGGCTTTGCGCCCTCGATATCCAGGGCGACTCGGGGAATTCGGTTTCCATCGGGGGCGAACACATAGAACGCAACCTGGTTCGCGACCGCCGAACTGGCCAACGAGGCATCGTATTCCATGGTAACCGTAGCCCCCGGATCGAAAGGCGAGCCGTTCAGGTTCCCGATGGCTGGGCCCAGCCCATCGTCAGGCGGGCCTCCGGGATCTCCGAAATTTGTCACCCAACACGCGACGTCGCCGATATCGGCCCCGTCCACGGTCTTTCGGCAATGCATCTGGC
>JAPYTP010000412.1 GCA_029941885.1 Myxococcota bacterium
CATGGACTTCGAAAGGCCGTTCGGCGAGGCTTGATTCCGATATTGTCGATCGACTCAGTGACCCGTTCTGAGAATATTGAATCGTTGTCGTAGATGAGAAATCGTGGAGCAGCGTCATTGGGGAACGCCTCGCGGAGTTGCTGCATAACCCATGACGATGTTGGATGTGCGGTCACGCCGAAATGCAGAATTTCCCGTCGTCCATGACCGATCACGAACCAGGCATACAGCAAACGAAACTGAACGGTAGGGACCACCAGGAAGTCCATCGCGGCGATGCCATGCTTGTGATTGCGAAGAAACGTCTTCCAGCGCTGGCGTTGTTCGTGGTCCGGGTTTCGCTTCGGGAGATACCGAGAGACGGTGGCGAGGCTGACCCTGAATCCGAGCTTTTCGAGTTCTGCTTGGACCTTTCGAGCCCGCCATCCGTTCTCATTGGCGAATCGTCGAATGAGGGCCTGTACCTCAACGGGAATCGGAGGTCGCCCAGGACCGCGCTTCGAAATGGATCGCCAGTAAAGCCTGAAACCCTTGCGATGCCAGCGGACCACGGTGTCGGGCTGAACGATAACCAGAGCCTCTCTCCATCCCGACCAGATCCGTGACAGGAAGACCCAGAATGTCCGATCGACCGATGTGATTCGAGGTTTGGGCCCTGGACGTAGGTCGCAAGCTGCTGGCGAAGGGTGAGTTCGACGATTGCCTGCTCGTTCCGGCTTCGGAAGAAGGCCGGAATGCAGTGGAGGAGGAGCATCACGAATTTGAGCAGTGGCCACATCGCGAGTTGCATTCTGCACGGAATCGCTGCCCGGTACGAGACTGATTCTTCGCCTCGATCCGGCCTACCATCGGTCGTTGATCGATCGAGCGCCAAAAGGAAAAGCTCAATGATTTCGGGGCGGACCGATATTGAGAACCGACAGGCATCGATTCGAGAATGGGATCGCGGAGCTGGGTCTGCTGGCGGCTCGCCGTCCGCGGCGCACACTTGCTGCGGTCGCCGTGGCGGTTGTCCTCTGCGCAGCTGCGTCTCAGGACATGCGGGAGCGGGGCCGTTGCAATAGCGACGCCCGACTTTACGGAGAGAGTGCGAGGCGAAGTCGGCCTAGCCTCGAGAAATGAAGGAAATCGTCATCGCGGGTGATCAGTCGAACGCCGTGGTCGATGCAAGTCTGCGCGATCAAGCTATCAGCAAGCCTCGCTCGACGGCGCTCTGCGATGAGCTTCGCGCGCATGCGCCCCGCTCGTTCCCAATAGCCCACCGTTGGTTCGAGCAGCGGAAGCTCGATGAACATACCGGCTAGAGATTTGGGTAGTTTGGGATCGCTGAGCAGCTCCGTTAGGACGACCGGGGGGAGGCAGGCCTGATGATCCGCCAATGCACTCTCTACTAATGCAGTGTCCTCGCCCGAAGGCTCTGCGTCGGAAAAGAATGCGATCCAGGAGCTGCTGTCGATTGCAATCATCGGTCTTCGCGCAAAGCCTCGAGATCGATGCCCAATTGTACTTTTCCGCGGAGCTTTCGAAGCTCGTCGTAGGCTCGACCGGCTGCGACCAGTTCGAGGCCTCGTCGGACGGTACCGGTGATCCCGTCGCTCGAGGCTTTTCGAGCTCGTTCGAGAAGGTCTTCAGGGACTTCTACAGTGATTTTTCTCGTCTCAGGCATGGCCAGATCATAGTGTTTTCGACACCAGCGTCAATACCAGTATTGCGTATGGTTTTCGCATGTGATGCTCTCGCCGGGGGGCTTCGACTTGAAGCACGAGGATCGCCATCCTGCCGCGGGGCAGGGTCCTCCAAGTGCCCCAGCGGCGGGGGTAGGGCGGAACCCGAGTTGCCTCTCCTTGCCTCTCAGTGCACACCGTTGCCTAGTACGACCGGACCAAGAATGAAAAGAAGGTGAGCGACTACGCGCGCTTGCGCGATTCCGAGAACTACTTGCCAACGTGAGGGTCGCCAGTTCGAATCTGGTCTCGTGCTCCATCGCAGTTGCAGCCCCGCCAAGTGTTTTCGCTTAGCGGGGCTGTTTTGTTTACGGCGATTGGGAATCGACCCCATCTTCGTCGCGCGTAAGCAGGTCGAGCAGCTTCACATTGACGAAGAGTTTCTCCCTCCCGAAGGCCTGCTCGCGCAGCATCTCGATCGACACGAGCGCCTTCAGGTATCGCGAGGCGGCCTGGCGTCCGGCGATTTCGGCCTCGACAACGTTTGATATGCGGCAGTACGGTTGTTCGAAAACGACGTCTATCAGTTCGCGGCTATAGATTTTTGGAAGGGTTTCACGCACGAGTCTGACTGCCTCCTCCGCGAGGTCACGGATGGCGGAGATTTTGGCCGCAGTCCAAGTCGCAGTTTCTTCAACACCGCGCAGCATGAACAGAAGCCATTGCTCCCATCCGGCTTGGTCGTTCTTGCGCGTGATATCCAGAAGCAGACGGTAGTAGTCCGACTTGTGTCCGATGATGTAGCGGCTCAGATAGAGGATTGGCATGGGGAGAAGACCCTGCTCGACCAGGAATAGGCTGTTGAGTACGCGGCCGCTGCGACCGTTTCCGTCGGTGAAGGGATGGATGGCCTCGAACTGGTAGTGAGCAACTGACATCCGGATGAGAGGGTCGAGGGTGTCGGCCGCGTGAAGGAATTGCTCCCAGTTGGCGAGTAGCTCTCGAATCCGGGATTCGGTTTCGGGTGGGGTGTAGATGATTTCATTCGACACTTGATTGACGAGTGCCGTGCCGGGTACACGGCGCACGCTGATTTCAGTGCCTTTGATTTCAGTGCACACGATCTCTGCAGTACGAGTACAGAGGGGGCGATTCTCCAGAGTCGCAAACCCTTCGAGCAGAGCGCGCCGATATCGCAGAGCTTCCCGGGTTGCGGGGTCAGCCGTTCCCTCGGCTTGGAGGTGACGGAAGAGCTTGTCTGCGGTCGTGACGATATTCTCGATTTCCGAACTGGCGCGCGCTTCGAGGAGGGGAAGCGTATTGATGAGAATTGCACCATTGGGAATCAGCTCGGCCGATTGCTTCAGTTCAGCCAGCGCAGCCCTAGCCCTAATACACTGTTTTAGAACAGGTTTTGTCTCTAGGTCGATGTTGGGTGGGAGCCGTGGCAGGTCGTTGTAAGGCCGGTCTGGGCGCCATTGTGAAGGCAATACGTGTCTCCAGAAGTCTATTTTCGCAACACGTCAGAAGCTTATGTCGTCGGGCGCAACAGATCAATCAAATATGTTGCAAAATTGCGCTTTTGGCGACATTGGATCGTTGAGTGGCTCGATTCCTGGTGGAACTCTTTCCTCCACTATTGACCGAAACTATCCGATATGACCGCTTCTGGCGGAATTCCTCAATGAAATCAAGGCGGGCATCTCCTTGCCAACGTGAGAGTCGCCAGTTCGAATC
>JAPYTP010000413.1 GCA_029941885.1 Myxococcota bacterium
CGGGGATTCCGATGGGTGAGCCACTCGCCGGGGAGGCCGCGAAAGAGATTCCATCCGCATTAGTCGTCCACGTATACACGGTCCGAAAGCCATTGCTAAGCGGTCCCTGCACCAAAACATCGCTGCGACCGTCTCCGTTGTAATCGCCGATGGATTCGATTGTCCAGCCATTCGGTACAACAACAGGCGATCCGCTCAAATTACTATCAGCGGCGCCGGTCGCGTCAGAGATGTAGGTGTACAAAAAACCTGAGGCATCCTTCACATACACGTCGGCATTTCCGTCTGCGTTCGAATCCCCCGCGCCCGCGACCGCGAAGCCGGCGGGAACCAATGCCGAAGACACACCCGCGGCGGCATCGAGTGCAACCGGGGCGCCGACCGCCGTGGTCGAATCCGTGATCATGACGTACAGCAGCCCTTTGGTCGCGCCAACGTTTGTGTTCTCGATCAAAATGTCGGCATGGTCGTCATCGTTGAAGTCAGCCACAGCCCTGACAACCCATCCCGGCTGAAGAAAGGCGATTTGGGCACTCTCGGTAGCATCGACCCCCAAGCCGGTGGCATCGGTCACATATACGTAAAGAACACTGTTATTCAGCCCACCCGACACCACGACGTCAATCCGTCCATCACCACTTACATCGCCGAGAGCCACTGGCCCTGACGGCGGCGGCCCGGCAAACGCCGGAGCAGTGAGCAGGGCGATCCCCAAACCAACGACTAGAAAAAAAACGCCCATACTGATTTTCATGAAGTTGCTCCTCAATACGTTGAATTAGCCCGCAGGCATTGCAGTAGCCCAGAAGCCGATCAGTAGTAAACTAGGGCGCTATGGTATGCCGCTCGATGACGACTTTCGACCCTCAACTTCATGATTTCCGAAAGAGAATGCGCAAACCTGGGGACGACCGTCCATTGGACCGGCGAAAGGTCTCATGAATGACCTTCCCCCGCCGCCGCCGATTTATTCCAACCCGCTTGCATTCTGGCCCCGCGCCCCTGCGGGGGAGGAGTACTGGGCCAAGCGGTGGAGCGGCGCGCTTACCGGGCAGCGCGTCGGTCGAGAAATAGCTTCTAATTTTGCCAGACGGCGAGAAATCCGGTGACCGCCGCTTCGCACAGGCGGCTCAAGTGGGCAGGGCTGCTCGTCCTTCTCTGTGTTGGGATATTCACATTCCGAGACCTGCTCTCCTACGATCCTTTTCATTTGGACCGGGTCCGGGACGACCCAATTGAGGATTGGTTCTTCCGGCCGTCTGGGCAATCGCCTCTTCTGATTTTCGGACTGGCCCTCTGTCTCCTCTATTCTCGCCACCGCGCATTGGGATTCGCCTTGTCTGTACCCCAAGGGGGCGGATGGGGAGCGTTCCTCTTACTACCGGCGACCGCCCTCTACGTATGGGCGATCTACGTGGGCGCCTCAGATCTGTTGCTAATTTCCCTCGTATTTTTTTGCCTCGGAACCGCGGCAGCCCTGGGCGGGCGGCTCGGCCTACAGGCCATCTTCCTGCCGGCGGTTTTTCTACTTCTGCTGGTTCCAATGCCTGGGGTCTTGGCCAACCAGCTCGTATACCCCTTGCAACTTGCTAACGCCCAAGCGTCCGCCGCAGTTCTCAACGATTTGCTCGGAATCCATGCGACGAGTTCAGGAACCGTCGTCTCGACTGACTTACGAACGTTTCAAGTCGTCGAGAGCTGTGCAGGATTCAGAACCATCGCCACCATGGTGATGGCCGCCGTAATCTACGCCGACCTTTTCCAACGCGGGCGAATCAGCACTGCCCTGCTCATCGTCGCAGCGCCCTTGATTGGAGCCTTGGTCAATTTCGTTCGAATTCTGTCCTTGATGCTCCATCCCAGTGGAGAGATTGCAGCGATTCACACGGTTCAGGGCATCGTCATGACTGTCGGCGGGGTTCTGCTTCTGGCTGCCCTTGATTCGGTATTGATCCGAGTATCCCCCGCAGGCGGTCCCTACCAACGTCGGTGGACACAGCCTCCCAGGGAAACCGGAACCGGGAGCCCCAAACTGGGCCTGCGCTATCTGCTTCCTTTCAGCGTCGCCACGGCACTGGCTGTGAGTTCCTTCCTTATCCAACCGTGGCAGCCCGAGCGAATGATTTGGTGGACCCCCGATAAGATCCCGGCCGAGATCCAAGGATGGACTTCCACACCGGTTCCAGTCGACAAGAACGCGCTGGGATCAATTCTTCCGAATTTCTGGATTCGCCGAGCATATTCGAAAGGAAGCGCTCGGCTCGATGTTTTTGTAGCTACCGACAACCTTCAAAACAAACACACCAGCCTACTCTCCGAAAAGACGGTGCTGCCCGCATCGGGCTTCCAAATTGGGGAACAGAAGACAATCGCCCTGCCTGGGATCAGCAGCCCCATACGGGCGTCGGTTCTCCAGGCCGAATTCACGCAAGTCCTCAGCTATCAGTGGCTGGTGGATGCTTCAAGTCTCGAGAGCGAGACTCTCCGGTCCTTCCTCGCCATCGATCGCAGCGATCTGGTATCCCCGCGCCGTATAATCTTGGTTCGAATCAGCGCCACCCTGGGCAACACTGCCGGCAGTCAGCGGCGAGCTGAGGCTCAGCTCGCCGCATTTTCCGAAGTTTTTGCTCCTCAACTCGATAAAATTTCCCAACCCGAGGCACTCTGAGGCACGCCGGAGCCCTGGTCCTGATCCTGATCCCAAGCTCCCAAGCGCAATCATGCAGAGCCGGCACCTCCGCGCTAGCTTCGCAACCGATTCTATCATGGACTGAATATGGAGCCGCATCCAAATGTCTGAGCTTTCGAAGTCGAACCGCAAGCGTACGGCGCTGATCATATTCACGCTGATTGGAGTCGCAGCGGCTCTCATCGTACTGGGCCGAGACGGGAATGCTCCGTCAAAAGAGGTCACGCATACGACCCCGAACTCACTTCCTGCCCCGCAAGCTTCGGAAGAAGCGAATGCCTCGGAACCAGAAATGCAGTCCGGAGCCCTCCATGCCGACACCCAGGAGCAAGGTGATCTTGCGAATGAATCCAATGGAGGACAGTCGGATCCAAGTCTGATCCGTAAATCAAGTTCTGCCGCCGATTCAAGACGAGATGAGGGGCTGAACCCTGAGGAAGCAGAGCGAATAGATCGCGCGATCGCCCGTGCCCAAGCTGTTGAGGCCGTTAAGGCTGGAATTTTGGCCGCCCAGGCCAACCCTGGTCCCCCACCCGCGATCGCCAATGTGCTCCGCCGGGCTCCACCCGTTGCGCCCATCGAACTCGATGATGCGCCCCGCCAGGGCAAGAACACACCCCCCGAAATTTTGGAAATGATGCGCGAAGAAAGAGAAACACCTCCCGAAATCGCACAGGCGATGGCCGAAGCCCAGGAGCGGGGCAC
>JAPYTP010000414.1:0-218 GCA_029941885.1 Myxococcota bacterium
CTTCGGAGAGTCGCGTGTGGAGCTCCTGGCTCACCGCGTTCAGCTGCTCGGGCCTGTTCATCCGCACGATTCGAATGGGGCCTCGGGCTTCGATCAATAGACAATCGGACATGAAATCTCCTGGTAGCAAATCGGGGGATGACGGCCGCTACACGGGCGTCGTGAGTACTTCGGGATCGAAGCGAAACAGCTTCGCAGCGGTTCCCCCGGCGAGGGCC
>JAPYTP010000414.1:228-3389 GCA_029941885.1 Myxococcota bacterium
CAAGCTGCTCCGTGACCAGTTCCCGCGAGCGGGGATAGGTTCCCTCGGCATGGGGGAAATCGGATCCCCACAAGAGCGGCGCAGCCCCCGTCTGCTCGAGGGCCGCGATTGCAACCGGATCGTACTGGAACGTTCCGTGGATCTGTCGGGTCAGGTAGTGGCTCGGCTTCTCCGCCAGCTCTGGCCAGACCCACCCCTCGTATTGCTGAAAGGCCTCGTGGTAGTAGTCGACGGTGTTCATCGCCCATGGAATCCAGCTGGCGTTCGTCTCCACATAAACGAAATGGAGATCGGGATGAGCGGCGAGGACACCCGAGGTGGCGAGCAGTGCCGCGGAGCGCGGCGCCATCGATTGGGTCGCCATGAGATTCGAGACCGCCGCCCCGGGGCCGCGGTAGAACATCATGCTGTGACCGGTTCCCTGATGCATCACGGTCGGCATGCCGGCTTCCTCGATGATGTTCCAGAGTGGATCCCAATGTCGGTGGTTGTACTCCGGCGTGCCCACGAGCGGAATCAGGGCCGCCGCGAGCCCCAACTCTGCAATTCGCCCGACCTCCGCGATCGCCGCATCGATATCCCAGGTCGGAATGATGCCCGCACATCGGAACCGCGGCGAGCGCGACTCCAGACGATCGAAGATCCAATCGTTGTAGACCCGCGCACACGCCCCTGCGATCTCGGGGTTTTCGATGTCCCAGATGGAGAGCCCCGAGGTCGGGTAGATGCATTCTCCCGAGATCCCGTCCTGCCGCATCACCGTAAAGCGGCGCTCGAAATCCGCCGTCAGTTCACACATTGCCTCGATGTCGACGGCACCTGTCAGGTTCGCCGCAGCCGTCAGTCCCTTGACTTCTGGCGCGTCCTCGACGCCGATCCGTTGCGCGAAAGTCGATGTCGCGTTCTCGCCTCCCTGGAGCGCTGGAGGCAGCTCCGCGTACATCCATCGCGGCAGGTTTTCGGCCCAGAGCGCACTCGGCTCTTCGACGTGACTATCGGCTGAAACGAGCGGCAGGCTCGCAAGCTCCATCTGTTCCGCCCCCTAGGCGATCGACCCGTAGGTTTCTTCGTAGCTCTTCTTGTAGTCGGCCTTCGATCGGACGCGCAGGTCGACATCGGAGGCCGTCGAGCGCAACGCACCGACGGTGGACTCCGAACGAGTGCGCTTTTCGAAGGGGTCGAACCGTAGGAATCGTGCGGCGTTGACATGCGTGATCTTGTCGATCTCGACATCGCTGCATTTCGCGAACTCGAGATGCTCCCAGAGTTCTTCCGGCGAGCCGGGGAACGTACAATCCGAATGCGGATAGTCGACCTCGTAGGCGATGTTGTCGATTCCAATCCGATCTCGCAGCAGAAGACCCGATGGGTCGCAAATGAAACAACCGAGAAAATGGCGATGCCACATCTCGGTTGGAGTCAGACCGCCGAGATCGGATTTCATCCATTTCTGAAGACTGAATTGTCGCTCCATGCGATCTAGAAAACCGGGAACCCATGAGGTGCCCCCTTCCGAAAGCGCAATCTTCAGATCGGGAAACTTGACGAGCGACTTGCTCCAGAGCAGGTTCGCTGCACAAGCCAGCGCATTCCAACACGGCAGCGTGCTCGAAACTTCGACGGGAACGTCGGGTTGCTCGGCCGGGTTTTGGGTCTTGCTCGAGGCGATATGGATGGCCACGGTGACGTCCTCGTCACAACAGGCCGCGAAGAAGGGATCCCATTCTCCGGAATGAATACTCGGGTATCCGAAGGACTCGGGCGCCTCCGAGAACGTGATTGCGGTCGCACCCTTTCGTGCGACTCGAACCACCTCCTCGGCGGCCAATCGAGGATCCCAGATCGGAGAGATCGGGAGGGGAATGAATCGTCCAGGATGACTCCCCGCCCACTCGTCGATATGCCAATCGTTATACGCCTGAAGGCAGGCGTAGGCGAGTTCGCGGTCGGCGCTCTCCGCGAAGAAATTGCCCGCCATTCCCGCGAAGGACGGGAAGCACATCGAGGCCAGGACTCCATTCGCATCCATGTCGCGAACGCGAAGATCCGAATCCCAGCAACCGGGGCGCATCTCGGCCAGGGTGCCCGGATCGTATCCCCATTCCTCGGGTGGGAGCGTCACCACTGCGCAGATGAACGGCGTGATCGCGACGCCCGCTTCCCACACCCAGTTCTGCATGCCCGTCGCTTCGTCGACTCGAAGACGCGGCGCGCGGTCCGCCCAGCGAGCGGGAATGTGATGGTCGAAGACCGTCGGGGGCTCGATGACGTGATCGTCGACGCTGATCAGCACCATTTCTTCCATCTTCACGAGGAACCCTCCAGAGGCTTGAGACCATTGGTCTCTCGAATCTATCCTGTTCGCGATTACGCTGCAACCAAAGCGCGGGGCCCGCAACGCATGCGAACGAGCCCTCTCTCATGCACGTTCGGGTGGCGGGCCCGGACGGTGTGATCGATGCTGTGTTCGCAAGAGCCTACGAGCGATCAGGAGGAGACCCCCCGTGCAAGATCACCTCATCTATTCGTGTGACGATCACCTGGACATCAACGCGCTCCCCCGCGACGTCTGGTCGAGCCGACTTCCCGCAAAGTATCGCGACGCCGGACCGACCACGATCGAACGGGACGGTCAGACCTTTTGGACGTTGAACGACGATGTAATCGGCATCAGTGGTCGCTGGGAAGATTTCAACGACGCGCTCCAACGCGTAGAGGGTCTCGACCCCGATGGCATGCGAGCCGGCGATCCAAAGGGCCGTCTCGAAGATCTCGAACGTGACGGGGTCTGGTCCTCCATCGTCTACGGTCCCAACACCTTGTCGGGCTACAACATCCCGGACCCCGAACACAAGAAGGCGGTGATCGGAGTCTGGAACGATTGGGCCGCGGAAGTCTTCAACAGCCACGCCCCCGGTCGACTCAACGCGCTTCCCATGCTCCCGACCACCTCCCCGGAAGACGCGGCGACGGAGCTCTACCGCGTCAAGGATCTCGGTCATATCGGCGCGATCTTCCACTGCTTCGAAGTCGACCTCCTCGATACCGCCTGGGAACGGCTATGGGCGGCCGCCGAAGAGACGGGCCTTCCAATCAGCTTTCATATCGGCGGAGGCACGAAGCTCGATCCGCGACTGATCGAGCAGCGGGCCATGTTCGCG
>JAPYTP010000415.1 GCA_029941885.1 Myxococcota bacterium
GTGGTGATGCTCGTGAGCTTCACGTTGCCGGGCGGCGCGGCCAGTTCGGGATGGACGTCCTACGCTCCCCTCTCGGTCATCGCGACGACGGGGCAGACGTATTGGCTGATAGGGATGCTCTTCCTCATCGCGTCGTCGCTACTGGGCGGCATCAACTTCATCGTCACGATCATTCACCTGCGTGCACCGGGGCTGACCTTCTTCCGCCTGCCCTTCTTCGTATGGTCGCAGCTGGTGACGGCGTTTCTGCTGGTGTTGGCGTTTCCCCCTCTGCAGGCCGCGGGCGTTCTGCAGCTGATGGACCGCGTGGCCGGCACGAGTTTTTTCATGCCGAGTGGGCTGGTGGTCGGCGGCGAACAAATCGCCGCCGCTGGAGGAGGCAGCCCCCTGCTGTGGCAACACT
Organism: Myxococcota bacterium; assembly: GCA_029941885.1. Lineage (GTDB taxonomy): Bacteria > Myxococcota_A > UBA9160 > UBA9160 > UBA4427 > UBA4427. The sequence goes on from JAPYTP010000415.1 coordinate 404, forward strand.
TGTTCTGGTTCTTGGCCCATCCCGAGGTGTACGTCTTGATTCTGCCCGCCATGGGAATCGTGGCCGAGGTGATCGCGATCAATACCCGCAAGCCTCTATGGGGCTACCGGCCAATGGTGTACTCGCTTCTCTTCCTGGGATTCATGTCTTTCGGAGTGTGGGCGCATCACATGTACATGACCGGCATGGGCACCACGATGAGTACCTTCTTTCAGATCACGACAATGATCATCTCGATTCCGTCGGTGATCATCCTCACCTGCCTGATCATCAGCTTATGGGGTGCCTCGATCCGATTCACGGTCCCCATGCTCTTCGCGCTGGCCTTCCTGCCCATGTTCGGCATCGGTGGCCTCACAGGGCTGCCCCTTGGGTTGGCCGCCCCCGACGCCTACCTGCACGATACCTACTACGTGATCGGGCACTTCCACTATGTGGTCGCCCCCGGGACCATCTTTGCGATGTTCGCGGGCATTTATCACTGGTATCCGAAGGCCACCGGGAGGCACATGAACGAGACCTTGGGAAAGCTCCACTTTTGGTTCTCCTTCCTTTTCATGAACGGCATATTCATGCCCATGATGTTCGAGGGAATGGCCGGAGTGAGTCGCCGGCTGTTCGATCCAACCATCTACGAGATCGGCGCGGGGGCTCACGGCCTGACCGTAATGACGTCCTGGTCCGCTTGGGGACTCGCCCTCGCGCAGATCCCATTCATCATCAACTTCTTCGCGAGCATGCGAAAGACGGAGACGGCGGCAGAGAATCCCTGGCGCGCGACGACCCTCGAATGGGCGACGCCGACACCACCGCCGCACGGCAACTTCCTCGAACCTCCGCAGGTCTACAGTGGACCGTATGAATACAGCGTACCCGGTGCAGAGAACGACTTCTCTCCGCAATTCGTAAAACAAGGGGGATAAACATCGTGTCCTTGAACTTCGAAATCCCCTATCGGACCGAGCCGCATCCGCTCACTGGGGTGACCAGTGGAAAGCTGGGAATCTGGATTTTCCTGGCTTCCGAGGTCATGCTGTTCGGCGCGCTCTTCTCGTCCTATGTGCTGCTGCGTGTGGGCTCGGCCCCCGAATATTGGCCGTCGGGTGTCGAAGCGGGATTGAATGTGCCCATTGGCACGATCAATACCCTGATCCTCATCACCTCGAGTGTCACGATGGTCATGTCCTGGGCGTCGCTCAAGATGGACAAGTTCGACGCATTCAAGCGCTACCTGGGGGCCACGATTGGTCTCGGGTTGCTCTTCCTGGTCGTCAAGGCGTTCGAGTACAACGCAAAATTCGACCACCACATTTTTCCGGCAGTTGGCTGGCCGGAAGCCACGGACCCGTCCACCTATTTTGGTCTGTACTTCACCCTGACTGGGTTGCACGCACTTCACATCTTTCTGGGCGTCGCGGTCAACATCTGGCTGCTGGTCTGGGGAGCGGACCTGTGGCATTCCGAGCGCGTGCGATTCGAGGGCCGTATTGAAATCTCCGGACTGTATTGGCACTTCGTGGATCTCGTCTGGATCTTTCTCTTCCCCGTGTTGTATCTACTTTAGGAGAATGCGATGAGCGCGTCCGACGTCGAACATGTGAGGGAACACGTCAAGGTCTACCTGATGGTCTTTGCTGCCCTGGCTGTGTTGACGGTAGTCACCGTGGCGCTCTCATATCTCGAGTTGCCGACGGGAACCGCCATTACCCTTGCGCTGGTCGTGGCCACGGTAAAGGCGAGTCTGGTTGCGGCATACTTCATGCATCTGGTTTCCGAGGAGAAGGTGATCCACTGGCTGCTGCTCCTCTGCGCTGCCTTTCTTGTATTCCTGTTTGCACTGCCTCTGTTGACTGAGACAGGGATTGGCCCTCTTTGGCCGCTGTAGAGCGCTCCTCTTGAGCCAGTTCGGATGACGAAATAGATGTCGCTAAAAGCCTTTCACATATTCTTCATCGTCGTATCGACGTGGCTCTGTGCCGGTTTCGGCGTTTGGGCAATCCGCGATTTCACTCAATCCGGAAGCTGGTTGTATCTGGCCCTCGGCGCGGGATCTTTTCTCGGTAGCGTATTGCTCGTGTCGTATGGCATCTGGTTCCTGCGCAAGTTGAAAGGTGTGAGTTTTCTGTGAACTGCAAGCAGCTGATGAATATGACACCGAGGATTCTGTTCTGCTTGGTCGCGATTTTGAACGCGCAACCCGCGATTGCCTGCTCGGTCTGCTACGGGGACCCGAATTCCCCAATAACCAAGGGAGTCGAGGCGGGAGTGCTCGTGCTACTGGGGGTAGTCGTCGGCGTCCTGACGTTGCTGGCCTCGCTTCTACTCTTCTGGATGCGAAGGGCCGCCATCCTCGAAGGGGCCGACCAAGACGTCGAAGAAGCAAACGCAGTCGTCTAGGCAACAGGATCTCGCGGATCCCCACCGAGCGGAACGCACGATGCGATGAGACATGTTGAAGGATCGTTACTAATCGTCGACGATGACCGGTGTTTTGCAGACACGCTGGTCCTCGAATTCAAGGATCGCGGCTATAGCGTCGAGTGGCTCGATGGACTCGAGGCCGTCGAGAAACAGTCGGACCTCAACTATCGCTACGCAGTAATCGATCTCCGCCTCGGTCCCGACAGCGGCCTCGACGTAATCAAGATCGTCAAAGCCCGCTCCCCATCGACTGTCATCGCAGTGCTCACGGGCTACGGCAGCAGTGAGACTGCCTCGCGAGCCCGCGAACTCGGAGCAAGCGCCTTTCTGACCAAGCCAGTCGATATCGATCTGCTCGAGAGTGCATTGTTGGGCGGTGACCCGGAAATCGAGATTCCCGCCAAAAGCAGGGTCTAAGCCCTCGACCCGATTCAGCTGGGTCGAGGGCTTTCGACGGGATCAAGTGCCGGTGTAGCGATCGGCGTCTCTTCCCCCCTGGACCTGTCTGGAGCACTCGTGACGGCCGAGCCGGGAACCTCGCTGTGAGACCAAACGAAGAAG
>JAPYTP010000416.1 GCA_029941885.1 Myxococcota bacterium
ACTCGGGTCCGAGGGAAAGACAGTCGTCATGCCCGGCGCCGCGGCGGGCAGGGGCGCGGCGGCAGCGCACCTGCTCGTGGACCTCGGCGCCGCGGTCCACGCCCTCGATATCGGGGAGGTGACGGCCCCCGTGCATCGGTTCATCCAGACCGACATGAAGAGCCAGTCCGCGATCGACGCCGCGATCGCCGATCTGCCGGCCGAGATCGACACGCTCTTCAACTGCGCAGGCGTTCCGCATCCTCCCGCGTCTGCGCTCGACACGATGATGATCAACTTCGTCGGCCTGCGGCATCTGACCGACATGCTGATTCCGCGACTGCGGACGGGCGGTTCGATTAGCTCGATTGCCTCGACGGCGGGTATGGCGTGGAAGAGCAACCTCGAGGTCGTTCGAACCTTCCTCGCCCTCGAAAGCTTCGAAGCGGGCTCTGCCTGGCTCGAGGACTCGCCGGATCTGAAAGCCGACCCCTACGGCTTCTCGAAGCAGTGCATCATCGTCTACACCCAAACCCTCGCCGGCGAGCTCGCAAAGCGAGGGATCCGCATCAACTGCATCAGCCCCTCGCCGACGGCGAGCGACTTCATGTCGAAACTGACAAAGGAGATCCCGGAGGAGGCCATCACGCCGTTCTTCCCGTCGAACGACCGCTTTGCCGAACCGGAGGAGATGGGCCGCGCCCTCGTGATGATCGGCAGCGACCTCGCGTGCTTCGTCTCCGGCGTGAACCTCCCGGTCGACTTCGGCTACTGCGCAGAGGTGGCGATGGGACAACGTGACAATCTGATGAATATCTCGTAGGGGGCGAGCGGATTGGCCAGTGTCCGCGGCACCGCACCCAAGATCGATCAAGCCGCTCGGACTCCCTATCGGTGAAAGCCCAGCCAATCCCAGGAGCATTAGAAGCGCCGTCGTGGGCTCGGGAATCACGACCGGAAAGTGTCGAATCGTAAAAGACGAAATCCCATCGGGAACATCGATCGAAAAAACCAGATCCGAGAAGGACAAGGGCCCCATGGCGCCGTCATCGAGCGTGATCACATCTTCGCCGAAAACCAGATCCGCGAAGAACGGGAGTGCGAGGTAGGCAGGAGAGTCGAAGTCCGGGGCATCGAAGTCGAGCCCATCTCCGGAAATCGACGACACGTATCCGGTACCCACGCCAAACCCGAGTTCGATTCGATAGCTCGTCCACGTGTCTGCCGTGTTGTTCGCGAGGCCTTCCTTCAGCACATATTCCGTGGTCCCACCGTACGGAGCGACACTGAATTCCATGTCGATGTACTCACTCGTGCCGAAGGCTTTCTGATTGATCAGAATCTGATTGTCCGAAGCCCCGACCACGTTGTCGTTGTTGACGGTCCCGACCACGAAGTTGTTGAACGAAAAACTCTGTAGGCCCGGCCCCGAGGCGCTATCGAAAGTTGTAATCGTTCCCGCCGTTGCCGACGTCGCCAGCAATGAAATCACCGCACCACACCAAAAACTGAAGACAAGACTCCGCATCTCGGCTCCCTTCCCAAGGATTCGCGTGGCACCGCACAGCATCTCTGCGGATCGCCCCGATCACGAATGACGGGCTTCACCATCTAGCTAATGGCACAAGCAAGGCGAGCCCCTTCTCACGCCTTGGCTCCTGTCGGTCTTCCCGATCCGTCCGCCCCGAAATCATTGAGGATTTCTATCCAGCCGTCGATCGGCCGATGAGCTTGGAAAAGCCCGATCCAGGTGAGGAATCGACCATACAATTCTCGGGTCGAACCCTTGATCCACAGGGGAAAGCAAGCGGAATCCTGCTCGCCCAGGTTCCCCTATCGCCACTGGAGCCAAGCATTCCGAACGTTGACGCATCGAGGCATCACGGGTGAGTCATGCTCGGAAGATCGATCGATTCCTTAAGATGGAGAAACCGTGAGCTTTCGCGTCATCGTGTGGGGAACTGGGTTCGTCGGAAAGTCTGTCCTCAGAGATCTCCTCGACCACCCCAACTTCGAGATCGCTGCGGTCATCGTGAATGCGTTGGAGAAGGACGGGAAAGATCTCGGTGAGATTCTCGGCGGCGCAGACACCGGGATTCGTGCCACGCGAGATTCGGCGGTGGCACTGGCCCTCGAAGCGGATGCGGTCGCCTATTTCGGACCCAATGCGATGCGCGCGGCCGTCAATCTCGAGAATCTCACCGCGGCGCTACGAGCCGGCAAGAACGTGGTCGACACGAGCATGGGTGTCTTCCACAACCCGAGGCTCACGCCCAAGGAGCTGCTTGATCCCGTCGAAGCGGCGTGCCAAGGAAGGCGGGACGACTTTCTTTAGCGGCGGAACCGATCCCGGCTTTGCCAACGATCTCTTTTCCATGACGCTGCTGCGCCTGTGCGGTCGAGTCGACAGCGTACGAACGACGGAGTACATCGACGCGGGGAGCTATCCCGATCAAGAGAGCCTGAAGATGATGGGGCTGATGCAGCCGACCGATCAGCCAGCCCTGCTCGAACAGATGCCGGGCATGATGACGGGAATCTGGGGTGGCCCGCTCTACATGATCGCCGAGGCCCTCGGCGTCAAGATCGATGAGACGCGAGAGGTCTATCGCCGCTGGGCCGCACCCGCAGCGATCGATTTCCCCCTCGGACGCCTCGAGGCCGGCAACTGCGCGCTGGATTCGAGTCGATCGAGACCAGACGATCTCGTTGATTGCCCTAGCATACGGAGGGCCGAAGGTCGCACAGATGATCTTGGTTAGGGGCCAGGTGGCACCGCTCCTCGGTCACGTGCGACTCTGGCTGTGAAGCTGAGCGTTTGAATACCTCGGGTCTGGCCCCCCCTTTGGAGGGGTCTTCTTTCGGGGGTCGGGAGGAACTCATGCCTGCGTGGGAACGAGAGTTCGTCGGCGTTGAATCGCCAACGGCCCCCCGAAACGTGATCGGTTTCCATCCGTGTCAGGGCGGCTACTTCACGCCGGTGGGCAAGCGACCACGGGTTGCGCTGATCGCGGCTCATTACGGCGCTGATTTCAGTGAGCACTATCTCGCGCCATCGCTTGCCGAGCGCGGCTACGGGTTCCTCGGATGGAATACGCGTTTCCGCGGCGCGGAGGTCGGCTTTCAGCTCGAGCATGCGCTCATCGACCTGGGGGCCGGTGTGTCCTGGCTGCGAGAGCACGCCGGTGTCGACGCGGTGGTGTTGCTGGGAAATTCGGGCGGTGGATCCTTGATGGCCGCCTACCAATCGCAGGCGACGGTGCCAAAACTTTCAGCCCAGCCGGGCTTGACCCTTCCCGCCGCGGTGAATGAGCTCGTGCCCGCCGACGCTTTCATCACGCTCAACGCGCATCCCG
>JAPYTP010000417.1 GCA_029941885.1 Myxococcota bacterium
TCTCGCTGCGCTGAGCGCGCGACACGTGCGCTTTGGCTGGCTGCTGATATTCGGATACGTACTGTTAGGTGCCGTCCTCGAGAGCATGCACGGCTTCAAGGTTGCGCTGTATCTCGACGCGTCGAACGAGGCGCGGCGCCTCGTCTGGACGCTGGCGCATACCCACGGAACTCTGATCGGTGTGCTCAATCTCGGCTTCGCGGTGACCCTGCACCGGCTCGCTCTTTCGGAGACACTGCTGTTCGCCGCCTCTCGACTGTTCGTGCTGGCGGGTGCCGTAATGCCGCTCGGGTTCCTGCTAGGTGGGGTAGTCATCTACGGCGGCGACCCGGGATTGCCTATCGTGCTGGCGCCGCTTGGCGGCTTGTTCCTGGTCGGCGCGGTGGGCCTGGCGGCACTCGGGGCGCTGCGCGGCCGATCTGGCTGACGGAGGGACCGTGTTCATCGTCAAGCTGATCCTCTCGTTCTTCGTGCCGCCGCTGGTGGCGTGGCTCCAGCTGGGCATCAGCACCCACTTCTGGATCAGCATCGCGCTAACTCTGCTCGGCGGCATTCCGGGCATCCTCCACGCCTTGTGGCTGGTCTTCACCGACCAGAAAGCCTGAGCCTCACGCGAGCTCGTCCTGGGCCGCTGGCTCTTGGCAATCGCATGGCCGAAGCTCCGGCCACCCATGATGCTCCCGTTCGAGAACAGGGCGCGGTGGCTGCCGCTGCTGGTCGCACTCGTCTGCGGCGAGGCCGTATTCGCCGCTGAAGAGCCGCGTGTACGCGTCACCTGGGTCGACGTGCCGCCGGTACTCGACGGCCGACTCGACGACGACGCCTGGCAGGGCGTTCCCGTGATCGATCGATTCACACAGGCATTCCCGGACGAGGGCGAGCCGGTGACGGAGCGCACCGAGGTGCGCATCGTGACTGACGGGGAGACGCTGTTCTTCGGCGTTCGCCTGCACGACAGCGAGATCGATCGGCTGCTTCTCAACCGGGGCAAGCGCGATGACAGGTTGCTCTGGGACGATCGCTTCAATGTCATTCTCGACACGTTCCACGATCACCGCAACGGCTACTTCTTCCAGGTCAACGCCATTGGGCAGCGGCGTGATGCACTGATCGAGGGATCGAACTTCGAGAACGATTGGAACGGGATCTGGTACGCCGAGGCGACGATCGACGAACACGGCTGGACCGTCGAGATCGCGTTGCCCTTCAAGAGCGTGGCATTCGATCCGAACGGCGATACCTGGGGTCTCAACCTGGCGCGCGGCATCCGCCGCAACACCGAGAACTCGCGCTGGGCGGACGCGACCAAGGATCGGATGGAGGTCAATCTGTGTTGTGCTGGCGTACTCGAGGGTATGAGCGGGATCTCACACGGACTCGGTCTCGACCTCGTACCGGGCTTCGCAGTTCGGCGACGTGACCGCCCTGAGAAGCCCGCGGTTTCGCAGACCAAGAAGCACGACACGATCTTCGATCCGACGTTCGACGCCTTCTATCGACTGACGCCCGGGCTCACCGCTGGGCTCTCGGTCAATACCGATTTCGGCGACGCCGAGGCCGATCAGCAGCTGGTGAACCTCGATCGATTCGCACTGTTCTTCCCGGAAAAGCGCGCCTTCTTCCTGCGCGACGCGCTGGTGTTCGACTTCGGCGGCCTGTCGTCGGTATTCAACGAGGATCCCAACGGTCTCCCGTTCTTCTCGCGCCGCATCGGGCTCGAGGACGATATCGATGTCGCTGGCAAGATCACCGGCCGCTACGGCCCCTGGAACATCGGCCTGCTCGATGCACAGCTGACCGGAGACTCCGACAATCTGTTCGTCGGTCGCATCTCGCGCAACGTGCTGGGCGAATCGCGCGTCGGCATCATCGTGACCAACGGAGACCCCGAGTCGAGCACTGGGAATAGCCTGTTTGGTGCCGACTTCCAGTTCCGCGACGGCGACTGGCGTGGTACGGGCCGGGTGCTCGAATCGAACTGGTGGTTTCAGAACAGCTTCACCGATGGCGAGGATGGAGCTGAGGCGGCCTGGGGCGCGGAGCTGCGATACCCGAACGACCGGCACTCGTGGACACTCGGATACAAGGAGCTCCAGGGCGGCTTCAAGCCGGCCCTCGGGTTCGTGAACCGTTCCGATATCCGCCGCTACGCGGGGACCTACCGCTTCCGCCGCTGGCCGGGCAGCCGGATTCGAACGCTGGCCCACCGCATCGCCGGCCATCTGGTCACAGACCGGCGAAACACGACGGAGAGTGGGGAGATCGAGCTGATCGCGCTCGAGATCACCAACGCGCCGAACGACCGGCTAGTCGCCGCCTATAGCTATCGCTACGAACGCCGCGATGCGGCAGGACCCTTCGTCAGCAACAGCTTCATCCCGAGCGGCCGATATCACTTCCATCAGGCGCGCGTAACGCTCGAGTCGAGCTTCAACCGAAAGCTGCGCAGCGTGGTCGAGGTACGCGGCGGGCAGTTTTTCAGCGGTGAGCGGGCGGGTTTCCGCACTGTGCTGGAGTGGCGACCCAGCTGGCACTACTTCTTCTCGGTCGAGTACGAACAAGACACGTTCTGGATGGATCTGCTGGCCGCGGTACCGCCACCGATCGTCGCCAAAACGGGGAAGGTCCACAGCCGTCTCGCACGCTTGCGCGTCGAGTTCAGCTTCACGAAGGACGTGTCATGGTCGACCTTCGTGCAATATGACAATCAGAGCGATCAGATCGGCATCAACTCCAGGCTGCACTGGATCGTGGAGGACGGCCGCGAGATCTTCGTGGTGCTGAATCAGGGGCTTCACACGCTCGACGGCAAGCTGATTCGTGGCGAGACCGAAGCGATATTCAAGGTCGGGTGGACTCTCCGGTTTTGATCGCCGAAACCTGGCCTGCCTCACGCGCGGCTTCGAACGAATGAGGGCCGCGGTCCGGTTGCCCGGTGCCGCGGCCCTCGACAGCTGAAGCCGACGCCGGTGACAGCCGGGCGTCAGGCTTCTCCTTCCCAGAGCGTGAACGACGAGGCACACGCTCGATTCCCAACCGTTGGATACGGCCTACAGAGGGCCGTTGTCAACCGACGAAAGCCGCGACTCGGCTGCAGAACAACCGCTCAAACCTTTGAAATTGCTAGATAATTCGTCGATCGGAGTTTTCTTTCGAATAACTGAGGGTATTGACATCCGAGCCCTATCGAACATACGTTCCGAACGCTCGTTCCAATCTACGGAGCAACCGGATGACAACCAGCACTCCTGCGGAGCGATGGCGCGCGGGCGATCCGAGCGCGTCGCGCTCGGATACAACTCGCGAGCGGCTGCTCAATGCCGCCGCCCGGC
>JAPYTP010000418.1 GCA_029941885.1 Myxococcota bacterium
GATACGCCGCCGGTTCCTGCTGCTGAGGATGAGTTTTCGGGCGGGTGAGTTGGGGGGTTGATTGGAGTGAGGCCGCGCTGGGGACGCAGGGGAAAGAATAGCCGCGGCGAGGAGTTAGGTTTTCAAGTGTGGCCATTGGTGCGGGACGCGCCTGCTGGAAGTGGGAAGACTGCAAATCTGGCTTTTGTCGATCGCCAAGGGAATTACTCTGGAGCCGCTCCGATTTCGGCCCCCGTCCCTCCGACTGGCGTCTTTATAGGGTGCCCTCATGCCCTGCATCGCCGATAATGTCGGTCGAATGGATTTTCGAGCCCCCCTACGCTTTCTCCTCCCATTTTTATTGTATCCCGCTTGTGTCGGGGCCGTGCCCGTGCCGCAGATTCCTGTCGAGGTGTTTTTCAGCAACCCGAACTTCAGCCAACCCAAGATTTCCCCCGATGGAAAACAGATCGCCTTCGTCTCCTCGAAAGGAAATACGCAGACGGTCTTCGTAAGATCCGTGGTCGGAGGCAGAGCAATGGGTCTGGCTAAGTTTCCACTCGACCAAGTTGGCTTGCGCTGGTTCGACTGGGCGAATTCAGAGAGATTGGTACTAAGTGCGGACGCCGTTAATCCCAGCGCGAACAGGCTACTCCCCCGCGCGACCCGACTGTATGCTGTCCACCACAAGCGGCCGCGACTGAAGTGGCTTGGCGAAAAGTGGCAAGCGCACGGTTCATCCAAAGCTCGATTCTCGGACCGGCTAATTAGCCTGCTACCCCGAGATCGCGACAACATATTGATTTCACATTTGGAGACTGGCGAACTAACCCCGGCTGTCAGCAGGATGAACGTCAGATCCGGCCGGCTCCGAACAATTCAGAGAGCCATGAATGGCGTCGGCCGGTGGCATGCCGACTCGAAGGGAGATCTTCGGGTGGGTGAAGCGTTTGGCGAGTCTTCACAGGAGAAGGGGTACCGCCTACTCGCGCGAGCCAGTGTCAAACAAGAATTTTCACCCGTATACGAATCTGGCGACGACTCGAAGTCTGGCTACCGATTCGCTGGGTTTCACGAGAAGCCGAATCTTCTCTACGTTCTCGCGGACCACAAAGGACGTCGCGCGCTCTTCGAGTTCGATATAAAAACTCGCGAACTGGGCTCGCTCGTTTTCGCCCACCCTAAAGCCGACATCACAGCGGCTCACTTCAGTGAAGTTCACAACAAGATCGTTGGGGCCGAATACCTCGCAGATGAACCGGGCATCGGCTTCTTCGACGCCGATACGAGAAGGGAACAACAATCAATTGACCTCTCCCTGAAGTCAGATCAATCGTCGGGTACAACGAACCGAATCGTGAGTTCTACTTCTGACGGAGAACTTTCAATCATCGAATCGAGCAGTCACGTTCAGGCGCCGATCTACTACGCCTACGATCGAAACAAGAAAGAAATCAATTTTATCTTCGCGCAGCGGCCAAAACTGAGTCGTTACCCACTCGCGCCCGTCGAGCGAATCAATTTCAAGGCGCGGGACGGACTCGCAATTTCCGGGTACCTGACCCTCCCGCCATACGTCGTGCCTGCGAAGCTTCCGCTGATTGTTCTTCTCGATGGAGGCCCGGCTGCACGAGACGCCCAGACCTTCGACCCTGCAGTTCAACTCTTCGCCAATCGTGGGTTCGCGGTATTGCAGGTGAACGTTCGTGGAAGCCGCAGCCTGGGGGGCGAATTTCGAACAGCTGGAGATCGCGAACCGGGGGAGGCGATTCAGAGCGACATCGCCGATGGAGTCTATGGGGCAATCGAGCGCGGAATCGCCGATCCGGATCGCATCGGCGTGTTCGGCGCCAATTCCGGAGGGTACTCCGCAATGATGGCGCTCGTAACGACTCCCAGCCTGTACCGCGCCGCAGCGAGCTACGGCGGCATCATGAACCTAGAACAAGCCACGCCGCCGAATGGCATCCTGCTTTCAAATACAGGAGGTCAAGACAGTGAAGGCAGCTCTGGGGAAATGAGCGAGTCTGAACAGCGGCGCCGACTCTCACCGCTTCATCGGATCGCAGAGATTCAAGCTCCGGTGCTCCTAGGACACGGAGCCAGGGACCTCCGCGTGCCAGTCGAGCATTCGCAGAGGATGGCGCGGGCCCTCGATGCATCAAAAAAGGACGTCGAGTACATCGAATACGATGACGATGCGCACGAGTTCACCCTGGCGACCAGTCGAATCGACTTTTACGAAAGGTTGGTGAGCTTTTTCGACACGCACCTGCCTGGCCTCCGGCCAGCGGAGGTAGCGGCAAGGTCGAAAACATTCGCAGAGTTTCAGGCGGGAAAATCGCCAGAGCGGAGGCCATGGGCATTGGCGGACGCAAAGGCAAAGAAATTGGCCGAAGCGAAGACGTTGGCCGCCTCAAAGGCAAAGACGTTGGCCGCCTCAAAGGCAAAGGCGTTGGCCGCCTCGAAGCCAGAATCCAGACGCGTCTACTCACGTCGAGTTGCCGTGGTAGTCGGCATTGATCAGTACAAGCATTGGCCCGCATTGCAAGGAGCTCGAACCGATGGTCGAAACGTCGCTCAGCGCTTTCGCGAAATCGGCTTCGACGATGTGACCGAGATCTATGATCGCCAGGCAAGTCGGACGGGTATCCTTACGGCACTCGGGAGCACGTTGAGGGATCGAACAGACCCCGAGTCGTTGGCGGTGATCTACTTTGCCGGCCACGGCCAGACCGAGACAATGCGAGACGGCAGCAATCGGGGATACATCATTCCCTACGACGGCGACATGTCGAACGTCTTTGCGACGGCAATCTCTATGGACACGTTGCGAGATGTGTCCTCGAGACTGCCCGCAAAACACATCTACTATGCAATGGACTCCTGCTACTCCGGAACGGGCTTCACTCGGGGGCTCGCGAGTCTAACGTCGAAGGACGGCTATATCTCGAAGGTGACATCAAGACGAGTCGTGCAGATGATCACCGCTGGATCGGACGGTGAGCAGGCTTACGAGATCGGTGGAGCGGGCGCATTTACTTCTCAGTTTCTGAGAGCCCTTTCAGGTGAGGCTGACTTCAACACCGATGGTTACGTGACGTCCAGCGAGATCGGAGCCTTCGTGAAACCCCAGGTGACACGCGACACGCGCGGCAGGCAGACTCCCCAATTTGGCACCCTCGATGGATTCGGTGAGGTTGTCTTCGGCGTTAGCCCAAGGTAGGTGATCGATCCATGCCTCGGCATGGGAGTGAGTCTGGAGTTGGTTCTCGAGCGGCGCGAGATGGGACTGTGGTCTTTGTTGTTAGAGGAGCCAGGCGAGGATTAGGGGGAGGGCTACTAGGCTG
>JAPYTP010000419.1 GCA_029941885.1 Myxococcota bacterium
CGGCGGCCAGTTCGTTTGGGAACCGAACCTTCTGGGCGCGCTTCGCGTCGGCCAGGGCGAGATCTACGCCGCCGTCGGCGGTGAGGTCCACACCCACAACGGCGACACCAACGCCTTCACGTACACGATCGCCGGCACCTACCCCTGGCGGCAACTGATCGGTTATGTCGAGCTGGCGGGCACCGTCAGCGGGAGCGGGAGCGGGGACACAAACGAGGTCTACCTGGCCCCGGGCTTGTGGTGGGACGTGGTAGATTTCCTTCAAGCCGGTATCGGCGTACCCATTGGATTGACCCCCGACTCGGTCGATGTCCAGATCACCGCGCTCCTCGTGTTCGAGTTCTTCTGACCGCCGCCGAGCTCTGCAGTCGGTACCTAACGCCCTCGACCCGAGCCGCTCAGGCACGAGGCTCTGAGCGAGGCATGCCCTGGCTGCGGCGTCTGCCCCTCGGTTTTCACTCGTCTGTACGTCCCCGCGCGCTCACTGAGGGCGGGTGCAGGGGCGCTCGATGCGCTCTGGCAGCAAGACGGAAAAGCGCCTGTGGCCGGCGGCTAGGAAGCATGGGCCACGTTTCTCCGAAATCCGGGAGCAACTTCCCTTCCTGGTAGTCTGCGCCCACATCAGAGACGACGAGATCGCCGTTCTCGAGTCGGAGCATGAAGCCGAAGTTTGAAGTGTCGAGGCCCTGGTAGCCTCCTACGTGATCGAATTGGAGCCCGAGATCGAGGTCGATCTCGCGAAGGCGCTCGAAGGGGAGCGAGGGGAGAGTTTCGGGGCCGCGGCGGCCTTGTGCGGCGTTCGATTTCAGCAAATCGGTTCCCAATCGAATGAGCCCCAGATCCTGCAGTCGGACGTCGGTCGATGTGAGCCGTGCTCTTGCGCTGGGTCGAGCGTTGGGCGCGAAAGAGCCAGACAGGTTTCCGAGCAGCCGGGTTTCACCGAGCAGAACGGACATGCTCTTGATCTCGATGAACTCGTCGGACCCTTTGACATTCCCTTGAAATTCCACCGGGGTGACGGAGGGAAGGTCGATCCCCGCGATTGCGCCCAGCGTCTGTGCGTTGTCCCCCTTGATCTGCAACTCGATTTCGATTTCGTTTCGTCCACGCAGATCATCGAATCGGGCCTCAAGATGGATTTCGACGGGGCTGTCTTCGCCACCATGAAGTCGCAGATGTTCGAAACCGAGCGAGCCGTCCTTGTCGCTGATTGCGGCAGACCCCAGGAGCGGTGTGGTTCGGGGAAGCTCGAGTTCGAGTAGTTCCTTCAGGTGATGCAGACTCTGCGCACCGAACGCGAGCTCAAGATCGGTATCGCGCAATGTGGTGACATCCGCGGTCGACCCGTCCAGCTCGACCCAGGCATGTTCTCGATTGCCCAACCGAACCTTGATCCCGCTGGCGGCGAGAACCGAGTCATGGCTGATCAGGCGAGCACTCGAGACCACCGGCCCGAAGGCCCCATGTGTTGGGAAGTCCGGGATGAGCGAAGTGATCGACGCGAGATTTTCGGCTTGCAGACCGATCTCGACGTCGATCCTGGCGTCCCGTGTCAGATCATCGATGCTTCCCTCCGCATGCATCACGATCGCATCGTCCGAGGTCACGGCGTGTCCGGATCCGTCGAGATCGAGGCGGCCGTCCATGTCCGAGAGCTTCGCTTTGAGGGAAAGAGAGGCGATCGTCGGAAGCGGGAATCCGACGCGTGGCTGAAGAAGCGGGTTCAAGAAGTCGAGGGACAACGTTTCGGCGAGAATCTCGACTTCGACTTCCCGGAGCCCGAGCAAGTCGTCCACCCGTCCTTGCACCAAGACCCGTACGGGGGCGGTCTTCGTGGAATCCAGACGTAGCCGCTCCAGGCCTAACGAGCCATCGTGATCGGAAAGATGCCCCTCGAATTGAACTGTGCCGAGTTGGGGAAGGGGGTGGTCTTGAATCCTGAGTTGTGGGATTTCTGCGGAGAGCTCGACGTCGAGCCCCGTGAGTGTCCAAGGCTCACGAACCGTTCTTTTTGCATCGAAACTGGCCTCGAAGAGCCGTCCGTGAAAATCGATGGGGAAGGGATGCGTCCGCTTTAGCAGCTCGCGCAGGGATCCTACTCGGCCCGAGAGCGCGATCGGAGAGCCTTCGAATCTACCCTGCAAGTTGAGGGCGATCTCGCCTCCGAGTTCCTCGGCCTCCAATGTGACCGAGTCGAGGATCAGGGAATACGAGGCATCACGGAGATTGTTGCGATAGAAGATCCGCAGCGGCTCGATCTGCAGTCGGCGTAGCTGGAGCTTCAAGGAATCTTCGTCCCGATCGTTGACCAGCGCGCCCAGTTTCAGATCGCCTGCGAGATGTCCCTCGCTATCCGTTTCGAGATGAAGATCCGCCCCTTTGATCTCCAAGGAGTCGATGAGCACGATCCGCTCGAGCAGGGGCCAGAGTTCTATTCCGAGATCGATTCGGTCGGTCTTGAACACGTTCTGTGTCGACCGGCCGGGCCGATTGGTGACTCGAATTCCTTCAGCACGCAGACGGGGCGTGGGGAACAACGTGACCTCGAGTTCGTCCAGCGAGACCTCGAGTCCGAGCGCTTGCGTCAGATTCTTTTCGACCAAGGCGCGCAGGGGACCGGTCGAGATCTTTCGTACGGCGAATTGGGCAGAACCCACGAACGCGACGAGCGCGACGAGCGCGACCACGAAGATCAGAAGGCGAATACGGTGGGACTGAATCGGCACGCCTGGATTCTCGAACGGATCGGCCTTCGAGCCACGCGGGAGCGGTGGTGGTGGGTGGACGATCGTTCGATAAACGAGATAGAATGATCGAGGTGCAGCGGATCTCGGATCCGATCAACAGGAAGCCTCATGGAATCCTTTGTCGCTTGCGAAGGCTGCGATCAGCTCTATAGGCATCGGCCTCTGGCCCGCGGTGAGAAGGCCATTTGTCAGGGGTGCGGGACTCGGCTCTACGGATGCAGCATCGACTCGCTGGAACGGACAGTCGCGCTCAACCTCGCGGCCCTGGCTCTCTTCTTCGTCGCCAACGCCATGCTCTTTCTCCACGTCTCGTTGGAGGGCCACGCCCAGTCGAATCGCATCTTCAGCGGTGTCTACGATCTCGCCGAGTTCGACTACATGCCGCTGGCCGTGCTGATTCTGTTCACCACGATGTTGGCGCCGCTGGTCAAGATTCTCGTGACGCTCTACGCGGTATCCTCTGCGCTCATGGGTCAGCGTTTTCCGGGTGTGGCGGTGGCCATGCGCGCGGCCGAGGTTCTCTCGACCTGGTCGATGCTCGAGGTGTATCTCCTGGCGGTCATCGTTGCGGTTGGG
>JAPYTP010000420.1 GCA_029941885.1 Myxococcota bacterium
GCGGGCGATGCCGCGGTCCGTCGTGAACAGCTTCATGGGGGACTCCTTCTTTCGGGTGACTATCCGGTGTCAGTGTCAGTGTTAGTGGATGGGAAACGCTTCCGGTTTAGGCGGAGGTCCCTCGAGCGGCCTCTTGAGTTCCGCCTCGGGCACGCCCTCGTGAAACCGCCGGATCAGAATCTCGGGGTCGAAGTGAACGCCGATCGGGTTCTTCGCAAAGTGGCCACTTTTCAGAAATGCGTCGATTTCCTCGGGGCTGTCGAAGACCTCGATCTGGAGCTCGACTTGATTGCGATCTGGATCGAGGAAGTACATCGAAACCGTTGCGCCGTGGTGGATGCAGATCGAGGGCTCGATGTCATTCGCTTTCAAGCGCTCGTAAGTATGCACAAGGTCCTTCAGGCTCGAATAGGTGAATGCCACGTGGTGGACGCCGATGGTGTTGACCACGCGGTCGCCAAGGCCAGGCTGTCCGACAATCGCCAGCCGATGATGCTCTTCGTCGTAGGTGAGGAACTGCAAAAACGGGTTGCCAAAGACCACCTCGGCCTCGAGGACCGTGCAATACCACGCGGCCATCTCGGCCACTCGCTCGAGTTTCGTGCGCACGACGATGTGGGCGAGCCGTTCGGGGGCAACCTTGCCGCGGGCGGCAGCAGTTCGGGCGAGGCTGGATTCTGTCATGGACTCAACTCCTGCGATTCGGGTCAATTGGGTAAGACGTGAGCAAGCGCATCTTGGTCACTCTTCGTCCGCGAGGGGTACACCGGGCAACAAGAGACGCAGCACGAGATCTGCACGGGCATCCACCACTTCTGCAGAGCGCACGTCTCGGCCGACAAGCAGCTCAAACTCGGCTGCCTGAGAGAACATGGCTGTGGAGCCGATCAGCAAGTAGACAATCTGAAAGGGATCTCCCGTCGGCATGAGTTCGCGGGCCTGGGCCTCTTCGATGCGTGACTCGAGGGTCTTGTAGATGGGCCGAACGTGCCGCTCGACCAGCCACTCGAGACGCGGTCCTTTGCTCGCGCCCTCGTGCATCATGAAGCGAGCGAACTCCGGGTGCTCAGCGCTGAAGACCAGAAACTCTTTTATGAGCAGCCGCATGCGCTCGGGGAGGCTGACGCCTTCGAGCTCGCGGGCGCGACCGACGAACGCGGCGCGGAGCTCTCCAAAGGTGTGATCCACCACTGCCTTCCAGAGCCCGAGCTTCGTCTCGAAGTGGTGGGTAATGAGCTGCTGGCTGACATCGGCGCGCGCGCCGATCTCTCGAAGGCTCGCCGCGCCAAAGCCCATCTCGGAAAACGCGGCGAGCCCTGCCCTGACAATGCGATCGCGAGTTTCGGCCGCGTTCTCGTTGGAGCGCCTGCCTTTGGCAGTGCGGACCGGCTTGGATGAGCTTTGGGGCACGGAAGACTCCTTGACAGATCACAAGCATTGAATCATTTTACTAGTGGATCATCAAGTAATTGGGAGCGCGGGGTCGCCTAGCGCGGCCAGAAGCTCCGGCGAGAACCGCCAGGGGCGAAGAATGAAGGCAGATCAGGCAGACCATTTCCCGGTATTGATCGTCGGCGGTGGAGCCTCGGGGCTCTTACTCTCAGCGCTGCTCTCTCGTCAAGGAGTGCGCTCGTTGCTAGTCGAACGCAATTCAACCACCTGTGACCACCCCCAAGCGCACGTTGTGAATACGCGGTCGATGGAGATCTTCCGGTCGCTTGGGCTCGACAGCGAGATCCGTCGGCATGCGCTTCCAATGGGCACATCCCATGTTCGATGGGTGACGGACCTTGCCGGGCGACAACTTGCTGCACTTAATCTTGCACCCCCTCCCAAGGAGATCGTTTTGCGGATGGCCCAGAGCCCCGCGCCTCAGGCTTCGTGCGCACAGGACCGGATTGAGCCGTTGCTCGCCAATCTCGCAGCCAAGGGACCCGGCCGCGTCGAGTTTTCGACCGAGATGGTGGACCTTGAGACGGCGCCGGACGGAGTCACCGTGAAACTTCGGCATGGCGGAAAAGAAAGGGTCGTTCACGCCGACTGGGTCGTGGCCTGCGACGGCGCCGCAAGCCCAACCCGGAGCCTCCTCGGAATTGCGATGGAGGGCCCCGAAGCCTTGGCCCACGTGGTGGGGATCTACTTTCACGCGGACTTGTCCGAGTTCGCTTCAGCACGGCCCGCGATTTTGTACTGGACAATCGATACCGAAGCGCCGGGAACCCTGATTGCCATCGACGGCAAGGAACGCTGGGTATTCCATGCGGCATGGGACGTGGAACGCCTGTCGCTCGAGTCGTACACCAAAGAGCAGTGCAAGAGGATCCTTCGTCGCGCGATTGGAGCCGACGTCGATTTCGATATCCGCTCCGTGCGTCCCTGGACAATGGCGGCGCAGGTGGCAGAACGCTATCGCGCGGGTCGCGTCCTGCTCGCCGGAGACGCGGCGCACCGCTTCCCGCCCACCGGCGGCTTTGGCATGAATACCGGCCTTCAGGACGTACACAACCTCGCGTGGAAACTGGCGGCCGTGATCGAGGGCAAGGCGGGCTCCGTACTGCTCGATAGTTACGAGTCCGAACGCCTCCCCGTCGGTCGCGGCAACTGCGACTGGAGTGCTCGCAATGCGGCGGGGCTCGACAAAGTCATCGGGCCCGGCGCCGCACACGAAGCGCAGCGACTGGCAGATGGCGCGGTGAGCTTTGAAGTGCTGTCGGCCCAGATCCAAGAGATCGCCGACCGCGAAGTCGGGCACTTCAGCGCCTTGGGGCGCGACCTCGGATTCAGCTATGAGACAGGTGCCCTGGTGCCAGACAGTTCGCAGCCGCCAGAACGCGAAGACCCCGACCGGGACTACATACCGAATGCGAGACCCGGAGCACGAGCACCGCATCACGGATTCGTGAAGGAAGGCAAGATCCTCTCGACCCTCGACCTCTTCGATGGCCAATGGACGCTCCTCGCTGGGGCCGCTGAAACAGAACACTGGCGCTCTGCGGCTGCGGCACAGGGCCTCCCCATCGCATTCGTGGGAGTTGGCGTGGATGTTGAAGACCCAAGCGGAGGGTTTGCTTCTCTCTACGGGATCGACGCGGGGGCAGTCCTCGTTCGACCGGATGGTCACGTGGCCTGGCGGTGTCGCGACGGGGTCGATGACCCGGGCGCTACACTCCGGCATGCGCTCGCGAAGATCCTTGGCAATCCATAGCTCGAAACCGTCTCGAAGGAAGCGGATGTTCGACTCGAAGAATCGACGCGCTGTCATCCGACACGGGGCTCTCCATAGGGATTTAACCTAACGCCCATACCCGGACGTTGTGCCAG
>JAPYTP010000421.1 GCA_029941885.1 Myxococcota bacterium
CTACCCATGTCATTTCAGTCCACCTACAGCTCGCCGTACATGAATTTCTGGCCGCTCGGCGAATTCGACGAGGAGATTCGGGGCAGTCAAATCTTCTATTTGCCCCATATCTACTCGGTCATCTACGGGGTTTGGAACGGCCCGACCTGGAAAATGTCGTTGGCAACCCAGTTGCTTTACGCCCTTCCATTTATCGCGATCGTCGGAACACTTGTTCGACGGAGTCGCCGCAAGGTGCCTGCAGCCGTTTGGTTTCAATTTTCGATGCTGTTGGCGATGGCGAGTAATGGGTTTCCACGCGCCGATTGGGGACATCTCGTCACTGCTCTACCGACTGCGGCCATTCAGCTCGTGATGATTGCACCGAGTTTCAGCGGTGCGCCGAGATTGCTTACACGTACGGCCTCTGCGCTTGTCGCGGTTCTGCTGTTGGCCACGATCGCCGCTGGCGGAACGCTCTACCGGGCTTCCGAGCCACCTAGCTTCGGGCCTCGGGTTCCCCTGCGCGTCGTCAACGAAGGCAATCAAAACGATTCCCTCCCTCACGCGATCAAGTATCTCCGAGATCACACCGAGCCCGGCGATCCGATTTTTGTTGCAAGGTCGGAACCGCTCATCTACTTCGCGACGGAGACTCGAAATCCGACGCCCTACGGTGGTGTCATCCCAGGCATGACGGAGGAGCAACAGAGAGTGATTCTCGCGGCGCTCGAAACGACTCCCTACGTGGTGATGAGCGATATCGATCAACCCATCTTTACCTACTACCGAGACGAGCTTCCCGATGTTCAGAAATATTTGGAGCAGCACTATCGGATTCCCAAAGACTATTTGCGTCGCAAGCTCGATTGGATCATCGTTCTCGAAAGAGGGCCCGATCGCGGCGAGACCCATGCCGATCTCGTCGATCTCGCTTCGCAAGGAAAGCCGTGGATCCGAAATCCGGACCGAAGTCTTAGTTGGGGGCACGTCGTCCCGGATGTTCTCGCCTCCTCGCAGAATCGCCGCCTGCTACCGACTGTACTCGGAGTTCTCGGAGGCGGAATCGATTTCGATCTGACCATTCCCGAGAATGCGGTGTTTCAGTCGAGCATCGGATACCCCAGCGCAGCGGGGCTGAAGGCGACCTACAAACATCCGTCTGGCTCTCAAATGGTCGTTTCGATCAAGACGGACCGCGAATTCAAGAGACTGACTTCAAAGAATGTTTCCATTCGACGTTCGATGGTGCAACGTTGGAGTCCAATTGAGGCTGATCTCGCGGAGTATGCCGGGCAGGAAGTGACCTTGCGTCTCGAGCTGAGGCCGCGGAAGCCCTTCCGCCGCGTCGAACTCGCGTGGTGGGGCAGCCCTCGAATTGCGATTCGAGTCGACTCATCGGACGCAGACTGACTCGCCGCGTCGACGTTCGTGACTTCGGATGAAACGACTCGCTCTCGGCACGGCAAGGGTTTCCGCAGAGGCGGTGGAGGAGAAAAGATGATCATTCAAGTCTTGAACGGAAATCTCCTCGACACCGAGTCGATGGAATTGTTGGGTGAACGACATATCACGCTGTCGGAAGATCGGATCATCGATGTCTCGGAGACGCCCCCCACCGGTCGTGCTGATCTGACGATTGATGTCCGAGGGCAACATATTCTCCCCGGATTCATTGACGGGCACGTTCATCACGTCATCACGACCATGAATTTCGCGCGCCTTGTCAAAATGTCCAGCGTCGAGAAAGCCCTGGCGATGGGCAAGCTCGCAGAAGCGACTGTCCTGCGTGGGTTCACGACGGTTCGCGATACTGGCGGACACACGACGGGTTTGGTTCGCGCGATCGAATCGGGCTTGTGCGAGGGGCCTCGAATCATTCGATCCGGCCGCGCGATTTCGCAGACAGGTGGTCATGGGGATGTCGAGGCAGCACTGGGTGCGGGGCTTTGCGCATGTCAGGTCTTGAGCAACGATTTCAGTCATGTCGCGGATGGGCCGGATGCCGTTCGGAGTGCCGTGCGACATGAACTCCGCGATGGCTCCCAATTCATCAAGCTCATGACCTCGGGTGGCGTTGCCTCTCCCTCCGACCCTTTCGACTGCGTGCAATACACACCCGAAGAAGTGCGAGCGGCAACTGTCGAAACAGATCATCGTAAAACCTATACGACGGCCCACGCCTATCAACCCGAGGCGATTTCTTTGGCGATCGAAAACGGCGTTCGCTGCATCGAGCACGGAAACCTCGTCGATGCGGAGACAGCGGCGCGAATGGCGGAACTGGAGGTGATCATGGTGCCGACTCTCGTGACGTATCGCGCGATGGCCGAACTCGGCGCGAAGATCGGATTACCCAAACGAAATGTTTCGAAGAACGAAGGTGTCTTCGAGTCTGGACAGCAGTCGATCGAGGTTGCGCGTCGAGCCGGCGTGCGACTTGGGTTTGGAACGGATCTGCTCGGAGAGGCGCAGACCTGGCAGAATCGGGAATTCGAGATTCGTGCCGAACTCGAAGACGCCCGAGACGTGCTCGACGCGATGTATCGGGTCAATCCAGGATTGTGTGGATTGGAAGGAGAGATCGGACGCGTCGCAGTCGGTGCTTTCGCGGATCTGGTCGTGACCAAGCCGAATCCCATCGAAGATTTGGCTGGGCTCGCGGATCCCGAATCCGCGCTCTCTCTGATCGTCTCGAAAGGACGGATCGTTCGAAATGATTTCTGAATCGATGACGGACTGATGTTCGGGATTCAACAATCGCATCGGGGGTGGCCATGCCCCGCGACAATCGTTCGATCCCGACTATCTTTGCGGACATGAGTACGACCCTCGACGCGCCCGAGCAGGTTATTATTTTTGGAGCCAGCGGTGATCTGACTCGTCGCAAGCTCATCCCGGCGCTCTCGAAACTCGATGCGGACCCGAGACCGCCAACCGGGTTTTCGATTCTCGGTGTCTCTAGAACGCTGATGAGCGACGATGCTTTCCGTGCGCATCTCTCCGAGGAGATCCCCGCGGATCTCCGATCGGCATTCGATCGACTTGCACCGAGAATCTTCTACCACGCCGCCGACACGGCGAAGCGGGAAGACATCGATGGGCTCGCCAAACGGCTCGACGATCTGCCCGGCGGCAAGGCATCGGGTCGACTGTTCTACCTCTCGTTGAAACCCGAACTCTTTCCGTTGGTCGTTGGAGGACTCGGTGCATCCGGTCTGCTGGATGAATGGAAATCGGGCGAGGGTTTTCGACGTGTCGTGGTTGAAAAGCCCTTCGGACATGACCTGACATCCGCACGCTCACTC
>JAPYTP010000422.1 GCA_029941885.1 Myxococcota bacterium
CTCATGGCCATCTTCGGATTCGCCCGGCACGCCGATGGCAAGCTCGCTTCGCTCGTCACCGTTGAAATCAGCGGCCGTGATCGACGTGCCGAAGCGATCCCCAGCTGCCGGATGGTCCCCGACGTACGGACTGAGTTCATGCAACTGCTGGTTCCCGGCACTTGCGAGGCCTGTTCCGGCCACGGACGCGCCAGCGACGTAGACGTCCGAGAAGATCACGTCGACGGCGCCCGCGCCTTCGGCGCCATCGCCCACGTCTTGGTTCGGCACGCCAATGGCGAGATCGTCGTCTCCGTCATTGTCGAAGTCGCCGGCCGCAAGGGTCGCGCCAAAATGGTCACCCGTCTCGGGATCGCTGTGCGAACTCCACCCGCTTTCTGTCAGAAAGAGATCGTCGTCAGATACGATTCCGCCTAGCCATGACTGTCCTACCAAGACGTTCACTGCTCCGGCATCGATGACCGTGCGCATGGCCGGCCCGGTTCCACGGTCGGGGAGCCTGCCGATGGGTTCCGAGCCCCGCTCTCCCTTGAGCGGAGGTCGAGAGGGTCTTCCCGGGCGAGCCGAGGGATCGAAAACATCGACATCTTCCCCCGGCACACCGATGGCGAGGTCCATGGAGGTCCATGCAGTGAAGTTACCGGCAGCCAGGGCACTTCCGAAGAAGTCGTTCGCCTCGGCGTGGTCTTCGATTCCCTCGGTGTTCTGGTGCCAGACGGAGGTGCCTGCATCGGTCAGGCCCGACCCGTGTTGCCCGTAGAGAACGTGCACGGCTCCGGCGTTTTCGATGCTGCCGATGTCCTCCAGGGGCACGCCGATGGCGAGATCGTCAATGGCGAGATCGTCGGTGTTGGGATTGGAAGGGGTGGGATCGGGAATAACGTCTCCGTTGAAATTTCCCGCAGCCAGTACGCTGCCAAACCGGTCGCCGGGCTCCGCCGTTTCGAGGAGGTTGGGCAAGCTCTGGTTCCAGAAGTCGCTTCCCGCGCCGGAGAGGCCTTGGCTCTTCAAGATGGAGCCGCCATAGAGGACCGTCACAGCGCCGGCGTCCGGGATGTTGATCCAACGTGTAGTCGGCAAGCTGGGCTGCCGTTCAGCGCGCAAGATTCTGCTCTCGCTCGTGATCGGCAAAGCGGGCCGCCGCCCAGCACCTGTGATCTCTGTCAAGTTCGTGACCGGCAAGGCGCGCTCGCGCCCAGCGCCGGTGTTCGGGATTATCCTCGATCCCGTAATCGGCAAAACGGGCCACGATATCGCCGACGGAGCCAAGGCTCTCTTTGCTTTAATCGCAACGAAGCTGCGAATCGGGAGATCTTCACCGGGTGCCCCGATGGCGAGATCGGAGTATCCGTCTGCGTTGAAATCCCCCGCAGCCAGTGCGCTACCGAAACCATCGCCTGGCTCGTTGTCGTCTGGAATGCCGGAGGAGTCCTGGTGCCAGTTCTGCGCGCGTGATGTTTCGAGGCCCGCCGCGGAGCCGTAGAGCACGACGACCGAACCCGCGGCGGCGAATCCGCTGACGCTCCTGCCCGGGACGCCAATCGCGAGGTCGTCGTAACCATCTGCGTCAAAGTCCCCAGCCGCAAGGGCCGCACCAAAACGATCATCGCTCTGCACCCACCCGAGTGCATCGAGGTCGGTCGCGCGAAAGTACTGGTTCTGCGCCGACACCAGCGCCAGCGACGATCCGAACAGGATATGAACGGCCCCGGAATTGGCGGTGTAATCCGTTTCCTCCCCGGGTGCCGTGACGGCCAGGTCCATGAAGCCATCTCCGTTGAAATCTCCAGCCGCCGAGCCGTCTCCAAATCGATCTCCTGTTTCCATTTGGTCCCGGATCTCCACCTCGCGATCGAAATCGATACCGTAGACGGCGCCCGCCAGGTCCAGCGCCTGGTATACGTCCGATTCGAGTCCCTCGTCCTCCAGTTCCAGAATGCAATTCGCGTATTCGTAGACGGTGAACGATTCGCACTCGATGATGGTCTCGACCACGAAGGGAAGCCCCACGGCGGGGTGCTTCGCAAACTCGTAGAAGATTGCGAGGAAGACGGCGCCCTCTACGTCCCCACCCCGGACGGCGTCGTCCATCGAACCACAACCACCGCTATTCGATTCCAGATTGTTAGCAATACGTTCGAAGAAATCCTGGTGCTTGTCGCCGCTAATCGGCACCACGTCGGAATACACTTCACCGAAACAGCCGAAGGCTTCGATAAAGGCGACGAGAGGGCTCGTGTCTACGGCGAAGCTATGCGTCGCCGAATTCCCCAGCGACAGTTCACCGACAAGCCAACCGACGTACTCGTTCTCGAGTTCCAAACGTTTTTGGCTACTGAGTTTACTCAAGTGCAACGCATGAGCGAGTTCGTGACGTTGCAACGATTCATTGGCTGCATCGGGCCCATCCATATGTATCCTCGGGTACCCACTAGGGGGACCGGCAGGCTCCGTATAGGCCAAGCCCACGACGCCTATGCTCGGCCAAACCACGCGCAGGGCGTTTGCGTTGGTTGAATCCTCGTGCCCATTCGGAGATTCCGTGGGAGATGCGGTCTGCCACGGGGAGAACTCAAAAAGCCCATTGTTGTAGGCAAGGCGCATGTTCTCCGCGATTCTTGTGTAGTCGTTGTCGACGTCCACAGGGATCGGATTACCGGCCGCATCTCCAGCATCCACCATGAGATCCACTCCGAGCCCGAAGGGGAACAATAAAAAGGGAAATTCCCCAGCGTCCATTCGCACCACCTTGTTCTGCAGGTGTACGGTGACCTGATAACCAGGCTCGACATCGTTGAAGACGCTGCAACCCTGGTCGTCGGTGAGAAAGTCTTCATCGGATACGAACGGCGGGGTGCCTCGATGCACGGTTATAAAGATATGGGCGAGAGGCTGCCCCGAGTTGTCCTCGAAGCAGCGTTCGACATCGTCAGCGAAACTCGGTGCTGCGCTTATGCTGGCAATCAGAAGTCCGAAAAGGACGAATTTCGATGCGGCGGATGATCGGGCCATGATGGTTCTCCTGTGCGCGAGTGGTTCGTGCTTCGTTCGAGACGTAGGAGACCACAGAGCCGGTCGGGCCAGCTATGAAGTAGTTAACACCCAAGGGGGTAGGACATTCAAGCTGCCTTCTGGCACAACGTCCGAGGGGGATAGGACATTCAAGCTGGGTTCCAGCACAACGTCCGAGTATGGGCGTTATGTTAAATCCCGAGGGGATCCCGTGACGGGGCATTCGCTTGTAGTCCTCGACCCCAATCACCAAGGCAGCGGCGCGTCGCTCT
>JAPYTP010000423.1 GCA_029941885.1 Myxococcota bacterium
GGTGAGACTAACCGCGCGAGCCACGATGGGCGAAGAGCTTCCCAAGGGCGCTGATCTGAATGACCTGGACTGGATTCGCTTCATGGACAGCTCGATGAAGAATCAGGAGTTGGGTAGGTTGAAGTTGGATCTCGGCCTCCTTCTCATCTCCATCGAGGGCATGCTCAACAATCACATCTTGGCCACGTCCCACTACGAAGCGCTCTATGGCAAAGACGTGACCGACCCCAAGCTCAAGCGACGGACCGTCGAACACATGAAAACAGTTCTTCGCGCAGTGTTGGCGGCAGACTGACGAAGGGAAGTCACGATGGCAAGTTTTGATGAGCTGAGCGGAAAAGTGGCTCTGGTCACCGGCGCCTCTAGTGGAATTGGCGAAGCATTGGCCCGTGAACTCGCTCGGAAGGGGGCGAGGGTCGCGCTGGTCGCACGCCGAAAAGATCGGCTCGAGGAAATTGAAAAGGATCTCAGGCAAACGGGTGGAGATGTCCGAGCCATTGTTTGTGACGTTCGAGATCCGGCCGCGATTGCCGCGACTGCGACCGAAGTTCGAGACGTCTGGGGCGAGATCGAACTGCTCGTGAACAGCGCCGGTTATGCGCGCCACATCCTCTTCTCGGATCACGATCCAGAAGACATTCAGGAGATGATGCTGACGAACTACATGGGAACCGTGCATTGGATCAAGCAGGTCCTGCCGGCCATGCGGGAGCGTCGAAGGGGTTCGATCATCAATTTGTCGTCATTCGCGGGAAAAATCGCGCAGGCGGACGAGGTGGCTTACGCAGCCAGCAAATTCGCCATCACGGGCTTGTCCGCTGGATTGGCCCAGGAGCTCTCGCCGATGGGCATTCAGGTCCTCTGCGTGTATCCCACTCTGGTTCGGACCGAGATGTTTACGCCCGAGATCATGAAGCGAATGCCCGATGCCAGTGGGTCGTTCCTCGAAGCCGATGATTTCGCGCGTCGCACGTTGCGTGCGCTTGCGAAGGGACACAACGAGGCGGTCATCCCGGGCCGAATGAAAGTGCCGATCATCCTCAATGCTCTATTTCCCACATGGATGGGAATGATGGTTGGACGTCTCAGGCTGGCTGCGCTCCGGAAGGCAGGGGTGAAGGTTCAATGAGGCAATCCGGATCGCGATCACGTTTGTCGGATGTGATGACACGCGTCCGTGATCTATTTCGTAGTCGGCGATGGCTGCTAGCAGCAAGCCCTTCGTCGGGAACCAGCGGTCCACCACCTGCCGTTCGGTGGCTCGCGGTACATGCAGGCGGCGCGAGGCTACGACGTGACGATGGTGGACGGCGTCGTCGCGCAAGGTCTGTCTTTCGGCGCAGGACGCGCTGCATTCGAACCATGGACTGGAGGAAGAAATGACGACGAAGCCGGTTGTAGTCGACGCGGATGGCCACGTA
Source organism: Myxococcota bacterium (assembly GCA_029941885.1). Classification (GTDB taxonomy): domain Bacteria; phylum Myxococcota_A; class UBA9160; order UBA9160; family UBA4427; genus UBA4427. Next base: position 1,422 of record JAPYTP010000423.1, read on the forward strand.
CTCGAGCCCGAGGATACCTGGATCAAGTACATCGAGCCAAAGTATCGGGATCGCGCCATACGAATCGAGCGGGAGCCTGACGGCTTCGAACACCTGGTAATCGACGGCAAATACCACAAGGCGGTGGATGGCATCCTCGGCATTCTAGGTGGTGTCGGCATGCAGGATGATCTCGAGAACCTGCTGACCCCCGGCAAGCGCAGCTATCAGGACGGCTGTCTGCCCGGCGGTTATGACCCGGCCGCGCGCATCAAGGTGCTGGATGAAGAGCAGATCGACATCGTGCTGCTCTATCCCACGATCGGGATCCACTGGGAGGCTCACGTCACCGATTCGAAGCTCGCCGATGCCTATGCGAGAGCCTACAACCGCTACATCGTCGAGTTCTGCTCCCACGACCGCAAGCGACTGGTACCGGTTGCGCACATCAATCTGCTGGACATCGACCTCGCCATTGCCGAGGCGACCCGCGCGCGCAGGGAAGGCTGCGTTGGCATCTATCTGTCGCCGGATCCCGCGTCCCGCGGCGGAATGAGCATCGCCAATCCGGCGCTGGGCAAGTTCTATGATGCGGTCTCCGACCTGGATATGCCGATCGCCTTTCACGTCGTGGCCCGGGAAATGGACCAGGGTCCGCTCCGCAACTATCTGGCTGATGGTGCCGCGGCCTCCACCGGCGGCCTGGTGAGCACATTCCTCGGTCTCGAAGTGATGATCGTCTTTACGCAGATGGTCACCGCCGGCGTGCTGGCACGCCATCCGCGCCTGCGCATGGCAGTGCTGGAAACCGGCTCGAATTGGCTGATCGCGTGGCTCGACCGCATGGATCACAAATTCGAGAAGGTGGTCGTCAGTGGCACGAGCGACCTGAAGATGCTGCCCAGCGAGTACTGCAAGCGGCAGTGCGTGATCTCGGCTGATCCGGACGAAACGATGACCCGCTCCGTGGTCGAGCGGCTGGGTGACGACAAAGTGATCTGGGCCAGCGATTATCCACACATCGATGCGGAACTCGACGTGCTCACTACGCTGAAGAGGCAACTGGGCGGCCTGCCGGAAGCCAGTCTCAACCGCGTTCTGGGGGGCAATTGCATTCGCTTCTACGGTCTCGACACTTGATGTCGGCGCGCACTTCGACTGCGAGCGCAACCTGGTCGTCCGGGGGTCGGCTCGTCGGGCACGCCGTAGACCGCTACGTCGAGGGAACCCGCACCCCACCTCGAGGCGCCGCAAGCGCGAGGCGCTCCCCGATGATTGAGGTCCATGCGGCCAACGTCCCCATCCCCGAAGGCGACGCCTTCATACGGGCGCGCTCGAGTGCGCGGGAATACCCCGGAGTGTGCCAGAACTCGACCGAACGAAATCCGGAATGAATTCGGCGATTTGCCTCTCAGCTGGAACGTCCCAGATCGTCTCAAACCTCGACGATCGCGAGAGCGTGGCAACGGATGGGCCGGCTTCGGCGACTTCGAACCGGAGACCGGCGAATCCGAAATCCGTCCACCTCATGTCAGCGGAGCGTCTCTGGAGGCGATGTTGGCGGCTCGCTTCGATCGTTCCGGGTATGGTGTCGGCGACTGGGGTTCCAAGCCGAAGCAGGCTCGGGATTCTCGCGAGCCAGTCCGCGAAAGAATCCACGACTCGGACACCCGTTCGCAACTGGCGAGACAGCAAGGAAATGAGATGAAGGACACTGACGGTTTTGGTCACGGTTTCGATCCGGACGCGGTCCAGGAGAAGTACCTGCACGAGCGGGACAAGCGCCTTGTCGAGGGTCGCGCGGCGATCCGCGATCTCCGTGTGGACGATCACTTCGCTCGCTACCGGCGAGATCCCTTCACCGACTACGTCGATCGC
>JAPYTP010000424.1 GCA_029941885.1 Myxococcota bacterium
GCTCGGATTCGCGATCGACCAGAGCAGACACACCCCTACGGCCTCGACCTCGAGCTCCCGGAGTCGCTCGATCACCCGCAACGTGGCCGCTTCGTCCAGAGGTTGGATCACGCTTCCGTCGCTCACGATACGCTCGGGCAGCTCGAAGCTGAGTGACCTCGGCACGTAGGGGTCGGGATAGGGCTGGGCGAGATTGAAGGGCGACTGCTTTCCGCCTTCGCGGTAGAGCAGGATGTCGCGGTGGCCCTCGGTCGTGAGGAAGGCGGTACGAGCGGTTCGCCCCTCGAGAATGGCATTCGTTGCGTGGGTGGTTGCATAGACGACGCTCTCGGTTCTCTCGAGAAGCGTGGCGACGTCGAGATCCTCCGCCCGCGCTGCCAGATCGAGCGCGGCGAGGATTCCCTGATAGGGATCCTCGGGTGTCGTCGCTGCCTTGTGCAGCCCCCGAATCGCGTGTTCGTCGGCGAGCACGAGGTCGGTGAAGGTCCCGCCTGTGTCGAGGGTGATAGAGAAGCGCATCGAAGGGTCTCCGTCTCGTCGCACGACGCTAGCTGAATTTATGTCGACCACGCCGTACCGCTCCTCGAGACGTAGTGAAAAGAGGATCTCGATCGTGGAACTGCCGCTCCGCACCATGCTGTTAACATGCACGCGGGAGGGGGGGCAACCCGGCCCCTTTCAATCGCGCCATTCCCCATCTAGCGCGGAGGTCGCGATGAGCGGTACTCGGAGGACAGCCGAAGAAATCCACGCTCGACTGGATCACCCGATCATCGACGCCGACGGGCACATGATCGAGAGCATTCCGGTCCTCACGGACTATCTCCAACGCACGTTAGGAAGCAAGGCATGGAGCCGAATAAGTCGCGAGCCTGCCTGGCGACTCACGTTTGGCTCGGACAGCTGGACATCGACGAGCGTGGAGGAACGGCGGGACGGCTGGATGCTCGCAGCACCCTGGTGGGGCGTTCCGACGCGAACCCGAGACCGTGCGACGGCTCTGTTGCCGGGCCTGTTCGCCGACCGGCTGGACGAGCTCGGCATCGACTTCACGATCGTCTACCCGACGCTCTGCAACTTCGCCCTCGGCCTCGCCGACGAAGAGCTTCGGCGCGGCGCGGCGCGCGCCTTCAATATATTCCTCGCGGACGCTGTCGCCGACTACGCCGATCGCATGACCTGTCCGGCGCTGATCCCGATGCACAGCCCCGAGGAGGCCCTGGCTGAGCTGAACCATGCGACGGAGACGCTGGGCATGCGTTGCATCGTGATCTCGGGCTACGTACGACGCAGTCCTCCGCACAACGACGCGGGCACGCGGAGAGCAAATGGGTCGGCGCGGGAACATTTCGACGTGTTCGCGATCGACAGCGACTACGACTATGACCCGTTCTGGGCGCGCTGCCAGGAACTCGGGATCGCTGTGACGACGCACAGTGGGAGTCAGGGGCTGGGCTTCCGCCAGTCCCCCACGCGATACATGTACAACCATATCGGTCACTTTGCGGCCGCCCACGAAGCGCTTGCGAAGGCCCTGATATTCGGTGGTGTGACGAAGCGATTTCCCGATCTCAACTTCGGATTTCTAGAGGGTGGTGCTGGCTGGGCGGCCACGCTCTATTCGGATCTCTTCGAGCATTGGGAGAAGCGCGGGGGCTCGAATATCCATCAGCTCGATCCGGCGCGCGTCGATTGGCGCGAGATGGACCAGCTCTTGGCAACGCATGGCGGAAGCCGTTTCGAAGCTCCCGCTCTGCTCGAGGCGTTGCGACAACATCAGACGGGCTGCCCCCCCGAACTCGACGACTTCGCGCAGAGCGGAATCGAGCGGCGCGAAGACATCCGGGATCTATTCGTTCCGCGATTCTTTTTCGGATGTGAGGCCGATGATCGGAGCGCGGCATGGGCCTTTGCCGAGCGCTACCACACCTACGGTGTCCGGTTTCAGGCGATGCTCGGATCCGATTTCGGACACTGGGATGTGCCAGACATGCGAGAAGTCGTTCCGGAGGCCTACGAGCTCGTCGAGCGCGAGTTGATGAGCCACGTGGATTTTCGCGACTTCGCGTGCGACAACGTGCTGAGGCTCCACGCCGGGATGAATCCCGACTTTTTTGCCGGTACGCGGGTGGAGACCTACGTGAAGGATTCCCTGGGCAAGCGTCCGTCCCGTCACTAGGAGCCTGACCGGGTATCGTGCGGCGGACCCGCCATCCTCAACCAGATTGCGTCTTCTCTGTTCCGTCACGCACGAAGAAGAGAACGATCGCAGCGACGAAGGGCGTTGTTGCATGAATCCAGCCCACCACCGCCCGAATATCCCGATAAGCCTCCTAGCATTCGCAGGAGGCCCAGCAATGCCCACCAAAAGATCACGCGTCCATCCCTCCTACAAGACCAAGTATCGGGCCACCAACTGGGCGAGTTACAACAAGGCGCTTCTCGGCCGTGGCAATCTTAGGCTGTGGATCTCACCCGACGCCGTTGCGAACTGGAACGCCAAACCAAGCAAGCGTCGTCGCGGCGGCCAGCCCAGGTACTCAAACCTGGCGATCGAAACGGCTCTGACACTGCGCCTCGTGTATCACCTGCCGCTGCGACAAGCCGAGGGATTCGTTACTTCAATCTTTGATCTCATGGGCCTCCACCTGGCTGTCCCTGACCACACCACCCTCCCCCCCCGTGGCAAGACCCTGAAGATCAAGTTGAAGGCCAAGTTTCACGTCGGCCCCATCGACCTGATCATTGGCGGCACCGGCCTCTCTGTCTTCGGTGAAGGCCAGTGGGCAGCCGCCAAACACGGCTCCAGAGGCTTTCGAGGCTGGAAGAAGCTGCACCTTGGCGTCGACGGCACTGGGATCATCGTCGCCGAAGCGCTCACCGGCCCAAACGTCGATGACGCCAAAACCGCAGTCAAGGTCATCAAGAAGGCACGGTTCAGAGTGAAGGCTGTCGTCGGCGATGCGGCTTACGATTCCAGGGAAATTTACGAAGCTGCCTAAGAATGCGGAGCGCGTGTTGTCGTGCCGCCGATCAAGAACGCGCGGGTCAGCAGGCATGCGCCGCGGGCGAGGAATCGATCAGTCGAGCGCATCGAACAGATTGGTCGCCTATGCTGGAAACGCGAGGCCGGATATCACAGGCAGGGCAAAGCCGAGAATGCCTTCTTCAGATACAAATCGATGATCGGCGACCGACTTCGATCTAGGGATCCGGACTCCCAGAAAACCGAAGTGATCCTCGGCTGCAACATCCTCAATCGGATGTTCGAG
>JAPYTP010000425.1 GCA_029941885.1 Myxococcota bacterium
GCGACGCAGAGCGTGATCCGAGGCTCTGCCGCTACATTGCCCGGCCGCCGCTTGCGAGCGAACGACTCGAGGAGTGCCGCAACGGGAAGCTCGCACTGCTGAAAATACGGATCAATGCCTGTCCCCGCCCTGCCTGCCGATCGATCGCTACCCAATTCCCGAACCCTCCACCGCACTCCTCCTCGGCTTGGGGCTTGTGGAGTTGGATGCTGATCGAAGAACGCGGCGCTAGCGCCAACCACGACGACGCGGACGCCGTCGCGTATGCGCGAGGGTTTGATCGAGGCTCCGGGCGCTCCTCTGTCGATCAAACCCAGAACACCCCCTTCGACGCTACATCCATCTACTCCCACAAGAGGAAGTGGACCTCTCATTTGCTGAGATCAGCGTCCCCAAACGGCCCTATACGGCCCTGCCCCATTCGTCAAAGACCCGAAGCAAAAACGCCCCCGACCTAAGTGGCCGAGGGCGTTACGAAAGAATGGAGCGCGAGACCGGGCTCGAACCGGCGACCCTCAGCTTGGGAAACCGATCCAAGGGTAAGCGATGACGGCTAGTTGCGGTTCAGTGCACGCACACGGTGTCATTGCGCATCACATAGCGTCACCAGTGACGGCTCCCGGCTCTGAAACGGCTCCGCCCTTCCCTCCCCAGAAACAACCCTGAACACAGCATGAGGAACGAGCCATGCCCTTCATCAAAGGCAACACCATCGGCGCAGAATCACGCTTCAAAACCGGCCAGTCGGGCAACCCCGCAGGTCGCCCACCGGATAGGTTGCGCAAACGCATCGAAGCCGAGTTGGAGAAGATCGCGTCTTCCGAACCCGGCGAAGCGCGCACCAAGCTCGAACTGCTGGCCGAGAACAGCCGTCGTGTTCAAGGCACCGCAAACTAAAGCCCGTGGCGGCACTGTTCCTGAAGCTCGATCAACGTGTCGAGAACTCGCTTTGCATCTGCGTTGCGAAGACGTGGCGACTGCTCGCTACACTTGGCCGCGGAGTCCGGGTTCTGACATTGGAGTTCGGTGTATTGCTGAACCACGCGGTACATCGCGAGCTTCGACAATCGCTTCCGATTGCGCACGAGCTCCGTTGTACCGTGCGCCAATGAATCCCCCGTAGCTCGATCGAACCGATTGATCCGATTTGCGCGATGGACAACCTCTTCCAGCAAGTTTTGAACATTCCGGCCTGCACCCTCGGCCACCGCCCCGAGAAGTGCCAAGTAACGATTCTGAAATGCGCGTGCCATTCGCTTCCTGTGAGGCGTAAGACGCCGATCTTTGGGCGACGCGTAGTCACTCGTACAGATCTCCATAAAGCTTTCGGTATCGATTGGAGTGGGATCCGCCATGTAGAGATGCGGCAGTTCGCGCAACAGATCACGCGTACTGAAGATTGCATCATGGCTCAACCCGTCAGCACATGGCTGCGGGCCCCTACTCGACTGAGCGCGCTCGAAGTGCGAATGGGCCTTGCGAAAGCCATCAAGTAAATCCGGAAGAGTCTTGAGGGCAAGTTGCTGGAGCTCATCCGTGAGGCCGATGTTTCGCAACAAGAGGCGATCGCGCTCCAAAGTGAATTCCTGATCGAACTTCGTAAGCACCGGATCTTTACGGAAAGTACTGAGCGGTGAGCGCTCTCCATCGATCAGGTAGTCACGAATTTGCGCGAAGCACTGAACCAGGTGACGCGCCTTCTTCTTCTGTTCGGGGATCGAAGTCGACCAGCGAGGCTGATCGTCGAAGCGGTAGTTGCGGTGATAGAGACCAAATTGTCGAATCGATCCGTAATCGATGATCCCGCCGTTTGCGAGAATGTTGTCGCCATCCCATTCCAACCAACAGAATATGTATTCGCTTTCGAAGGTCGCAGTCACTTGAGCAAACGTGGTCGCCATGTGTTCGGCCAGATAGCGATAGCGTCTCTTTCGCTCGGCCTGGGTCCCGGTACGAATCGCGAATTCTTCGGGCCAGTCTCCGTTTGCAACCTGTCTTTCCATGAAGAGATCGACGACGGCCTCAAGCCGAGCGAGGTCTCCTTGGCGCAGGTACATGAACATGTGCGCGGGGCGAAGGAGGTTTTTTCCCGCGCGAACATTGATCGACTGACCACTTCGCGTTGCAATCACTGCCAGCACCCGCTCAGTTTCAATTCCGTTCGAGTGAAATATCTCACTCGTTAACGCCGCACCAATTCCTTCTTCCTCCGTTGATGTTCCGCAGCCATAGTCCGCCGTGGCACTTCCCGACTCAAAGAAGGTCTTTTGATGTCCCGTCGCCGGACAAAGACAGGTGACGCCCGTTCCGCAAGAGGAAACATCCCAAGTAACACCCTCGTTCTCAATCGAACCCACCCAGACACTGCGGCCGTCCCCGGAAGTGAAACCCTGTGTACCTGGGTGTTGCATCTGGAGATAACGAGTCGCCATGTAGGTATTGGGAAGGATCTCGTCCGATGCGTAGTTCTCTGGGTGGAGGCGATCGTATTCATTGATGATGACGAATGAAAAGGCCTGCTCGATGGCCTCGGAGAGCGCGGTCGTGAGTTGGTCTGGATGATCGGCTGGGATCACCCCGATTTCCCGGGCCAATGCGAAGTTGAAGTAGATGACTTCCCCTTCACTGCGCCGCCGAGCCGGGTACGCCACATAGCCACCGGGAACTCTGTCCTTAAATGGATGGCTCCCGTTCAGCTCAGTGAATCGGTACCCATGGCTTTTCGCCTTCTTTCCTCGCGGAGTTCCGTTCCCGCCACTCATACACTGTGTATCGACTGGTCGACATACACCCTGAAGCGACGGAGAAGGGCCAGGAAAGGCAGGCACCAGCCGCGGCCTCTAATTGAAGAAAACCTCAATGAGTCGGGGGCCTAATCTAATAGATTGCGCGCTCTTGAATGCCGTAGACCGGGAACGCCCTCGCGTTATGCATTATCTCTGGAACGGAATTTTCGGATTGACGTCCAATAGCGCGCGGGCGTGCCACCTGCCGTCCGGCAACACCGCTGTCATGAGCTCGGGAGTTAAGTCGTCTTCGTGCTTTGGAAAAACGGGCGTTGGCATGCTCTTCGTCTCTTTGCGGTCGCGCTGCTCAGCTCGACACGCGTTCAGTGATTTCGTCAATGGAGCGCGAGACCGGGCTCGAACCGGCGACCCTCAGCTTGGGAAGCTGGGGAACAAACGCGAATTCCAGCTTATACTTCAACGACTTACAGAAAATCCTGGGCCGGCGAAAGTGGCTGGACTGGACTGG
>JAPYTP010000426.1 GCA_029941885.1 Myxococcota bacterium
GCTCGATCCGAAGGAACCGGCGGCCAAGCTGTGATCGCCCAGTAGGTGGTTCATCCGGGCTCCTTGGAGAGACTTGGGGATATCAGACCTTCAAGATCTCCGGGGCGAGCGCCGGATGAAAGTCCACGCGAACTCGACGATTGCTTGCTTGTGTCGGCTCCGAAAGAAGGCCGGAAGACAGCGAAGGCGCGCAACGTAGGGCCCCCCCTCCACGAGATCGTGGTCAAGCTCAGGGATTGATCGCGGCTGGACGTCCGCGGGGATCAGGCCTCGCGGGCGGCGTTTGTCGGGGGCGAAGCTGCCTCGGCGAGCGAGGCCTCCGCCTTCGCCCGGAAGCGCGCCGGGTCCTTCTCGTGGAACTTCGTGTCGAAGGCGGTCGATTGGCGGAATTCGAGAAGCACGACACCCTCCGCTCCAGCGTGATAGCCGTAGGGCTGATCGGCGGGAACGAAGAAGCCGTCACCGGGGCCCAGCTCGCGCGTGCCCATGACGATCCCACCCGAGACGATGTAGTACAAGCAGTCCGCGGAGTGACTGTGACGCGGCAGCATGGCCCCGGGTGGGAAGTCGAGACTGACGAGGCTCATGCCATTGCGGCCCTCCTGCCGGTAGGGCACGGAGCTCGAGAAGCTCGTCATGATGGCTTCGCTGAAGAATTCGTCGATCGGCTCGTCGTCGACGTGGCTCCGGCCGGTCGACATCGCCGCCTCCTGGAGGCTCGGTGCACCAGCACCCTTGAAGATCACCATCTTGTCCGTGGGCATCGGCTTGTGGGCAGCGGACATGGTCGGTCCTCCCGGGGTCGTCTTCCAAGATAGCCCGGCGCCCGCCGACGCCAATCGTCGTTCCCGCTGGAGGATCTCCAGGCGCGCCCGGATCTACGTCGCGCGCGAGGCGGCCGCTACCCCTCGCCGCGCAGCTGCGGCCAGAGCGCGAGTGCCGTGCCCGAAAGGAAGCGCTCGGCCTGATCCGAAGTGAGGTGGCGGGTGCTGGTCCGGGCGAGCTCGACCCAATCCCGGTAGCTGCGCTCGTGGGAGGCGGGATAGTCGCTGCCCCAGAGCAGGCGGTCGACGCCGAAGCCGTCGACGAGCCGGTCGACGATCGTAGCGGGGTCGCTCTGGACGAGGACGCGCGTCGAGACCTTCAGGTAGACGTTCTCGAGGCGGACGAGCGGCTCGAGACGGTCGAGCTCGGCCGCGATGTCGACGAAGCCGCAATGGTCGAGGACGACTGGATGCGCGGGGTGGCTGCGGGCTGCCTCCGCGAAGCCGCCGAGCCGATCCCCGAGCGAGAAGGCAACGACGACGATCCCGAGCCGCTCGGCGACCTCCCAGACACGTCGCGCCTCGGGGCTGTCGAGCGTCGGGTCGCCGTCGCTGAAGCCGCTAACGATCCGTACGCCTCGCATTCGCGGCGATCGGGCGAGCGCATCGAGCTGGTTGGGCGCGTCGGGATCGACGATGTCGACAGCGCAAACCGAGACGAAGCGGTCCGGGTCACGTTCGGCGGCGTCGACGGCGTAGCCGTTGTCGAAACGATAGGCGGCGTACCCTTGGACCAGGCAGGCGCGATCGACTCCGCAGACCGACATCTCCCTCGCGAGTTCTTCAGCCGTCACCCGGGCGAAGAGCGGCCAGGAACTCGGGTCATCTGCGTCTGTGGCCGTACACTGGAGCGGGTAGCGCGCCTCGTCGAGGGAGACGACATGGGTGTGGGTGTCGACGATCAAGGTGGATTCTCCGTGGGTGGGCAGCGCGGGTCCCTCGCGCCTAAAGCATGATGTCGTCGGAAGCCCGCCCCAGCCGCACCTGACCGACGCGCTCCCAGACCTCGTCGCACATCGCGGCCGACTGGCGGCCGGTCAGCATGTCCCGCAGGCAGCGCTGGATTCGGGTGTCGCGATGGACGGCGTGCGCCCCCGCGGCGCGGAAGGCGAACTCGGCGGCGGCGGTGGCGACCTCGGCCGTGTGGATCGCCGCCTGGGCGATGTCGGCCCGCGCTTCGAGGGGGAGGTGATCCCCGGGTCGATGCGTCTCCTCGATGCGTGCGAAGGTGTCGAAGCAGAGCAGCCGGGCAGCCCGCAAAGCCGCCTCGCGGACGGCGAGATCGCGCTGGAAGGTCGGGCGCTCGACGAGCGTCAGCCGGCTCCCGAGACGCACCTTCGACGCCGCGAGGGTCCGCACCTCCTCGAGAGCCCGCCGGCCGACGCCGAGGGCGAAGCCCATGTGCCAGAAGTAGGAGCAGGACATCAAGGGCAGGGAGAGCAGGCGGCCGCCGCGCCGAGGTACGTTGTCGAGGTCGAAGGCCCGGTCCTCCGGCACGAAGAGGTCGTGGAGGCTGAAGTCGCCGCTCCCGGTGGCCTCGAGACCGGAGACCGACCAGTCGAGGTGCACCTCGACGTCCTCGGGGCGCACGCAGACCGCGACGATCTTCGTGCGGTCGCCGCTCGCGAGGGGCTCGCCGTCTGCGTCGACCGCCACGCAGCCCGCGGTCACGGTCGTCGCGAAGCGCACGCCGCTCCCGAACTTGAAGCGGCCCTCGACGCGCCAGCCGCCTTCGACCCGCCGCGCCCGGCCGAAGGGCGAGAGCACCCCGGCGCAGACGGAGCGCGCGTTGCGGAAGATCTCCGGGAGCGCGGACTCGCCGACCCGTGCGTAGGTGATCCCGGTGTTGAGCGTCCCCGTTCCCGAGCACCAGCCGACCGAGGCGTCCTGGCGTGCCAGCTCCTCGATCACGGTGATGGCCTCGGTCGTCGAGGCCCCTTCGCCCCCCGCCGCCCTCGGGAGCAGCATGCGGAACACGCCCGTCCCGGCGAGCGCGTCGACGACGGCGTCGGAGAGGGTGCCGTTGCGCTCGGCTTCCTCTGCCTCGCCCTCTACGAGAGGTGCTAGCGCCCGAACACGCTCGATCAGCGGGGGCCGCTCTCGGTCGCTGTCCGCGGCGGGATCGGTCCTGGGCTCGGATCGTTCAAGCATGGTCTCTTCTCCCGGTCGGCTCGACCGCTTCGATCATTCAGCCTGGTCATGTCGTCGAAGACGCACGCGAAGAACCTATCCGCTGACCTGGCCTCCTCCTCTCAGAGTACGGCCGCCGAGCTGCCCGGTCGGGTTGCCGTGCTCGAGCGTCAGCTGACCATTCACCCAGACTCCCGCGATTCCGGTGGCGTGCTGAACCCAACGCTTCCCGCCGCCTGGCAGGTCGTCGACGAACGCTCGATCGGTCGAGGCGACTCGGTCCGCGTCGAAGAG
>JAPYTP010000427.1 GCA_029941885.1 Myxococcota bacterium
AGCCGCGTTTTCGGCACCACCGATACTAGGCATTCTGACAAGTAGGTCCCAAGGGGCCCGTTCTGGGCCGAGGCCAAAACGATCGATCGCAAGCGGCTAGTGGGGATCGGAACCCGGGTGACACCGGATGCTCTGCTTCGTTGGCACTGACGCCTGATCGGAAAAAACATGAAGGCAGAAATAACTGACAACCGGGTCCTCGTGCTACCTAGTATTTCGAAAAAAATGATTGAACAGAGAGACTCAAACGTCTGCTGTACTATTCGGCGATAACCTCGGCGAAGTCGGGGGCGCTAGTCCGCGCCGCTGGTCGCCGATCCGCTAATCACTTCGATACCCGAGGAGGACTCTCCCACGTGATCTCGCAACTTCGACCGGTCACACCTCTCCGACGTTCATGCCGCGCTGCGAGTCGGCCCAGGCCGATCGCGCGCGCCGCTTTGGTCGCGTGGCTCCTTCTTCTCGCCGCACAGGCCGAGGCTCCCGCGCAATCGATCGAGGGCGCTGAGATCGTGCCCCGCGGCCAGTGGGCGGTCGTGTTGCGAGGTGGCTACGACGTCGCGACCGCCACGGGCCTCGGCGTCGGGGTCTACTATGCGCCCTGGGAGCGTGTCCAGATCGGGGCCGAACTAAGCACTTACTTCGCGGGCGGCGCGGTCGGTCTCGCGACCAAGGCCAACTTATTCCGATCAACCGACGACTCGCTCCTGATCAGCGCCGAGGCGGGTGTCCGCGCCTTCGGTTTCCTCACTGCGCAGGGAAGTGGCTTCACAGACAGCGACGTGAACTCCGAGAGTTCGATCGTTGTCGAGCCCCGGTTTGCGATCGAGTGGCGCCCCGACGCCCGCCACGACTGGGGCTTGTACGCCGAACTCGGCACCCAGCATCACTACGGCGACTACGATCCCAATGCCTTCTTGAATGGTCAGAGACTCTCGGGCAATCAGTGGCGGCACGCGATCCGCGCGGCAGCTGGCGTGAATCGACGCATCTCCGACTCGTGGGCGGTCAGCCTGAAGGGGGGTGTCCTCGGCGGAAACGGCACGCCGATCCCCGTCGCCCTCGTCGGATTCACGAAGGTGTTCGACTGATCCGTCGACCTTTGGATCCTGGCGACAGAGGGACACCACCTCCGCACCGGGGTTCGGCGCGCCGCTGTGAGGCGTCCCCGGCGATCTCCCGGGCTTGCCAGCAGGCGTTCGTTTTTTTGGCCGGATACCGGGATGTCCACGTTTTTTGATGAAATCCCAAGCAGAGGAACCACACCCGTGACGATTTCGATATCCAGTGCTGTGCGGTGGTGTGATTGATCGGGTCTTCTATGAGACGCAGTCGAGGCAAAGCGGTCGTGATGGCACGTGTTTCGGAGGCAACTCGGCCACATCCAAAAGGAGTCTCGCTGAGCGCACCAACGTCACCGTGTAAAGGCGAAAACCACATCCGTTTTTCGACGATGTAGTGCGCTTCCTCAAAATCACGGCCCCAATCGTACATCACCGCGTCCCCTAGAAAATTTTCGAATGATCGATCGTAGTTGAGAGTCATCACCTCAACATCAGCACACCCGTCGTCGTATTGACTCAATTCTCTGAGGCTCGGCTCGATCATGCGCCAAAGAGCCTGATGCAGGTGATCGGTACCCGGTTCGGGCAGCCTAGAGCCCTCCTCCGCAAGCAGCAGAACGTTAGCGATTGCTGCCTTTCCTACAGTGGCAAGTCCGCGTCGTCGCCCGAGAAACTCGTCAAGGGTGCCAGCAGTATTGGCCGACAGAGCGTCAAATAGACTTTGAACCTGGCCGAAGGATTGCAGCCGTCCCGAGCGCTAGCAGGATCAGGGCGAGCAGGGCAAGCTGCCCGGGGCCAAGAGCGGGAACCCCGGCGGGGCCGTTGGGATTGGTCCCCGCAGCGATCTCATCGCCATCATTGACTCCGTCGCCATCCGTATCCGCGAGCACCGGATTCGTGCCGGTGTTGGTCGCATCGACGAAGATGCCGGTGCACAGATCCACCTCGTCGCTCGTGGCTTCGCGAACGGTGTCCCCCGCCAGCTGCTTCTTGCCCGCGCCACGGGCGAGTTGGGCGGCACAACTCGCCGTGGCTGCGTGGCCGTGGCTGCGTGATCAGGGTAGCTCGGGCAGCCGCTCGCCTCTCCGCGCCACATACACCACCGTCTCTGGATTGTCATCGCTGCCCGTGAAACGGATCATTCCCTCCGTGTTGAAGGGGGGTGTCAGGGGAAGTTCCTCCGCAATCCTGAGTTGGGCCTCGCCGTCATCGTGACTGAGGTGAACGCGGCAGACGTTTCCGCCGCAGCGCACATCGAACAGGTGCGAATCGCGCATCTCATCCGAGCGCATCACGTCGGCGACATCGAGTTCGAAATCGACGCTCCAACGCGACGGTTCGCGCTCCGCTGTCACCAGTCTGTCGAGCATTTCCGCTGTCTGGATTTCGCGCTCAGCCTCATCCTCCGCGTCGAACGCAGCCGGGATCGTCTCGATCTCAGCCGCGGCGATCACGTCTCCGCCCGGTTCATTCGCACTCCCTCCGGACGACGCGACCAGGTTCAGTTCTGCCACTTCCTCTCGAAGCTGGGCACGCTCGGTGACGAGCTGCGCCAGCTCCTCCTCGAGGCGGCGCAGCCGAGCGTCCACCCGAGCTTCCACTTCAGCTTCGTAGTGCTTCGACGGACCCGAATTCCCGGAGAGAAGCGGCATGGGGTGTTCACGGTGCAGTGCGAGGACGGCCCCGATTCCCGCAACGGCCAGTGTGAGGTACGAGAATTTTCGCAACATGACGCTACTCATTCACTACGTATGAGAAGAAGCGCGTGTAGTTTCCCCAGGGAATATTGTGCTGCGGGAGCCGGCACTGGAGCTGGTAGATCCCACCCCCGTACCTGGTAGACATAGACATCCTCGGAAGCGTTTGCTTTCCTTTTTTGCCTGCGCTGCTTACGGTCCGGTAGTGCAGACCCGAGCCGTTGAACTGGGAAAAGATCAGCGAGCACTCGATGTTGCGATCGTGTCGATCCTCCACGTACACGTCGACGGAGAGGCCAGGCCCCGGGCCTCTCCACGATCCGGCGAAGGCGTCGCGCACGATCGGACACAGGACATGGGCATACAAGCCCGTTGAGTTCGCGGTCCGCGCCAGCCGAAACATCGAGCGGTTGATGTCTCCCGATTCACCGGACCCCATCTCCTGACACATCGACGCG
>JAPYTP010000428.1 GCA_029941885.1 Myxococcota bacterium
CCTTCAAGAGCTGGGTCTACCCGGCGCTCATCGTCGCATTGGTCTTTGCCGCCTGGAGCGGATCGTGGCACGCGGGCTTGGGCAAAAGTGATTTCGCGGGACACGTTGGCCTAATGGCCACGCTCGCCGAGCAAATCAAAGAGCAAGCGACCCTGCACCTCTGGACGTCCGACTGGAACTCGGGCGCTTCTTTGGTGTTCTGGTACATCCAGCCGTTGTTTTCTTCATATCTGTTGCTTCCGTTCGTCGAACATTGGGGGCTCATCGACGGTCTTCGCATCGGCGACACCCTCTTCCTCGCCTTGGCGGGGCTCTCGATGTACCACTGGTGTCGTCATCTGACGCGTTCGAGAACGAGCGCCTTGGTTGGCGCATTGGTTTATGCGCTTCACCCTTCGGTCTTCATTTTCGTCGGCGAAGTCGGCCACATGCATCAGCCGGTTTCGATGACCATCATCCCGATGGTCTTCCTCGCATGGACACGCCTGGCCGAAGACCCGAACCGCGCCAACTTTTCTTTTGCAACGATCACATCCGCCTTGCTGTTCTATGACATGGAACGATTTTGGCTGGTTCTTCCCCACGCGCTGATTCTCTACGGGTGCATTTCTTGGCGACGCGCAGAAACAGGCGATCGCGCCCGAGCACTGCGCACGGCGCTGGGCCTAGGCCTGCTTGTGGGCGCGGGCATGAGCCTGCTGGTTGCGTTCCCGACGCTGCCTGCGCTGTTCGAACGGTCTCTTCTGCAGTGGCACGATTCTCAAAGCGTCGACGTCTTTCGCCAGTACTACTCCTTCCCGCACTTGCTCGCCCTTGTCGACCGCGATGGCTTGCTCGCGGCTCAGCTGGCCGGTCATATCCCGCAAGAATTCGTTTCGTTGCCTGGTCAGTGGTACCAGGGTTGGGTTGCGATGTTCTTGGTTGGGGGCGGTGCGATTCTTCTGGCGCGGGACCGCACGAACCCGGAAGCCCGCGGTCGACTCGCCATCTTTCTCCTTCTCTTCGCACTTGCACTCCTCATTGCTTTTGGAGTGCACGCCATTGCGACCAAGCACTGGTCGCTATTTGGAGGCTTGGCAGATCGACCTTTGGGCACTGCCCTCACAGCGGAGCTGTTGTTGTTCGGCTTGCTCGTGGTGCTGTTCTTCGGTGCGATTGCGGCGCTGTGCTTTGACATGTTGAGTTCGGCCTACCCGAATCACCGGACCCAAATTTTGTGCGTTCTCGGCTTGGGCGTTCTGGTCTTTTTATTCGCCAAACCCTTTGTACTGCTATCGAAGACCGTCTTCATCTACGCGCACCTTCGCGCGCCGAGTCACTTTGCGTTTCCGTCCCTGCCCTTTCTGCTTGCCAGCGCGGTCAGCCTTGTGATCCCCGTCTGGATCCGCGCCATTGGCGAAAGGCGCCGTACTGTTTTCGCAATCGCTGTCATCGTCCTGCTGCTACTCGACGTTTCGCCATACCGCTTTCAAGAAGACTGGACCTATCCCGATGATCGCGTCGCGAGTTGGCGAGAAAGTTTTGCCAGATTGAAGGGCGAAGCCCCCGGACGAATCCTCGACACCCATCACTACAACCCCATTACGGACATGCTTGCGGTTGACGCCGCGGGCCGGGACATGGCGTGGAGTTGGCTGAGCTGGACCAGCACCCGTTACGTCGGCGACATTATCAAGACAGGCTTCTTCGATTCGATGCGCATTGCCCGAGCGCGGGGAGACGTTCGAAAAGCCAACACCCAAACCGCCGCCGAACTCTCCGCTCTCGCCAATGTGCGTTTCGTTTCGCGGCTCGCAAGCGTCAGCCCGACGATGCCGGCATCGGACGCGTTTGAACTCGTCGAACGCAATGAACACATTGAGCTGTATCGCAATCGCAAGACATTGGCGTACGTGCAGTTCTATCCCGAGCGCGCGCTCCTGAAAGGTCTCGCCCACGAGACGGTTCCATTCGTCGGTGCCCTCGCGCAAGAAGGCATCGCCTCGTTTACCCTCGATGACGAGGAACTCGACCCCGCGCTGCAATTCGACTACTACCGTGGGCGCGGTGCCGAACAGCTTGTAGGCCGCGGGGCCACGAAGTTGAACGACAGCTCGCCCTTCCATTCATCCCTCGATGCGAATCGTGCCCCGAACCTGGCGCCAGAAAACCGGGCGCCCTGCGAACCCATGAAACGGGGATCCGCGTGGATCGAACTCAGCTGCACATTTGATCGCCCCGGCACGCTCGTCATCGCCGAGGCTTGGTTCCCCACTTGGGAAGTGCGCGTCAACGGAGTCACGCGTCCCTCGCTCCGCGCCAACCATGCATTTCAGGGGGTTGCGGTCGATTCGGGGCCCGCGCGGATTCGCTTTGCCCACGTTCCGTCAACTGCTTCGCGCATCGGCATCGCAGTGTCGGCGTTGAGTTGGGCTTTGGTCCTCATCGTTTGGCGTTACTACAGCCGCAAAGACGCCCGGGCAGCGGTACCGCTAGCTTGATACGTTTTAGTGAGTTCAGGAACATCAGCCTCACTCCTGACGGGAAGGAACTTCAATGTCCAATAGTGAAATTTCAGCCGATGAATCTGCCGGAGATGATGCGCTCAACCTGGGTGCCTTGATTCCGGAACACTTCGCTCGCTGGTTCGAGTTCTTCAAGCCAGGACACATCGAAGGCATCGTTCCTTCTCGCGTGAAAGAGCTCGCGCGTCTCAAGGTCGCTTCCATCAATCAATGCGACACCTGACTGTTCGCTCGGTACGCGTCGGCGACGCGTCAAGGACTTACCGAAGAGATCGTTGCGCAGATCCACCTCCCAGAGGCAGAACGGAAGCTCGAACCCCGAGACGCGTTGGCGGTGCGATTTGCCGAACGTCTCGCGGCCGATCACCGAACCGTCGATCGCGCCTTCAAGGCTGAGCTTCGTGAACATTTCAAGGACGCCGAAATCGCGGAACTCGCCTTCATGATCAACCAGTACATTGCACTGGGACGCCTGCTCGTGATTTTCGGTGGCGACAAACTTGCTTGCGAGATTTACACGCCAGAGTACTAGTCGGCTGCGGGCACGTGGCATGGACGATCACCGCTGCGGCAGCGAACGCCATCGCGTTCGCAGTTTGGAACGCTGCGCCTTGGGCAAGATCTCCCGCAGCAGGGAATCGAATACCGCGTTGTCGTCTTCTTGTGCGTCGCGCATATAGCCAGACCAGCGGGCCTCGTCCTCACGG
>JAPYTP010000429.1 GCA_029941885.1 Myxococcota bacterium
TTCAGACATGTGTATATGATTACTCCTGGAGGTCGACACCACCCCGTGTGGTGCGCCAGACCGAGCCTTCGACCCGGTGCAAAAGGTTGATGCACTTTTCAGGCGTCGTCGTCTTCCGTCCCGACAGGAGTCGAGGCCAAGGATGCGACCTCCGCAAGCCGAAGCCGCGCCTGATTCAACAATTTTTCGAGCGACTCGCCGTCGCCCTCCTCGAGCGCCCGGGCGAGTTTCGCCAGAGACGCGGAGAAATGATTGAGTGGACCGGAGAGAGCCTTGCCGTTCAGGCTCAGGATCTCCCCCCACAATTCGGCATCGCTCTGGGCGATCCGAGTGAAATCGCGAAAACCCCCGCCCGCCAGTCGGCCGACGCGATCGGGCGCCGCGTTCAGGGACTCCGCGAAGGCAAAGGCGACCAGATGCGGTAGATGGCTCACCCACGCGACATCTTCGTCGTGGGAAGCCGGGGTGAGACGTTCGACCCGCGCGCCCAGATTCCGCCAGAACGCTTCGACGCGCTCGACAGCGAATAGATCCTGTCCCGCCCGCGGCGTCACGACGCAGGTGGCGCCTTCGAAGAGGTCCGCCTGCGCGTGTTCCGGCCCCCGGAGATGGCTTCCGGCCATGGGATGGGAACCGACGAACTCGACCCCAGCCGGCAACAATCCGGGAATAGTCTCGATCACCGCGCCCTTGACGCTCCCGACATCGGTTACGAGACAGCCCGGAGAAAGACCACTGGCCACGTCCGACACGACCTGGCTCATCGAACCCACCGGCGTCCCGAGAATCACGAGGTCCGCCCCCTCGACCGCTTCCCGGGGAGACGCCACGGAGTCTACGATCCCGGCTGCCAGCGCGCGTTCGAGCGGTGCCGGACGACGTGCGGCGCCGACGACCTCGCGTGCGAGTCCGCGCTCCTTCGCTGCCGCGGCGACAGAGCCACCGAGCAGCCCGAGACCGAGCACGGCAATGCGCTCGAAGGGGGCGCTCGCATCGACTGCAGCGCCGGCGCCGGCGCCGGCGGCACGAATCCCGGAAGTCGTCAAATGGCAGCCTCCCCAGGGAACGGATCGTGCCCACGAATCTCCGCGAGTGTCTTGATCAGGCGTTCGTTCTCCTCGGGCAGACCGACCGAGATCCGCACGTGTTCGGTCAGCCCGAAACCAGCCATCGGCCTCACGATGATTCCCTCGGAGAGCAACGCATCAAAGACCTGCCCCCCAGTGCGCGCGAGGATGAAATTCGCCTCGGAGGGCCACGTCTCGATCCCCAGTCTGTGAAGCTCGGTCGTCAGGTAGTCGATCCCCGTCGTGTTCATCTCGATCGTTCTGCGAGCGTGGTCTTCGTCGTCGAGCGCTGCGAGCGCTGCGACCTCCGCCAGCCGGTTCACATTGAAGGGATGACGCGCCCGTTCCAGGAAGCTCGCGAGTTCTGCATCACAGATCGCGTACCCGATCCGAATTCCCGCCAGGCCGTAGATCTTCGAGAAGGTGCGCAGGACGAGCGTCCCCGGGCGTCGATCCATCAGCGACACGACGTCGGGATAATCGTCGCGCCGGACGAACTCGAAATAGGCCTCGTCCACGGCCAGCACCACGTCATCGGGAAGCGCACGGACGAAGCGATCGAATTCCGCCGCACCCACGGTCGTGCCCGATGGATTGTTCGGATTGCAGACCATCACGACACGGGTCTTGTCGGTTACCGCGGCGGCCATCGCGTCGAGATCGTGCACGAAGCCCTCGGTCAGCGGGACCTGGACCCCTTTGGCGCCCATACCCTTGACCACGATCGGGTACATCGCAAACGAGGGCCACGCGTATACGACCTCGTCGCCGGGGCCCATCACGATCTTGGCGATCAACTCCAGGATCTCGTCGCCCCCGGATCCGAAGACCAGTTGCTCTTCGGTGACACCCAGACGGCCTGACAATTTCTTGCGGAGCGCAAAACTCGCACCGTCGGGATAACGATGAATCTCGCCGGCCGCCTCTCGCATCGCTTCGACGGCCTTCGGGCTCGGTCCGAGCGGATTTTCGTTCGAGGCCAGTTTGATCGAGTGGCTGATGCCGAGTTCGCGCTCCAGCTCCTCCATCGGTTTACCCGGCACATAGGGTGCGAGGTCGCGAATATGTGGCTTGATGAGTTCAGCGATGCTCATCGGGCCGTCTCCTGTCGAACGTTCGCGCTCCCAGAACTCACTTCGAGCGCACGGGGAAAGGAGCCCAGGACCTTGTGCGAAGCCGCAACGGCCCCCGCCTCCTCGAGTGCACGAGCGACCGGGGCATCCTCCTTGTGCCCTTCCATGTCGACGATGAAAATGTACTCCCAGGGCTTGCCCTTCATGGGACGGGACTGCACCGCTGTCAGGTTCACGCCGTTGCGCGCGAAGGGTCCGAGCAGATCGTGTAGAGCCCCCGACTGATCACGGCGGACTGTGAAGACCGCGCTCGTGAGATCCTGGCCCGACGGCGCCGGGGTCTCGCAACCGATCACGAGGAAACGCGTGGTGTTGCCTCGGTGATCCTCGATCGACGACGCGATCGTCAGCAGGTCGTAGACCTCGGCCGTCACCTGAGAACCGATCGATGCAACTTTCTCGTCCGCATGGGCCAGCTGGGCCGCGGCCGCGGTGCTGGTGGTCTCGACCGTATCGATGCCCTGCAGGTTCATTTCGAGCCAATCGCGACATTGGGCCAGAGCCTGAGGATGGGACGCGACCTTCTGGACGTCTTCGAGGCGACCGGTTCGCGACATCAGGTGTTGCGAGATCTCGAGTTTGATCTCGCTGCAGATCGTCACTTCGGTCTCGACGAGGGCGTCGAAGGTGACCGTGATCGGGCCCTCGATCGTGTTCTCGACGGGCACCACGCCAAAATGGGTATCCCCGCGTTCGGTCAACGTGAAGATGTCCCGCATATTGGTCACGGGGACAAGGTCGACCTGAGCGCCGAACTGGCGGCTGGCCGCCTGGTGGCAGAAGGTGCCGTCGGGGCCGAGGAAGGCGACGCGAACGCGCTCCTCCAGCGAGCGAGTCGCCGAGATGATTTCACGAAAGACGTGTGGGATTCCGGCGCTCGGAAAGGGACCGGTGTTGGAATCGACCAGCGCTCGAACGAGATCCCGCTCTCGGGCGGCCACGTAGATCGGGCCCTTGCGCCCGCCGTCCTTCAGCTCCCCAACCCGCTGAACACACCCGGCGCGA
>JAPYTP010000430.1 GCA_029941885.1 Myxococcota bacterium
ATTCTATACGACTCTCGGCAATGTCCAAGGACCGGTGACCAATTCAGGCCCTTTCACTAACATCCAGTCGAGTATTTATTGGACGTCAACGTACTACCAGGGCAACCCCTTGAATACCGCCCTGTACGGTTTTCATTGGGGGAGCGGTATCCAAAATCAGTTCGGTGGGCCGGGTTTTGGTAGTCAATTTGCATGGGCCGTGCTCGACGGAGACATCGCGCTCATCCCCGAGCCCTCCACCGCTCTCCTCCTCGGCCTCGGTCTAACCGGCCTTGCGGCGCAGGGCCGTAGGCGCTCCTAACTCTTCTGTCTGAGACCAAGGGGATCGCTGCCAGGAGGCGACCGGCGACGGCTCGGGGATAGGACATTCAAGCTGCATTCTGGCAGGGGATAGGACATACAAGCTGGGTTCTGGCACAACGTCCGAGTATGGGCGTTATGTTAAATCCCTAGGGGAGCCCCGTGACGGGTCCCTCAAGGTATCTTTCGACAAACTTGATATGGTGGAGAAAATTCAATGGGCGAGAGAAAAACTTCGAAGCGCGTCTTGGCTGCAACTGTCGCCATTCGGGTGTTGGAGAAGTGATGGATCGATGGCGACTCGAAACCCATAGAGCGAGAACAGTCGTCTTGTCCCTGGCGGCTATGGTCTTTCTTTCGGCCAGCGCTTATGCCCAATCACGACCTGTATTCGTTGGGCCTGGTCAGGAAGTATTGATCGACCTCAGCGGTGATCCAGATGACATGAACGATTCGGCTTTAAGACTCAAGAATCTTTCGCAGAACACTGGCCAGGTAACAGTCGACTTCATTCCGGGGCCCCAGACTTCGGATTCGAACGAGCCTTTCGTGCAAGATGGCTTCGCTCTGATAGACGGTACCCTGAGAGTACAGAGCGACATTCCTCCCGGAGAACTGCTTGCGCGCTACCTTTTGGAGTATCGTCCATCCGCTCTTCGCCGTGCGGACATTCGACCGCGCAGCGCTCGCATGATGCGTCGCCATGTACGGAGTGCGCGATGGATCCGGGCCGTCAACGCGATTCGGCATCCGCCGCGCCGCCCCCCTGGTTCGCCGACACGGTACCTGCGCGATACCCGACCAGACTTCGAGCTAGGCCATCATGGTTTTCTGAGCGAGAAGAGGTATGTCTGGGCGGTGGTGGATGTGAATAGCGACTACGCAGTAGGTGGGGCGATTCCAGCAGAGGTACCTGTGTTGGCTTCGATCTTATTGATCGCGATGGGGAGCGGGATAGGGCTACTCGGCATTAGATCGCTGCGCCGAGCAATCTGACGACTGGCTCGAGAAAACCATGAAGCTCTCGTCTATTCCGAATACTCTCGGCGGTTTCGTATACTCGCCCCTTCGCAACAAGAAACCGACGGCCGGCTCTCTGACCCGGCCGCACTTCTGATTCAGCAGTGAAGAGTCGACTCGCTTCTCTGCTTCCTGGCTCGCTTCTTCTTCTGTTGGCGGGAGTGTTCATCGCCCTGGGTTTGCTCGTCGCAAGGGATCCAATTGCGCTTCGCCTTTGGTCTACCGCCCCGACCCAACAAGTCGCCTCCGGGCGCGTCCTGGCCGATGTCGGTCCCCCCATTTCCACGGTTGTAACCAGCCTTAGTAGCGCCCGACGCTCGGCGCTTCGCAATAGCGAGCTCATCAATCAAATAGTGAACGCACTTCCGGATCGCATTCGCATACTGGTGCTGGTGAACGATCTCGATGCCTTCGAGATCGTTCGCAATCCCTGGCCCGATCGCATCGAGTTCATAGAGGTTCCATCAGATGTGGATCTAACAACGTGGCCGCAGGATCCCTTCCTGGTCGTCGACAACGCCGAGGAGGGAAAAAGCCTGATTACCAGTCGGGCATTTTCACGAGCGCGAGATATCGAAATGGGAGGCTTTGTCGCCGCCAAGATGGGCTGGCTCCACGAGCATTCGCAGTTGAGTTTTGAAGGTGGGAACCTAGTTTCGGATGAGGAGACGAGCTTCATCGGTGGCAACACGATTAGGATCAACGCCGCTGAGCTGAAACTCACGGAAAAAGAGGTCGCTCGGCATTTCGCTCTTCTGCTAGGACGCAGAATTGTCGTAATCGGCCCCGTCCCTCAGCCAGTGGGCCATATCGACATGATTCTGACGCCCCTGGGCGGCGGAAAGATTCTGCTTGCTGACCCGAATTGGGGCGCGGAAATTGCCGAGCGAGAACTTCTTGATTCGCCCAGGCAAGTAGAAGACTTCGAACTGCGTGCCGAGGAAATGTTTTTTGGTCACCCGGAAATACACGAGTTGAAGCAACCCGATGAGCAGACGATCAAGCGCCCCGAGTTGGTGGGGCGTACTGGGGAGGCGGTCGCCGACAGCCGCGAACTTGCAGGCGCGCTTGATAGCATCGCGCAAGAACTCGTGTCCCAGGGTTTCGGTGTCGAACGCGTGCCTTACCTTTCCGTTCGATCGAGCAATCCCGAGACCAACGGGGTGGTGGGCTCGCGCGCGGCAGGCCCCAACTATCCGGTGCTGACGTATAACAACGTGCTAATAGAGGAGGCTGGAGGCGAACAGCACGCCTACGTGCCACGCTACAGTTTGGATGCACTCGACCGCGAGGGCCATGCCGTCTGGAGAAACCTTGGGTATCGCGTGCATCCCATCGATGAGTTGACCACGAGCGCTACGTACGGCGGCTCGTTGCGATGCGCCGTAAAGGTTCTGGCCCGATGAGGCCAATCTCCCTGCCGCTCGCCTTGGCAGAGCCCCGCTACTGGGCCCGGCCCCCTACTCGGCCCACAGGTCTCCTCCTCAGCCTCGATCTAGGGGACTGGGCGTACAAGGTGTCTTCTGGCACAACGTCCGGGTATGGGCGCTATGTTAAATCCCTAGGGGAGCCCCGTGGCGGGCCCTTACTGCCTTGCGCCGGGATGCTGCCGGTCTGCTTCGTTCGTTCCAAATACCCGGTGCCTATAGTGGTTTGATGTGCGCCCTTCGACACACTGGACGGCACACCCCCGAACGGAAGGGGTTTCCCATCCGTGGAAGTGGACCCGGGCCTGATCGAAGAGAGATGCGAGAGAAAAGATGCGAAGAGGAGAGCATTCAATGCTGAAGATTCTGAGAGTTCGAGTTTCAAGGAGAGTGGCATTTCAGGTGGTGTTGGGCTTGGTCTATGCGAGCCCGGCCCTGGC
>JAPYTP010000431.1 GCA_029941885.1 Myxococcota bacterium
TGCCGGAGAGCGCTTGCGCCGAGACCTCGAAGCTGCCACGCGCCCCGGAACCACTGATCGTCTGAATATCGATTTCGAGACTGCCCGCGGCCAGTGCCTCGATCGCCGAGAGTCGCGAATACCGGATCGCGTTGCGTGGATTGAGGGTCGGGCCGGATGATCCGACCGCACAGCCGTCTGGCGTGGCGTCGACCCAGGAGACGAGGGGTCGATCGCTCACCCGTGCGGTCGCAGCATTGAAATCGAAGGGCGTCGGTCGAGAATCGCGCCCGGCGCACGACGCAAGGAATCCGACGCACAGGACGAGAAAGGCCGCGAAGCCCATATGGCTCGCGGCCTGCATCCTCTTCAAATTGACTCGGCTCATGGAAGCGCCGCCAATACTTTCGAAAAGACAGTCTGGCTCGGGAGGACTAGTAGTCTTCCATCTCCTCATCGAGCTCCGTGAAGGACTTCTTCGCGCGCGCCTCGATGAACGACCGAAGCTTGTCGGACATCTGATCCATCTCGCGAACCGAGTTCTCGAAGGCCTCGACGTCCAGGGCAACGAGAATGTAGAGCTGGCCGCTCGGGGAGACCCAGGTCTTCTGAACCGAGGTTCCGTTCAGGGTCGACTTGGACAGCGAGACCGTGGTCGAGGAAAACTGCTCGGCGCTCATCTCGGCTTCACCGTCGGTGACCTGTTCCTGGAAGTCCTTGACCATGTTCTTGACCTTGGTCTCGAGCGTACGACTGATCTCGGTGCGAGCGCGGGAGGTCGCCTTCGTTCGAGCGATGGACATGCTTCGACCGATCTTCGCGTCACCGACGCCGCAGATTCGTGCGCCTCCGTCGTCACCCCAGTAGGCTGAACATCCTTCGAGAACCCAATTCGGGGCACCCGCAAATTCATTCGGGAGTTGGTCGTCGGGGGGCACTTCCTTGGTGCCACACCCGGCGGTTGCAATCACGGCGGCCAACGCTGTGGCCCCGAGCAAGAATCTGATCATTCGGTTCTGGACATGCATTGTTCGTCCACCTCCAAGCTGGATTGGGCCCAACCGATCGGTTCGGCCTGCTCTCCGTTCCGCGTACTCTCTCGGGTTCACCCGAACCCATCGAAGCTACTCGGGAATCTTCGCATTCGCCGGGGACGAGTCCCCGTCGGCTGCTGAGATTAAGTAGCGTATCAACCCAAATAGGTTTCATACCTGGATTCGTTTTTCCGCCGAAACTCAGTCGTCTGGGACGGCGCGAACCGGAGACTAGAGAAAAACGGGTGACCGCTGCGCCTGTCCCATTGGCCCCTGGAGGTTTTCCCCACATGCCTGTTCGCGATTCTCGGCTTTGCTCGATCGCCCTGTTCCTGTGTGTTGCGTGCAGCCTACACGTCGCCGAACCGGGCCAGGCCAAGGACAAGCCCGAGTGGGTCCACCGAAACGGAACGAGCGCCCAGTTTCCAGCGGAGCGCTACCTCGTCGGGTTCGCGCTGGCGATCGGTCAGGAAGAGGCCGTCGAGAGCGCCAAACAACAGGCGGCCGGAGACCTCGCACGCCAGATTTCCGTCCAGATCGAGTCGAGCGTCGTCGACGTGACGAGAGAGACCGACGGTCGACTCGAGAGTGACCTGACCAGCCAGATCCGCGCGACCTCCGATATTCGCTTGGACGGCATCCGTTTCGAAACACATCGCAAGCGAAAGAAGGTCTGGACGCTGGCCGTTCTCGAGCGCCTCCCTGCGTCGGTCGCTCGCCGCAGGCAACGCGATCGCGCCCTCACGCTCACCAAAAAATGCCTCGATGCCGCGGCAGAGGCGGAAGAGGCGGGCCGTGCGACCCAGGCACTCGCCGCCTATCGAGGCTGTCGAAAACCCCTCAACGAAGCGCTCGAACACGAGGTGGTCGCCGCGGCGCTCCAACGCGGCGGTCTGCTACAGGACGAGGTCGGCGAGCGTCTCGCCGCCTACGCCACCCGAATCAGTACCCGCGTTCGTGCGATCCCACACGAGGACGCCGGATCGATTCGCACCGCGGCCGAAGAATTGGCGGCTCAGCTCGCCGTCGCCGGGATCGGTCGTGGAGGCAATATCCAGGTCGCCCCCCTCCTCTACCAGGGCCGCGACATCTCGAGCCCCTTCGGTCGCGAGGTCGCGCTCGCCCTCGAGTCCGCGATCGGACGAACGCCCGCCGGTCCCGCTACACCGCCGAGCGGAGTCGTCGTCATTCGCGGGACCTACCGGGAAGGCGACGGGGACTTCCAGCTGCGTGTGGGGGCCAAGCAGGCCGAGACCGGCATCCTGCTCGCAAGTGCCGAGATCTCCCTGGCCAAGACCGGTATCCCGAGCAACATGGCGACCCGGCCCGCGAATTTCGACCGATTCGCCGCGGATGCCGACAAGCTCGCGGGCGGCGATGTCGTGTCGGGCGACCTGCGGATCGAACTGCGAACGAACAAGGGGAGCCAGGGGATCGTCTTCGATGAGGGCGAGGAGCTGACCGTCTACGTGCGGGTGAACCAGCCTACCTGGATCCGATTGATCTACGTCCTCACGAGCGGAGATCACGTCCCGATTACCCAGGAATGGTTCGTCGACGAGGGCAAGGTGAATCAGCTCGTGGAGTATCCGACGTCCTTCGAGATCGTCGCTCCCTTCGGTGCCGAGATGATCCATGCGATGGCCTCGACCGAAAAGCCCGCGAAGCTGCTGACCACTTCCACCATGATCGACGGCGAGGCCTACGAGGTGATCCTCGACGGGGCGGATCAGGTCGTGCGCACACGGGGCCTGGCTCGCAAGAAGGAGCAGCAGATCGCTGAGCAGACTCTCCAGCTCACGACGATGCGCGCACCGGACTAGTCGGCAGGACGCCCTCTCTCGGGACGCCGATTCGATCCACCCTCGCGGGGCGAGCTGGCTATTTTGGGGCGAGCGTCGCGCGAATCTTGGCGACCGGGAACTTGTCGATCAGGTCACCCATGCCGGCGAGTGCCTGCTCGAGGCCTTCGAGACATTTCGTCGCCGCCTCACGCGCGCCGGGGATATCGCCCCTGTTTCTGAGTCCTTCGATCTTGCTGCATTCGACTAGCAAGCCGCCACCCACGTCGAGCTGTGCCGCCGCGACGATCGGGTAGATCGAACCGACCGTTACGCCCACGACGGTCACCAACGGGATCAG
>JAPYTP010000432.1 GCA_029941885.1 Myxococcota bacterium
GCGTCAGCAGCTTGAAATCGCCCCGCTGAGGATAGGGATTTTAACGGGGCTTTTTAATTCCGCTGATAAGTAGTCGAATGACAAATCGCTCGGAATCACGGGCGAAGGGTCCAACGCGGGCTTAGCCCGAACCGGAAAAAGTGAAGACCGCTACGGGGCAACTCGGCGCTGGATCTACGCTCGAGGTCGTCCCCGTCGCAACGCAACCACCCCGAGCACTGCACTGATGGCCGCGATTCCGACAATGGCCTGAGGCGATGACATCGGAACTGGGGTCGGAGGTGGGGGCGGCGGCTCGTTGATTATTCCTGTTTCGCCGGCAAAGTTCGTCGGCGAGTTCACGCCTACCGTATAGGAAGGAACGAGTGGATCGTCGACCGTAATCGACATCACCCCATCACTGGGCATGACGCCCGGTGGAATCACGATGGTTTGATAGAACCACCACACGATCGTGTCACCCGCTGGATTGATCGCTCCGTCTGGGATGATGTAGTCGGGCGCTGGAACCCCAGGCAATGCTGCGTAGCTCACGGAGCCGACAAGGAACTTCTTGTGCGCGGTCGATCCGACCAGATTCGCCCCCAGAATCTCGCTATGGTCCGAATTGTAGGAGTCGGTTTCGAACCAGTGAGCCAGGATCTGGGTTTCATTGTCCGAACCGAAGTTCTCGGCCATCTCGATGAACTGAACCGAGCGATCAGGCGAACTGTAGAACTCACTGAAGCGCCACAGATGAGAGCCGCTCATCGCAGGAGATGCAAACGTCGACATTGCGAGGGCGAAACCAAAGAGTCCAGTTATCCGGCGCATCTCAGAAACCTCCAGCCACGGCGTAGTCGAACGGATATTCCACGAAGTGTATGGAAATCGCCTATGCCCGCAACGATACAGGTCTGCGCTGCTGGCTCTGGTCCTTTTCGCGAGCGCGGGCATCAATGCGTGCGAATTCTCCGACAGCGAGACAAAGAAGAAGCCAACACGTTCGTTCTCCTCGGCTGAAGGTGAATCGAGCGCGGAGCCATCGATCGTCGTTTGTCACCCTGAGATCACCAAAGTCTTCGTTCGACTGGGCGTGACGTCAGTGCTGTTGGGCGCTGACAGCGACTCTCTTCGCATCGACGGTGTGCCCCAGGTCATCGATGCAGGTCCTGGTTGCGGACTTTCGACGCGATTCGAGACGACGCCGATACCTGCCACGATCTTGAAGCTGCGGAACGCGCAAAGTGAATCGAGTCTGCCGCTCTCTGCGGGTGCCGATTCTGGACCGCGACAAATTACACTCGACGCAGGCAGCCTCGACGAGATCGTGGCCGCGATTCGAAGAGTGGGGAACATTGCGGAACACGCGGAGCGCACGCAGATAGAGATCGCCCGAATCACGCACACCATCGGGTCCATCGCGGTTCGCAGAGATGGACTCGCACGATTGAATGTCGCCTGGATCCTCGATCGAGAACCGTTGACTGTCGTGGGTGCAACGGGCCTACTTCACGAACTGCTGGAACTCGCGGGAGGAGAGAACGCGTTTCACGATCGAATCGGTTCGCGCTTCGAAGTGACGGTCGAAGAAATTCAGGACCGCTCCCCCGACCTCGTTCTCGTATCCACCGCAAGAGAGGAGTTCGCGGAGAAGTTGAAGCTTCCCGTTCGTCGGATCCCGCGAGAGCTATCGCGAGTGCCGACACTGGAGCCCGTCGTACGGCTCACGGCGCTGCACGAGGTTCTCTATCCCGAAGGCGGCGAGGAATGACGAAACGCGCACGCGTCACCTTTCCCGCCGCCGGGCTTCTCTCCCCGGCTCTCTGTCCATCGGGGGATAGGGATTTTAACGGGGCTTTTTAATTCCGCCGATAAGTAACCGAATGACAAATCGCTCGGAATCACGGGCGAAGGGTCCAACGCGGGATCGAGAGTTTCTCTGGGTCGTTCTCGGTCAGGCGTCCTTCGACGCGCACGCCTTCGGGCAGCTCGATATAGCCAACACCATAAGGAACGAAGGTGTCGCGATCGCCGGAGCCCGCGTAAGGGGGAATCGGAGGAGGAAAGTTCTGGATCGTCCAGGTGTATACCGTGCCGCGCCGACTCAAGAGAATCTCTTCAACTTCGTCTCCCGAACAGTCGGGACAACTCAACTGCTTTGGAAAGACCACATCGCCACACGCCTTGCATTTGCTCGCAATCAACTGTGGCTCTGCAGCGGGCCAGGTGAACAAACCTTCTTGTACGGGAATCTTGCGTTGGCTGATCGAATCCACTGGCTACTCCAAATTGCTGTCCGAGCATAACTCACGGGAATTCGTTCGGTAGAAGGGTTTCAAGCTCAGGCTCTACGACGACTTCGAATCGGGCAACGCCTACAAAGTGCGTCTCTTGTTGAACCAACCTACTTGGGGATCGATCCAGGAAACGGCGCGTAGTCGAAGTCGCCAGATATGGCACGTTGGTCAACGTGCCTCGAGTCGCTTGCGAAGCCTTTCTTGAACGTCGGGCCACTCGTCGTCGGTGATCGAGAACATCACCGTGTTGCGTTGATGGCCGTCTGGAAGAATCATCTGCTTTCGAAGCGTGCCTTCCCGAACCGCGCCAAGCTTTGCGATGGCGGCCTGGCTCTGAAGGTTGCGCTCGTCGGTCTTGAGCTGCACCCGCAACGCACCCAAGTTGTCGAATGCGTGTGAGAGCAGCAGCGACTTTGCTTCCGGGTTGACTGCGGTTGCTTGCCAGGGTTTCGCGACCCAGGTAGAGCCGATCTCGAGCGCCCGCGCTTCGGGGCGAATGTCGAGATAGCACGTGATCCCGACGGTCTTCCCGCTCTCACGTTCGACGATCGCGAACGGGCACCAACCCGACATGTCTTTGAGTTCGCAGATCTGGTCGCGGAAACCGTTGGCGGTGAGTTCAGCGGGCGGAAAGTGGTAGACAAACAGATCCGGTGTCGCGACCTCCGCCAGATCTTCTGCGTGCTTTGCGTCCAGGGGTTCGAGGCGAACAACCTTGCCTTCGAGAATGACGGGCTCGACCTTCATTTGCATCTTGGCTCCAATCGGGAATCCTCAGGTGATGCCTGGGAAAAAGAAAAGCACAAAGGGGGCCCACGTATGCCTTGCGCAGTGGAGCTTCAGCGGACGGACTCCTTCCGCCTGT
>JAPYTP010000433.1 GCA_029941885.1 Myxococcota bacterium
CCTTCGCGCTGGTCGCAACTCAATTCCCGCGATGGAACGTCCAGATCCTTGGCGAAGGCGAGCTTCGCCCGATGCTCGAGAAACGAATCGACGAACTCGGTATCACCAATCGCATTTCGCTACTCGGATCCAAGAAGGATGTATTCCGCAACTACAGAGCAGCCAAAATCTTCGCGTTCCCCTCGCTCTTCGAGGGCTTCTCGAACGCACATTGTGAAGCCATGTCTCATGGGCTTCCGAGTGTGGGGCTCTCGTCGTGCATCTATATGCGCGAAACGCTGTCGATTGCGTCGGCCGGCCTTCTTTCCGATGGAACGCCGAAAGACTTTGCGGCGAGACTCGAAAGCCTGATGAGCGATTCGGATCTGCGCTCAACGCTGGGGCAAAACGCACGGAAATTCACGAAGCAGCTGGACGCTGACAAGATTCTCGACCTGTGGGAATCGGCATTGTCCGAGGCTTGCATCGGCTCAGCGACAGCGCGCAATTCGAGCGATTGACGGACCTGTCGGGTGACAACGATCGCCGCCTCCCATCCAACCCTGGCGAAGATCACTTTTGCGAAAGCGTCTCGCGATATGCGGCGATAAGGTCGTCCGTGGTCTTCTCGGGCGTGTACTCCGCAAGGATCGTCTCCCGCGCAGCCGCCGCATAGTCGCTCCAGCATTCGCGGCTCGCAGCCACCAATGCGATGTTGCGCGCGATGTCTTCGGGGTCCCCCTCACGCGCCAGATACCCGTTCTTCCCGTCTTTAATAAGTTCCGGGATCCCGGAATGCGTGGTGCCGACGACCTGGACTCCGAGCAGCATCGCCTCTTTAAGTACATTTGGAATGCCCTCTGCATTGCCATCCGCCCCAGTCTTGCTCGGTGCAATCAATACATCTGACGCGCCGAGTGCGGCAATCGTTTCGTCCGAAGGCAGCCCTCCGAGGAATGTCACTTCGTCTTCGAGCCCGTTCGACATCACGAAGCGCTCGAGAGAGTTCTTCAAAGCACCCTGGCCCACAATGGTGTAATGGAAGTCGAGCCCCGCCGCCTTGAGAATCGTCGCCGCACGCAAACCGTCGATGATCCCCTTCTTTTCCAACAAGCGACCGATCGAAATCAGATGGAGTCGACCTCCGGCTGTGCCGCTCGGCTTGGCTTCCAGAAGTCGTGTTGTATTGACGGGCGAGTGCACGACCGAAATCGGAGCGCGACATCCCAGATCGACAAGCCGCGCTTCGAGCGATCGAGATACGGGTAGGAAGCGATCCACGAAATCGATCACCTCGCTCCAGCGTGCCTTTGCGATATGTCTTTCGCTCGTAATGTCATAGCCGCGCACAGAGCAGAAGACGGGCGGACACGTCTCGAGCATTCCGGTTGCGTCCAAATCCAACACCCTGTGTGCCAATGTCGCAAACTGACAATGTACGAGGTCGTACGTAGACAGATCCTTCATCGAATGGGCATCGGCGACCACCTTTGAAAATGCCGCGAAGCCGCGTCGGAGCAAAACTCCTGTGAGCGCCAATCGAACCGCACTCGGCTTGCTAGCCAAGAGGCTCAACAGCCTCGGGATCAGGAAGACGTTCCACTTCCGTTTTCTTCCAGGGGTTCCGGTATGGACGACGCGAAGCGCTTCGAGTCGCGGGCGGGCTTCGGACGGAAGCCAGCTTGTTTTCCCGCGACGACCGAGGGAAAAGATGTCGACCGAATGACCTCGCGCAACGAGTTCGGCGATCTGAAGTGCCACGAAGGTCTGAGACAGCACCGGAAAGCCCGGGACCACCATCGCGATCCGCAACGGCGAATCTGCATGCTTCGCCATCACGAGGGCCGACCGACCCGGAGATTACCCTGCTCGCACGCATAGAACCGCATACGGCAGGTTTAGCTGAAAATCGGCGTGGGGGCGTCCTAGCGAGACCAGAATCGTGGCACGAAAGGCGATGAGCCCGCGGTATCAGGGGAGTGAATTGAGCGCTGGGTGGCAGATCGAGGAATCCTCGCTCGCTGAAGCGCGCTCATGTCGACGCAGACACGGGGTGTTGTTGGCCCCGTCCACCAAGTGCACACCACCGGTGCCAGCATGGCGATGCCAGATCGACCGGGTCCGCGAGAAACGTTCGGCGCCGATGACCGAGCCCCGATGACTGCCGACCCCACCACAACCGACTCCGACGAAGACAATCCCAACGAAGTCGGCTGGCGCGAGCTTGCCGAGACATGCCGTAAGTCCGTGCAGCTCTGCATGGAGGGCTCGCGGCGCAGCTTTGTCATCGTCGTCATCGCCTCGATCCTCAAACCATTTCGCCCCGCCGCCCTCGCAGCCACTGCCGGGCTGATCGTGAGCGAGGTCGAAGCCATGATGTGAAAGGGCCAAACCGATCCCAAGTTATTCTTCTCACATAGCTTTCGGTCTATGGCGCGATCATGCTCGTGACGGGCGTCCTCGAGCCCGTTCAGGTGTACCGCAAGCCAGTCATCTAGGCCGAAATGGACATGATCCTCACCAAGCGCATTTTGGAACACCGCCTCTCACTCGATCTTGGATTCTTTCAAGAACCAGCGAACAACGAGCTGTTGCAAAGAGGGGCCCATTTTGCAGGTCGCGAGTTTCTCAAATTAATCACGCAGCTCGTCAATCTCGTCGCGCTCTCGATCCAGTTCATAACGCTCCTTGCAGTGATGATGTGGCTCCTCCCCTGGGTCACACCCATGCTCGTATTACTCACGGCACCGATGATTGCGTTCCGATGGTGTATCTCGAAGTTGACGTACCTGCTCGAGTACCCTCTCACCTCGCGAATGCGGCTTCGCACGTACTACGGAAGTGAGTTGGCTGGCGCCGAGACGCTGCCCACGATCTAACATTCTGAATGGGTCAGTCTTTCCCGGGCAGGTCAACCTTCATTTGGGATACGTTTCAGGTGAGTGAGCGGCGGGCCTGCCTCGCGTTGCCATTGGCCCGCGCAAGTCGTCGCTGCCGATCGATTCGCAAGGATTCGACCGTGCGCTGCGTCATCAGATTTGTGAGCTCGCCGAACCGAACTTCACGCCTCCAAAATTTTGCTGCTCGAACGGATGGCCACGGCATCGCCGGGGACTGCGTAACACCGGGGTGACCTGCGGAGATCACGCAATCGAGTCG
>JAPYTP010000434.1 GCA_029941885.1 Myxococcota bacterium
CAACGTCCGAGCCTGGGCGTTATGTTAAATCCCTAGGGGAGCCCCGTGACGGGCACTGGAATCCAATAGACAACGGCACCCCGGCATCGGATTGACAGTGTCGGCCTTTGTCTCAGCGTGGCCGACACCATGGATTTTCAAGGGTGTATAGTGGCCGATCTGATTTTTTGGTGCGCCGATTCGAATGGGGTGAGGGCGTTGGGGGATCTGCCCCGGACGTTCATTCTGAGAGCCCATGAAGGGAGGAGGCGATGGCCCACGAACTGAAGGAGCCCGATTTCGCGCTCCAAGACTTTCCGGGGCGAGAGCTTCACGATGCGCTGCGAATGCATCGCGAACGCCACCCCGTCACGGCGGCTCGCTTCCTCGGCCAGCCCGCATTCGTAATCACTGGGCACGCCGCGCTGCGCCGTGCCTTCGCTGACGACGTCCGCTTCCCGGGCCACCGCATGTACCAAGCCTCATTCGAAGGCGCGATTGGTGAAAGCTTCATCTCTATGGGCGACGACGCGCGGCATCGCGTCTACCGAAAACTCGCAACGCCAACCTTTCGACCACGCGCGATCGCGGCATACGAAGACGAGAGCCTGGCAGGGATCGCGCGCGAGCTCGTCGATCAGTTGAGTGAACGAATCATAGCCGGCGAGACCGTCGATCTCGTTGCTGGTTTCACTTCGCGCTTCCCCTACCTCGCAATTACGCGCCTGTTGGGCCTTCCGCGAGATCGTGAGAACGAGTTCCACGATTGGGCCGTCGCGTTGCTCGGATTTCGCGGCGATCCAGCCCGAGGCATCGAGGCCCGCAACGAACTCACGCGCCATCTCGCTCCCATCGTCGAAGAGCGTCGTGCGAATCCCCAAGAAGACGTCATCAGCGAACTCGTGCAAGCAGAAACCGAGGGCCAGAAGCTATCGAACGAAGAAGTTTTTTCGCATATTCGGCTACTTTTTCCGACCGGTGGCGAAACGACCTACGGGACGCTTGGAAACCTGATTTCGACACTCTTTTCGGAAGATCTGTGGAGCGAGATCGCCGTGGCCCCGTCTCGCATCCCGCAGGTAATTGATGAAGCGTTGCGCTTCGAGTCTTCGATTGCGGTGTTGCCGCGCATGTCGGCGTCGTGCGAAACCGAATTCGAAGGTGTGACGATTCCACCCGATTCGTGGCTGATGTTCGCAGTCGCCGGCGCGAACCGAGACCCGAGTGTCTTCGAAAGCCCAGACACTTTCGACATCGGGCGAACCTCAGGTGACATGCTCACGTTTGGACGCGGAAAAAAGAGCTGCCCGGGGATGCACTTCGCGAAGCGCAACATGATCGTTGCTCTGCAGGTCTTGCTCGAGCGACTCCCGGCTCTCGAACTTGTCGATACGAACGCGGCGATTCCGCGTCGCTCAGTGTTGCGCGCACCCGACGCGCTTCACGTGCGGGCTCGGCGCTGATTCGGGTTTTGCTCCTTCTGGTTGCGGGCCTTTCCACGGGCACCGAAGCGAGCGCTTGGTTCTTCGACTCCGTTCTTTCAGGAGCTGGGCGGGTCCAGGCGAAAGAACGATGCGCCGGATTGGGGGATCGGGTCCCCCGCCATACTTCATTTCAGCCTGTTCCTTGAGTTGGGCTTTGAGGGTGGGGTCGTCGATCTTTTGAAGGCGTCGCGGATAGCGCTTCCCGGCGATGCGGATCGCCGCCTCTGGATTTTCGAGCGCCTTCTTGTGCCAGGTCTTGAGGGGCGGAAAGCCCAGGCTGGCAGGAATATAGGCGTCGCCATCCGCAGTCAGAATTTGGGTCTTTCGCGAGCGCCCGTCCGATTCAAACTCGACGTACATGTGATTGGATACAAGGCTCCAATTAATTGGCCCACCCGTAGCGATCTCCCCAGTTGTGAGCGGCCTCTCCGCTCATTGGGGTTCCGTGTACTCGCAAGCCCGGTTCGAATCTTAGTGATCGAAATCGGATCACAAGAAAATTTGATCTGTGACCCGGCTCACAGGAGAATCCGCAGCAGCGCCATACCGTGCCGCCAGACTTAAACCCCTGGAGGACACCATGAAAATGAATCGCCCGTTTAACAGCATCGCCGTCTCACTCAAACAGAGTCCCGTCTGGGTTCTGACGCTTCTTTCGGTCCTTATCGGCCTCGCCGGGTGTCGACAATTCGATCAAGACTCAGGCGGATCGGGAACCGTTGCCGTCCCTACTCCCCCAGAACTCGACCAGACTGCCCTAGAGCCCGCCCAAATCGCGTGGGCGTCGGACGTAAACGGCGCTTTCGACATCTACCGGATGGCCGCCGACGGTGCCGATATCCGGAACTTGACCCAGAGCGCGGGATCCGATTCGGATCCCCAGTGGTCGGCGGATGGAAGCGAGATCGCCTTCTATTCCGATCGCGACGGCAACAACGAGATCTATGTGATGGCCGCCGATGGCAGCAATCCAACCAACCTGACGCTCCACCCCGCCGAAGACACCGCCCCCACATGGTCTCCCGATGGCAGCCGTATCGCGTTCAATTCCCGACGAGACGGTAACGACGAGATCTACGTCATGGATTTTGACGGCCGGAATCCGATTCGCCTTACGTCACACCCCGCACGCGACACAGCGCCTGCGTGGTCGCCCGACGGAACCCGGATCGTGTTCTTTTCAGAACGCGACGGTTTCCAGCAGCTCTACGCGATGAACGTGGACGGCAGCGATCTCGAGAACCTGAGCAACAATGCCGCGAACGACGGCTACCCCGCGTGGTCTCCCGACAGCCTTCGGATCGTGTTTCACTCGGACCGAACGGGCAGCGCGGAGATCTATGTCATGGACGCGGACGGAGCGAACGTCGAGCAGCTCACGAACTCCCCCCAGACTTCTGCGCTCGCGCCCTCCTGGTCTTCGGACGGCAAGCGGATCGCGTTCTACACGTGGGACCGGCCGGGAGAGAGCGCGATCATGGTGATGGACGCCGACGGTACGAACGCGGCGGCCCTCGTCGAGGCCCGTTCGGAAGACTACGACCCCGCATGGTCACCGGGGAGTACCCTCGAAACGACTCTCCCGGCGCTCGGGGCCGAGCCCGCCTTGGGCGGGTGATTAGAGAAGGGAGTCTATGCGACGAGGAATTCGAAGAAGACCGAT
>JAPYTP010000435.1 GCA_029941885.1 Myxococcota bacterium
CGCCCACGACGCGATGGAGATCGGAACGGCGCTCGGCCTCGACAAGGCCAAACTCGGTGATGCGCTGACGCACGGGAGCGGTCGAAGTTTCTCGTTGGAGGTCTTCGTCGGGATGGGATCCTTCGATCCGATCGCCGACCACGTGGGCCCCCTTCTGCGGAAGGATGTCGGTCTTTTCAGTCGGGAGACACAGCGATCGACGGCATGCGAGCGAGACGTTCTGCTTGGGGCGGCCGATCGTTTCCTCTCCCTCGTTGAGCATCCGCGCGACGACCGATCCGAG
Source organism: Myxococcota bacterium (assembly GCA_029941885.1). Lineage (GTDB taxonomy): Bacteria > Myxococcota_A > UBA9160 > UBA9160 > UBA4427 > UBA4427. The sequence continues at coordinate 284 of JAPYTP010000435.1, forward strand.
CCTGTTTGGGAGGAATCCGGATGAGTCCTGTTGACGCCGTGATGGGCCGGTCACAAACACATGATTCCAGTCGGATCGAAAGAGGGAACCGGCCTCGCCACAGCGTGGATGCGCGCACCCGGTACGCCGGCGCCGCGAACGACGTTGCCCCACGCGAGTTCTGGCAGAGCGACTGGCTCGCGGGCCTCCGAAAGCACGGGGCGCGGGCGGCCTCGGACGCTCGGCGACTGGGTCTCGAGCCACTCGTTGTCCGGGTCGATGACGAGGCGTGGACTCTGCGACTTCGTGAAGGCGCCATCGAAGCCATCGCCGGAGTCGAGGCGACGGCACAGGTGGCGCTTGACCTGCGTGCGTTCGCCGATCTGGTCGGCGAACGAAAGACGGCTCTCGGACTCATGATCGGCGGGCGCGTCGAAGGCGACGGGACTTCAAAGGAGCGTTTCTGCTCGTGGGACCCGGTACTGCGCTCCGTTCTCGACGGACGCGCCGTATACCGGCCGGGCGACATCGCGCTGCGCGCGCTCGATGGTTCGAACCTTTCCCTCGCACAGGCGTTCCGACTGGGGGAGCGCTCTAACGAGGCGGCCCACTTCCTCACGGAAGCGGGATTTCTCCATCTCGAGGGGGTTTTCAGCGAGGCTGAGATCGCAGGATTGGACGCGGATCTCGCTCTTGCGGTCGAGGCCGCGAGTCCCGACGACGGGGCGTCCTGGTGGGCTTCCACACAAAACGGCGATCGATATCCTTGCCGGATCCTGAACTTCGCGAGCAAATCCGATCGCCTTTGCGAACTGCTGGGCGACTCTCGATATCGAGCGATCGGAGAAATACTCGACGATGGACACGAGCCGGGAGACTCCTTTGGCGAGCATTTCGAGGAGCTGAGTGCCGAGGGTCTCGTGAAGCGCGTGGGTTCCGTCGAGGGACTCGCGTGTCTGCCATGGCACAAGGACTGCGAGCGCGGCGGGCACTCGATCTTCTGCTCGAGCCTCACAGTGGGGATCTGCCTGACGCCGGCGGATGATGCTCATGGTGGGCTGGACTTCATCGCGGGATCGCACAGATCCAATATCTCACGGCCGCAGGTCGACGAGGGGCTCGACCTGCCGACGGTCAGTATCCGCGCTGCGACGGGAGACCTCACGGTTCATGTGTCGTGCGTGCTGCACCGCTCGACCCATCCCTCGAGCGACGAGCGTCGGGTCGTCTATTCGGGTTTGGCGCTACCCGGGCGGCCCGGAGACCAGGCGCGAGGGATCGAGCGCAGCGCCCTCGAGCGTGAGCGCGCCGTCATCGGTGACGGGGAAAATCGCGTGCCGCTTCGGGCGGGAGTCGGCGCGGGCGGGGCCGAGGGCACATGACGTCTGTTTGTGTCGTGACCGGTGCCGCCGGCGGAATGGGTTCAGCGTGTGCGCGATTAATGGCCTCGTCCGTGGGTGCCCTCCTGCTCACCGACCGCGACGAGAAGGGCCTGGAACTCGCGGCCGAGCAGCTCGGGGCCGAGAGCAAGGCTTCGATCTCGGCCATGGTCGGAGATATCGCGGCGCCTGCTTTCCTGGAAGATCTGGTGCTGCGTGCCTCGGCGATGGGTGAGTTTCGCACGCTCGTCCACACCGCGGGTCTCTCCCCTTCCATGGCCGGCTGGAGGGATATCCTTCGAGTCGATCTCTCTGGCGTGGCGAGGCTTCTTCACGCCTTCCACGAACACGTCGTGTCCGGGAGTACCGCCATCTGTCTGGCCTCGATCGCCGGCCATCTTGGAGAGTTCGATTCGGAGATGGATGCGGTGCTCGACGAGCCGCTCGCCGAGGATCTCGAGGAACGATTTGAGACCCTCTTCGAGGGAGAGCCCGATCCGGGCGCGACCTATCGACTCGCGAAGCGGGGTGTGATTCGGTTGTGCGAGAGCGCCGCAGTGTCGTGGGGCGAGCGGGGCGGGCGAGTGCTGTCGCTTTCCCCGGGACTGATCGATACAGAAATGGGCCGACTCGAACTCGTGAACAACCCCATCAAACATCGCATGGCCGAACTAACGCCGGTGCATACGCTCTCGGATGGATCGGATACGATCCTGCCGGGATGCGCACAGGATATCGCTTCCGCGGTGGAGTTCCTGTGCTCGGATCGGGCGTCGTTCATCTCGGGTTGCGATATTCGCGTGGACGGTGGTCTGATCGGAGCAATGAATCGCCTCGGGTGAGCGGCGGGTCGTGGCCTTGACATCAAAGAAGGGAGAGATCGATGGATGATTCCTATGAGGAGTTCGCGAGGGATGCCGCCCTGGCGAGGACGGAGCGGGGCCGCAAGCGATACAAGGAGGTGATGGTCAGCGAGCCACCGCCGGGAATCAGTGTGTTCACCGGACAGGGAGTTGTGGATTCGGTTTTCGCCGAACTCTGGGACCGTCCCGGGCTTTCCCGCCGAGATCGCCGCTGGATCACCCTGGCATGTGTCGGCGCTGCCGGGGCCGATCAGCCGATTCAGTCCCACGTCACGGCCGCCCTTGCCAGCGGTGATATTTCGCGCGAGGAATTTCAGGAGTTCGTGCTCCATTTCGCCTACTACGCCGGTTGGCCTCGCGCCTCGGCGCTCGAGATGGCCTACTACAAGGCCGTGGCGGCACTCGATGCCGAGGCGGGCGGGGGGGAAGACTGAGAACGATCGCGGAGGGTCGCGGCGAAACTATCGAGCCTCACGAAGAGGCCTCGCGCAGGTCCTCCCGCAAGGTTCGTGCCGCGAGCAGATTGAAGATCGAGGCCAACGTGTGGGGGACGACCACGATCAGCAGCGAATAGCGAACGGCTTCGGCACCGAATCGGGGTTCCATCCAATCGTTGA
>JAPYTP010000436.1 GCA_029941885.1 Myxococcota bacterium
GAGAAAACGACGAACTATCCTTAATCAAACCGTCCGTGAAAAAGGGTTAGAACCCCCCGTAAGATCTGCACGGCATGCTCCATCGATCGGGCAAGGCCCGAAGGGGATAGGAATTTCAAGCTGCCTTTTCTACACCACCGATACTAGACATTCTGACAAGTAGGCCCTGACCCGGCTCATCAGCCCCTTCCTGGGCCTCGCGACCCTGCGCCAGCGGAGGTGGCGCAGGGCCCGCGCGCGTCCCGGACGCAGTGGCAGCGCAGTGCTGGTTCGAGTCGTGCGATTCGGTACCCCCCGCGCGCGCCGAGACAGAAGCTCGAGCCGCGCAGATCAGCCTTTGCCGCTTTCCAACTCGGATCCGCTGCAATTTTTATCCGTTACAGGACGGCTAGAGCCTTTAATAGGGGCGACGACAGATGGCGCGGCACGCTCCAGGATTCGAACTTGTGCATGTCGTCGCTCCACTCGATGCAACCGAGAACCCCGAGCCGGGCGTGCATTCGTAGGCGTTAAAGCCAGGTGAAGGAAAGGTTACTCGCTGGCCAGCGATCATCTGTGTTCGGGTGGTGCTTCCATTTCTCGGGCCCATGCGGTATTGGCAGATGAATTTTCCGTTCTGAATCACCGCTCTTTCAAAACGCATGTGGTAATTGAGAATATCTACATCCCCGAAGTGCGCGCCAAGCGGTGTCCCGACCAGATGCGGGCCGGCGGAGGAATATGTGTGTATGGGGAAGGCGTCGATGTTTGCCACTTGCAACTCAACCTGTCGGCACCTGGTCTCCCGCAAACTCCAACCCCTCGATCCGCGTTCGCGGATTTCACCATCGCCGGCCGCCGCTTCCATCTCCGCGGGAGCCGCAGCGGCTCCCTCCGCTGGCACGCCTGCCGGAATTTCCTCTGCCGCCGAGGTCGTCGCGATCGTTCCGCATCCAAACTGCAAGGACAGCAGAATGAGTGCGAGTGCTATGACGACCCCGTGGTGTTCCAGCCGCCTCGCTTTTTGAGATGGAAGCCTCATCGGGTGCCACTCCCTTACTTGGTTAGTTACGTATCATTTAACACTAAACCAGCCCGGGTCGGCCATATCGATGCTGAATTCGAGAGACTTGCCAACGTGCTACTTGGCCGGAGTTGCGGAAACCCAGCTTTAATTACCTATCCTCCCCGCTTGATATATCGATAGATGGTCGGGGCCGGGAACGGGGGCGAGTCTGGTGAAGTGCGGATGGCTGCGGAACGGAACTTCGAGATCATCACCGTGATAGGTGGTCACGCGACCGGAATGAAACACGACACTGTCGAAGGGCATCCCGTGCTCGTTCGAGATCACGAGGGCATCGCTGATCGCGCGCTCCATCTCGCGCAGGTGTCCGCCGTAGGCCGACCGCCAGGTCACGTTCGATCTCTCGAGCGCGAGAGCGCCGCGGCAACTTCCGGGTCCCCGGGTCTGAAAATTCGGATGGAATGACCCGCCATGCCCGCCGGTGTGAGCCAGCGCAAGCCCGCAAACTCCGGATAGTTCGCAAACAGGCTGTGGAGGTTGTTCTCGGAGATCGCCAGACAATCGTAGTCTTCGAAGTGGCCCCGAGACTGACGATATCGATCCGCCTCGATGCCGTAATCCTCGAAACGCGCACTACCGAAATAGATGAACGAAGTATTCGTGCAGGCGAGATCCTCGAGGGCCACGCGCAAGGCGGGGAGATCCTGCCCCCAGTCGATGTTGTCCGAGATCAAGAGTTCGCGTCCCTGCTCGGGTCCACCCACGAAGCGATTGAAGTAGGCGAGCCAGTGGGGAGCGCTCGTCGCCGACGCGATCAACTGCGTGGCCACGAGCGCCGCACAACATGTTGCGAGCCAGCGTTGGCGATCCTTCAGCAGCAAACCGAGGGTGTCCAGAGTGGCGAGAATCAGCAGCGGGTAGAGGACCATCAGGTAGCGCGGCCCATTGCTGAGGCCGCTCGACATGACACCAATCGCGTACAGTGCCATGGTCCCGGTCCAGAGCAGGAACGCGAAGTCGCGACCTCGCCAGTCCAGGGACCGCATGCGCCAGGTACCCGCACCGAAGAGCGTGAGCAAGAGCGCGAGTTCGGCCTCGCTGCTCTTCGCCGCGAACACCACCGGGTAGTAGTGCAACCAACCCTCAGTCGAGATCTCGCCCATCAGATATCCGCGGTGGACGTTGGTCAGCTGGACTTGCAACCCCGCCAAGACATCGTTTCCATTGAATCCATTGGCGGAAAGAATCGTCAGGAACACGGCTGCCAAGAAGAACGGAAGTGCGATCGAGGCGTTGCTCAGGCATTCGACAAGGGCCTGCCGGGGCGTCCCTTCTTGCGAAGCGGGCCAGTTGGCGGTGAGCAACACCAACCCCGCCACGGGAAAAATGAACACGCCCGAGTACTTCGCCGAAACGACGGCCCCGACGGCGCAACCGAGCAGCAGCACGGAACCGGTCGTGGGCTTCTTCTGGTAGTGAACCATCGCGGCAAGAGACAATAAAGTCATCAAGGTGATGCACGCGTCGGTGGTGGCCAACGCTCCGTGCGAGAGCATCAGCGGCGAAGCCGCCATCAAACTGCCTCCGGTGCACGCCAAGCCGAGGCCGTGCCGCCGATAGAGCCAGATATAAATCCCCAGAATCAATGGCAGACCTATCACCACCGAGCTGACCAACCGCGCCTGCTCCACCATTTCGCGATCGCCGCGTTCGCCCATCATCGGAAATCGACTTCGGAAGACCCGGCCGTCGGGCTCATGGGTGATCGCGGGCAGCCAGTAGCTGAGCACGATCGGCAGCGGCGCGGCGCCGAGACCGTTCACAACGTGAAAACTCCCGGTCCAATAGACCGCGAGGCCACCGTGCAGATAAAAGGTTTCATCGACGGTGGTGCTCTTTTGGTTGCGGAAGACCGAGGCGGACAGAAGAAACCCGCTGCCGATCAAGATCGCGAGGAGTATCGCGGCGCGAAGATCCCGTTCGTGAAACAAACCCAACTCCATGGGGTGGGAATTGCCAATCGAACCCGCAGAGTAGCAGCCGGGGAGATTCACAGCCCGCGTTGGACCCTTCGCCCGTGATTCCGAGCGATTTGTCATTCGACTCCTTA
>JAPYTP010000437.1 GCA_029941885.1 Myxococcota bacterium
CGATAGGAACGTGACATAACGCCGATACCCGCACTTTGTGCCAGAACCGTACCTCTATCGTTCGGCGGTAGGTGATTCGACAGGGATTCCAGGACGCCCGAGCAACTAGCGTGATATCAACTAGCGCGAAATGATGTGGAGACTGCCCCGATCCGGGAGGGGGCGCTGATGCACCCAGCTCTAATTTTCAATAAAGCCCCGAGATAGGAGACATCACATGATCAAACTCTATACCGCCCAGACCCCGAATGGCCGCAAGGCATCCATTGCCCTCGAAGAACTCGGGCTCAGCTATCAAGTCGAGTGGGTTCGCCTGGACAAGGAAGAGCAGATGCAACCCGCGTTTCTGGCCCTCAATCCGAATCACAAGATTCCGGTACTCGAGGATGATGGCCAGGCCATCTGGGAGTCGGGAGCGATTCTCCTGCACCTCGGAGAAAAGTACGACACGGCCGGCACCATCCTCCCGAAGGAACCCGCGAAGCGGATGGGAGCCATTCAATACGCTTTTTTTCAAACCGGTGGTGTGGGGCCCAACCTCGGTCGTCTCGGCGCGGCACTTCGAAAGGAAGGCGAGAAGAACGGCGAGATGATCGAGATCTTCGGAGGAGAGATGGATCGTCTGGTCGGCGTCCTCGACCGGGTTCTCGAAGACGGTCGAGACTACCTCGGCGGGGAATACACGATCGGCGACATCATGCACTTTCCATGGCTGCGAATCGCACAGAACATCGGCGTCCCGTGGATCAGCGAGCGCGAACGCGTCGTGGCCTGGCTCGACCGAATCGCCGAGCGACCTGCAGTGATCAAGGGAATGGCCGTACCGGAGTAATCCGTCGTCCCGCTGCCATCCGCGAACGATGTTCGTGGTCGGCGTACAGGGCAGATCCAAGGTGCTGATCAACCCGGTTTCGTGTTCACCGACTGCGGGGGTCGCGTTGATCAGTCGCAGCGCGGTGACCCTTGGCTAGGGGAGACGACACGCCGAAGGATTCGGATTTCGAAGCCGTTGCGGCGGAGGTCGCCAAGGGGACGGTCTATCTCTACTACAGCAACAAGGTCGAACTGCTGCTCCATGTCATCGCGCGGCAAAAGAGGCAATACCTCGAGGGGATGGCGCCGGCCTTCGACCTCTCCATCGCGCCGGCCAAAAGGCTCCGCACGCTGATTCGCCTGGGGATTCAACTCGGCCATGAATTGCCCCTGATGAACCGGGCGGGTGCGGAGGATCACGAAATCGAGGCGGTGCTCCAGGAAGCCGATGCGGCCACCCTCGATGCGATCAATGGGATGCAGATCGAATACACGGTGCGTTTGCTCGCTGCCGTAACGGGGCACCGCCAACCCCGAGCGGCCCTGGAAGCCCGGGCCCAGGTGCTCGTCGACCCGCTCTTCGCCGTGGTCAACGGGGGCCGGCAGGTTCACCAGGGCATGCCCCTGGACGCCTACGCGGCGGCGGTCGCCGAAATTATCGTGGGTGGGATCGCGGGTGGGATTACGGGTGAAACCGAAGGAGAATTACCCGCCGCCATATTGCCTGTACCAGACATGGCCCAGGGTGTGGAATGGGCCTTTGAAACTCCTATCCGCGGCGGCCTGGGTCTGACCTACTTCAATCCTGCCGAGGGCGGTCTCAGTTCCGATTCGCGTTTCTCCTTCAGCGGAGCAGCTGGTGTCCGAATTCATTTCGGAGACCGAGTCGGGATCAGAATCGAGGGGCGTCTGTAGGGCACATTCGTCAACTCGAGTGGCGCCCTCTGGTGCGGCGGCGGTTCCGGCGGCGGTGGCTGCAGCTTCGGTTTCTCCAGCAGTGATGTCCTCTGGCAGTACGAGGGAATCGCCGGACTCATCGTCCGCTTCTGAGATTAACTTTCCTTCACCTTGCTGCAAGGCTCCCTCCATGCGGCTCGTCCAATCTCTTTACGGAGCGCGAGACCGGCCGGATGGCCGTTCCAGGCGCGTTCGAGAAAACGACGGGGCTGGAGGATGAGCGATGAAACAGCTAGTAGACTCGACACCTGCCCATTCAACCACACAGTGGGCGATGCGACCCCAAGACACCGAGCGCCGTTTTCTCAACGTCCGCGAGGTCGCCCGCTACTGCGGAGTCGTCGAGGAAGAGGTCTTCTCGTGGATCGATGCAGAAGAGTTGATCGCATCGCGCGTCGCGATCGGCCGCTACCGCATCGCAGTCGGCGACCAGCTGGCCTTTCTCGACAGGCTACACCCGTTCGGGTAGCGTGATAACCTTCTCCCCTGGCCAGTGCTGCCGATCAACGCGAGGTACCCTTCTTTGAAACTGCTGGTGATCGAGGACGACGTCGAAGCGGCACGCTACCTGGCCAAGGGCCTTACGGAGCACGGCTACACTATCGACCACGCCGAGGACGGTCCCAGCGGGTTCCACCTGGCGTCCAGGAACACCTACGACGCGATGATCGTCGACCGCATGCTCCCGGGCCTCGACGGTCTCTCTATCATCGAGGCCCTGCGCAAGAGCGGCAACCGCACTCCCGCACTGATTCTGAGTGCCAAGACACGTGTGCACGACCGCGTTGCGGGGCTCAAGGCTGGCGGCGACGATTACCTGACCAAGCCTTTCGCGTTCGCCGAGTTACTGGCCCGGCTCGAGGCCTTGCTCCGTCGGGGCCAGCCATCGGCAGGTGAGACGCGCCTGCGGGTGGCCGATCTCGAGATGGACCTGCCGTCGCGCGAGGTGAATCGAGCCGGACGGGCTATCGAGCTGCAACCCCGGGAGTTCCGCGTTCTGGAGTACCTGATGCGGCATGCCGGTCACGTCGTTACCCGAACGATGCTCCTGGAGAGCGTCTGGGGCTACACGTTCGACCCCCAGACCAACGTCATCGACGTGCACATCAGTCGCCTGCGCCAGAAGATCGACAAGGGTTTCGACCGGCCTCTGCTTCAGACCGTGCGCGGTGCGGGATATCGGCTCGTCACAGGTGGGTAGGCTCCACCGCAGCATCGTCTTCAGGCATACGCTGTTCTACGTCGGGGTCTTCCTTCTATCGGAGATCCTGGTCTTTGGAGCGCTCTACTGGTCCACACTCAGGGTCTACGAGCAACGGGCAAACGAGTCCATCCGCTCCGACG
>JAPYTP010000438.1 GCA_029941885.1 Myxococcota bacterium
CAAGAAGTACGGACAGAAGGGCGCTCGCGCGCGCTTCCAGTTCTCGAAGCGCTAGAACGCGCCTCGAGCGTTTGCGTTCGAAGAGTTCAGCGGTCGGCTCTCTGCGAGCCGGCCGTTTTTCTTTGGATGATCCAGCGGCGGGGAGTCGACCGATTGACGTACGAAGGACGGGCGGGCTATACACGTCCGGACCCCCCCGGTCGAAGCAGGTGTACGTGAATACGAACTCCGCAGCGGCCGTATCGCTGCGCCCTTTCGCGCTGAGACAAGCGCACTCTCGACTCTGGTGATTCCGCGATGGTGAATCGGGAGCCGCGAGAAAAGACAGTCCAAGGCATCGTCGGGATCGTAACGATCAGCCCCACGTCGCCGTGTCCACCCTTCTCTATCGCGCGCGCCGAGATTCCCCAGTGACGCGCTATTTCGCATCCGACCCCACGGAACTGGGCTTGTCCGTGTCGGCAATGGTGTGGCGAGGGCCCGATCTTCTTTTGATGCGGCGCTCTGACAACGGCCATTGGGGGTTGCCCGGGGGCTTCGTCGAGGTGGGAGAATCCGTCGCGGAGGCGACGCGCCGAGAGGTGGTGGAAGAGACGGGCTGGTCCGTCGAGATCGGGGGCTTGATCGGGGTCTACTCGGATCCCGCCAGCCAGGTCGTCGATTACGGAAAGAACAAGGGGCCCGGGCGCGACGGGGGCGACCGTCGAGTTCATATCGTCAACCTCTGCTTTCATGCGGAAGCGGTCGAGGCGGGCGAGATGACGACGCCCGATGAGACCCTGGAGATGGGATTTTTCGCGGTGGATGCACTGCCGGAGCCCTTCGTTCCGATCCACACGATTCGGGTCGAGGACGGGCTGGCGAGGCGGGCCGAGGCCACGATTCGATGAGTCCGAATGTGAAAAAAACCGCGCGCGTGGGCGCTCGGAAGAACCATTGGAAGATTGGGAAAAGGGGAAGCAGCCATGAGTCCGAGACCGACCAAGTTCATCTTCGTGACGGGCGGAGTGATGTCTTCGCTGGGCAAGGGATTGGCATCGGCTTCGATCGGTGCACTGCTCGAGGCACGCAGCCTCAAGGTCACCTTTCTCAAGCTCGACCCCTACCTGAACGTGGATCCGGGGACCATGAATCCCTTCCAGCACGGTGAGGTCTACGTCACCGAAGATGGCGCGGAGACGGACCTCGACCTCGGCCACTACGAGCGCTTTACGACCACCACTCTCGGCCAGGTCAACAACATGACGGCCGGCAAGATCTACGACACCGTCCTTTCCGCCGAACGGCGGGGTGATTATCTGGGGGGAACGGTCCAGGTCATCCCGCACGTGACGGACGCGATCAAGGAGGCCATCCGCGAGGCGAGCCGGGACGTCGACGTCATTCTGGTCGAGATCGGCGGCACGGTCGGCGATATCGAATCGCTGCCCTTCCTCGAGGCCATCCGTCAATTCCGCGCCGATGCGGGTCGCGAGAATTGCTGCTTCATTCACGTCGCGCCCGTGATCTACCAGGCGACCGCGGGAGAGGTCAAGACGAAGCCGGTCCAGCATTCGGTCAAGGAATTGCAGTCGGTCGGTCTCGCCCCCGACATCATCCTCTGCCGCACGGACCGGTTCCTCTCGAAGTCGATCAAGAGCAAGATCGCGCTCTTCTGCAACGTCGACGAGGACGCCGTGATCACCGCCAAGGACGTCGACTCGATCTACGAGGTCCCGCTCGCCTTCGCCAAGGAGAACCTCGACGAGAAGATCGCCCAGATCCTGAACATGTGGACGGGTCGCCCGGATCTGCGCCACTGGGAGCGTCTCTACAACGTCCAGCGCAATCCGGAGCGCCAGATCACGGTCGGCATGGTCGGCAAATACGTCGATCTGACCGAGAGCTACAAGAGTCTGAATGAGGCGCTCTATCACGGCGGGTTTGCCTGTGCGGGAGCAGTGAAGATCCAGTACTTCGACTCCGAGAAGCTCGAGAACACGAGCATCCTCGAGGCTCTCGATGGGATTCTCGTTCCGCACGGCTTCGGCTCCCGTGGCGTCGAGGGCAAGATCCGCGCGGTCCGGTTCGCACGCGAGAACGACATCCCCTTCCTGGGAATCTGTCTCGGGATGCAGATCGCCTGTATCGAATTCGCGCGCAACGTCGTCGGCCTCGAAGGCGCAAATTCTTCGGAAATGAACCCGGAGACGCCTCATCCGGTCATCGACCTCTTGCCGGAACAGCAAGAGGTCGAGGATATGGGCGGCACGATGCGGCTGGGCGCCTATCCGAGTGTCCTCACCCCTGGTTCCAAGGTTGCGGAAGCCTACGGCGCGACGGAGATCAGCGAGCGACATCGTCACCGCTGGGAGTTCAATCCCGACTATCGCGACCGCTTCGAAGCCAAGGGGATGATCTTCTCCGGATGGAGCCCCGACGGTCGCCTCGCCGAGGTGATCGAGCTGCCCGAGCATCCCTTCTTCGTGGCGTCGCAATTCCATCCCGAGTTCAAGTCGAAGCCCTTCGACCCGCATCCGCTCTTCGAGGCCTTCGTTCGGGCGGCCGGGAAGCGGCAGGCCACCCGGTCTGCGACCCCGTCTGAGGTCGGCGCGGAATAGGGTCGGTTGGAGGAGGGCGGCTCGGGCGAGGGTGTGCGTGGGCGGCAGGTCGCCTTCGGACGCGCTAAAACCTGTGGCTTCTCGGGGCCGAAATCGGCCTCATGGGGCGTTAGCTCAGTTGGTTAGAGCGCCGTGTTCACACCGCGGAGGTCGGTGGTTCGAATCCACTACGCCCCACCATTATTTTTCGCGCACGTTCGTCGGGGTGGATCGGGAGTTCGGATCGTCTCTGGTCTGATGTGCTGATTGGATGAATCGCGCGAGGGCGCGATGCAGGGTGGATGTCACGGGAGATGCTCTTCGAGGCATCGCGTGCATCACTCAGCCAGTTCGGAGGGTTCTCCTCCGATCGTGGCCCGGTAGCTCAGCTGGATAGAGCACTAGCCTCCGAAGCTAGGGGTCGCGCGTTCGAATCGCGCCCGGGTCACCATATTTTTCTGTTAATCCAATGAGTTAGACAAATGGTTTGGGCCTACCTGGACTCCATGCTCAGGGCTGCCCAGGGTGTGCCC
>JAPYTP010000439.1 GCA_029941885.1 Myxococcota bacterium
CGCCAAGCCTTGCTCAACCTGATTCTCGACGTTTCCTTCGAGCGCAAGGAAGTCACTCTCGCGAGCGGCAAGAAGAGCAATTTCTATCTCGACCTGCGGCAGACCTTGATGCGGCCGAAGGGCGTGTCTCTGGCCGGGCGGCTGATTCTGGATCTGCTGCAGACGGGGCGACAGGTGGAAGCCGTGGGCGGCATGGCGGTCGGGGCCGTTCCGCTGGTCACCGCCGTGCTGAGCGCGGCCGCTGCGGATCCGGCGACGGACTCGCTGCTGGGTTTCTTCGTTCGCAAGGAAAAGAAGAAATACGGAATGGGCAAGCAGGTCGAGGGGGCCTTCGAGGCGGGCCAAGCGGTGGCGCTCCTCGAGGACACGACGACCACCGGCGGATCGACCCTCGATGCCCTCGATCTCGTCGAGGAGGCGGGCGGAAAGGTCGCACGCGTGATCTGTCTGGTCGATCGGGGCGAGGGCGCCCTCGAAGCCTTCTCCAAGCGAGGCGTTGAGCTCGAGGCGATCTTCACGCGCGAGCATCTGCCCGTCTAACGGCGGTTCGCCCTCTCTCCGCGTGAGCGCCCCGGGAGTCCGATTTTCATGGATCTCTATCATATCTGGTGCAATCTCCGACCGGAGATCCGAGACGTCGAGTTTTCGGACTCGGTGGACGCCTACCTCGACCGGCTATGTGAAGAGGGTCGCATCGCGGGCCATCGGATGACCCGCCGCAAGCTCGGCCTCGGCCCGCCTGGGCTCGGTGAGTTCCATATCGTGATCGAAGTCGAAGACCTGGCCCAGCTCGATCGTGCTTTCGAAGCCGTGTCGAAGCGCGAGGGTCCGATCGAGGCACTCCACTTCGCCGTCAATCGATACGCACGCGATGTTCAGTTCGCGCTCTACCGCGACTTTCCGGACCCTCACCGTGAGCGCGGCGGAGAGAAGTTCTAGACTCGTCGTCACAGGAAATCTAGAAGGCTTCGAGCGGATGGGAATCGACCGCAACGGGGTACGCCGATGATGCTGATTCGACACGGAAAAAAAGACGATCTCCCGTGCCTACTCGAGATCTACAACCACTATCTCGAGCACTCACACGTTACCTTCGACTCCGAAGTCCTGACGATCGAGCAGCGACGCGAGTGGTTCGACGCCTTTTCCGAAAAGGGGCCCCACCGGCTCTTCGTTGTCGAGACCGCTCGGGGGATCGAGGGCTATGCCTCGAGCCGCGCCTTTCGGGAGAGAGCCGCCTATCGCAGATCGGTCGAGACCTCGGTGTATCTGGCGGAGGAGAGTGGCTCAACAGGCCTTGGCAGCGCACTCTACGCGCATCTTCTCGGGGAGCTCGAGGAGGACGAGACGGTCGATCGTGCCTATGGCGGCGTTGCGATTCCGAACGAAGCGTCGGTGGCCCTTCATCAGCGCTTCGGATTCAAGAAGATCGCGACCTATAGCGAGGTCGGATTCAAGTTCGGACGCTATTGGGATGTGGTGTGGTTCGAGCGTGCACTGTGATCGTGGGAGAAGGAGGCGAGGGTGAGGGAAAGAGGATTCGAGCGGAGACGAGGAGAGGCTGATCGCGTCCGCGTCATGCTTGCCATCTTCGTCGTCGCGAGCGCGCTCGGCTGTCAGTCCGAGGTCGATCCCGAAGCCATCTCTGCGAGCGTGGTCGCCTATGGTGAATTCGAGATTCGGGGGGGCCTGCCGATCCTCATAGCGAAGGACGCGACGATTCCCTGCGAACAGGGACGACTCTTCGGCGTCGACTATCGGATCGATGTTGCGAATGGTGAATACGGTGTCCTTCCCATCGAATTTCGTTGGACGCACCCCGATCTTGCCGTTCCGGAAAGTCGACTCTGGGGTACGGAGAGTGAGGCGCGTCGGCCGAATCCGAGCCTCGCTTGGCGCCAGTCGTCGCTGACAGGCAGAGCACTCTGGCGCTTCGAGCATCCCGACGAGATGGTCTCGGGTCGATTTGAATTCCTGATTCGACGTCGTGATGACGGGAGCGTCCTGTTGTCGCAAAGTTTTGACATTCAGGGATGTTAGGTCATAGATGCGACTGATCGGTGCATTCTGTTTCGCCTTGTTTCTCGTATTCGTCGTCTTGTGGCTTGGGTCGCGTGTGGCGCACATGGTCGAACAGCCTCATCGAGAGCACAACGATTTCACGATCGGCGAGAAGATGTTCCTCTGTGGATACGTCGTCGACACACGTCACAAGGTATCGGGATATGATTTCGACGAATGGCAGGGGCATCGATGCAAATCGCTTTCGAAACTCGACAAATGTTTGCTCGAATGTCTTGCGGGGGCTGGCACACTCGAGATCGGGGCTTCCTGCTATTCGAGTTGCGTATCGAAGTAGAGCGGTGAGCGATCCAAAGGTCGCTGCGAGCCTGTGATACGATTGGAGGTCGAGCAGATGGACGATTTCCACCCTGCTCGGAGGGAGCACGGAAATGGCAGCGATCGCAAGGGTGCGGGCATCTCTTCGCGTATTCGGTGACAGTCTCGAACCGGAAGAAGTCTCGGCGCTGCTGGGGCGACCGCCGACGCGTGAGCACCGTACGGGCGACAAGGTTCCGGGCAACAGCGACGCGGTCGAGCCGACCGGTGCCTGGATCCTCGATAGCGCACTCTCCGAGAAAGCTGAACTCGAGGAGCACGTCGAGGCGCTCCTCGGGTCCCTCAGCAACGACGTGGATGAGTGGTCGAGGCTGACGGACCGCTTCTCGGCTTCGATCCATTGCGGCATGTTCCTCGATCAATACAACGAGGGTTTCGAGCTCTCCCCGCGGATCGCGCAAGCGCTCTCGGAGCGCGGGCTCGTGATCGCTTTCGACATCTACAGTGGCGACGCCGACGCCTGAGTGCTCTGGCTCGATCCTCTCGGCGACGGTTTTCCTTCTTCCGCTCAGCCCAACCGGCGTACACGAAGCGCGTCGGGGCAGCGCAGCACCGTTCGCTTCGGAACGGACGCGTCCGGATCGACCAGCTCGAGGTCGGGGATCCTGCGCGTCAGGACTTCGATCGCCACTGCCATGTTCTTCTTGGCGAGATGGCTGCCGGGACAGCTCTTGGCGCCGCGTCCGAAGACGAGGTTCGGGGGCTG
>JAPYTP010000440.1 GCA_029941885.1 Myxococcota bacterium
GCGTCATGTAAAGGTTGACGTGAGGCGCCGTCGAGATGAGATAGAACTTCGCGATTCCCGCCGCCGTCGCCCCGATGCCGGCCTTGAAACCGAGCTCCACCCAATCCGAGTACTCGTTCAATGCGAGTGTGAGCGACTCGCCGCCGTCGATCTCGAGGTGCGCGGAGGCGCCGTCCTCGGCGATCGTGAGCGTGAAGGGCAGCGTCATGCGTCCGCCCTTCGGATCGTCGGGGCCGACGATCCGTGAGCGAATCACGTTGCCCTTCGGGCGAAGAACCGTCTGCTCGCCACCGATGAACTTCACCTCGCCGCCATCCGTATCGGAGCTGAAGAAGGAGAAAGTACCCTGGCTCCCCCGCAGGTCCGGCACGCACATCCCCGACAGCAGCATTCCATTCTTAAAGGGCACAGGCGGGAAAGTGATGGGAACGCGCTGAATGATGGAGAAGATGTTCTTCTCGCCGAGGAGCTTCCAGAAGTGCTGGCTCTTCTGGAGCAGCTTCATCTTGGACGAGCTGCCCCCGAGAGGAATCACGTAGCGCCCGATGTTGACTACCTTCCGGACCTCGCTGAGCTCGGTGGAGCTGAGCATGGGCCCGTAGGTGCAGGGGTCGCGCGTGAGGAAGTCGTAGATGCAGTGGCGGCTGGCGTCGACGCCGGTGGCGAAGGTCGACCAGGCGACCGGGGACATGGACGGGTTGCTGGTGTCGAGCTTCCGGAACACGCCGCGGTCGGCGAGCTTCTGGAAGTTCGGCATGCGCCCTTCGCGCATGTACTTGGTGGCCAGGCCCGGATCCATTCCGTCGAGGCCGAGGATCACCACTTTCTTGACCATCGCGTGCTTGTACGGATTGCCGACCCGGATGAGGTTGTAGAGCAGGCGAAAGGGCCAGGTCAGGATGATCGCGAAGGCCAATAGAAAGGTGGCCAGGAGGATCAACATGGAGCCGCCCAGCGCGAAGCCGGCCCCGGGTCCGATGTACGCCTGAGCCGTCCCAGCGCCGCCGATAAGGAAGACGACGATGGTCGCGATGACCAGCCAGCTCTTGAAGATTCTCATGGGCTCGTTGGGTGCTCCGGAGGGGCGGGTCGGGAGTAAATGCCCGGTTCGGGGTCAATCAGCTACAGCGGGGCTGACCGGGACCGAGGGCCTGCCGTAAGACCCTCTGATTGCTATGGCTTTCTGTCTCATCGGCCACAGGCCGGACCGTTACAGTACCCTACGCGGCCAGTCGGTGTGTGCCGCGACGACCCCTTAACAGTGGGCAGAAATCAGGAGATCGGACCGAATGCTCTCGACCTATCGAGCGTCCCCTCGGCGCCCCCACCCGCGGCCTCGAACCGCAAAATGGCTCGTATTGGTGGCACTTATCACGGTCCTCTGCGCCTGTGAGAAGAGCAGTCACGACCAACTACTGGAAGCGCGCACCAGTCTCGCGAGTGCCTCCTACGCCGACGCCATTGCCACCGCCGAAGCCGGCCTGCAGGCAAGCCCGAGCAAGGCCGACGCCTGGGGCCTCGAGCTCATCAAGCTGGAGGCGTGCGCCCGGGGCGGCAACGGCGACCGCGCCAAGCAACAGCTGGAGAAGTTGGCCGGTCTCTACCCCAAGCAACTCACCTCGACCGACTACTCGACCACGGCGCAACAGCTTCAAACCGCCGAGCAGGGCCCAGACGCCATCCAGGTGCTCGACCTGGGCAAGAAGCGGTACCCGAGCGACGCCCTCATCGAGAGGATGCTCGCCGACGCCGTCAGTGAGGACAGCTCGCCCGCAGAGCTCGAGATGCTGAGGAGCCTCGGATATATCGAGTAGACGGAGGACCGGGCGACGCGGTGGTCGCCTGGTAGGGCATCAGGCTTCGAACCTGAGGGGGAGTCGCCGAAGGCGACGAGTGTGAGCGCAGCGAGCTATGGGGGTTGCGGCCAAGCTTCGCTTGGCTGCGCAATCCGGCGAAGCCGGATCGCGAATCCCTCCCGGCGTGCCAGTGATTTCAAGAAGTTAGACGATTCTCCGAATTCGTTTTCAGCGAATTGGGCCGTATTGGGCCGTCCCGGGCCATCGAAGTCGGCGAACGAGAGGTCGGTTTCTTCCTCTCGAAGCGCGTGCGCATACACGCGAAGTGTGAACGCGGGATCCGCGTGTCCGATCTGGTCTGACAACCAGCGGAGATTCTTCCCCGCATCGAGCGCCAGCGTCGCCCAGGTATGACGAGCATCGTTGTGCCTCGTCATTATTCGATACGAAGTTGATTTTGCTGACTTTTCCTGCGCATTCGGACTGAGGCGATTGTCGCCGGATGCCCTTCAAGCTCTCCGCAGTTCTCTCCATTGCAGCTGCTGTTTTCAAGGACCGTGCCGGTCTCGTCGCCGAGAACGTTGCGCTGCGCCACCAACTCTCGTGCTTGATACATCGGGGGCCGCGGCCCAAGCTTCGACCCGTCGACCGTGTTTTCTGGGTCCTGCTATCTCGCCTCTGGAGTGGCTGGAGAGAAAGTCTGGCGGTGGTGAAGCTAGCCACAGTTTTGGCCTGGCATCGAAAGGGCTTCAAACTCTTCTGGCGGTGGAAGAGTCGGAAGCGTGGTCTCGGACGACCTCGAATCCCCATCGAAGTTCGAAGGCTGATCATCCAGATGGCAGAGATGAATGTCGTCTGGGGGGCTCCCCGAATTCACGGTGAGCTGCTCAAACTGGGCATCGAGATATCGGAGATCACCGTTTCACGCTATATGCCCGAGCGCCCCACGCCAGCCGGCTCCCGACAGCGATGGGCAACGTTTCTGAGAAATCACTTGCACGAGATTCTTGCAGTCGATTTCGCCGTCGTGCCTACGGCTACGTTCGGCATTCTCTACGTGTTCTTCGTCCTGAGCCTCGACCGGCGGCGAGTCCTTCATTTCAACGTGACCCGACATCCAACTGCGGAGTGGACGGCTCAACAGGTAGTAGAAGCCTGTGCGTTCGATCTGCCCGGTCGTTTTCTGATTCGCGACAATGACAAGATCTACGGGATGAAATTTCGCAATCGGGTCGATGGGCTTGGACTCATGCAAATACGCACTGCTTTTCGATCGCCATGGCAGAACGGGTTCGCTGAAAGATGGATTG
>JAPYTP010000441.1 GCA_029941885.1 Myxococcota bacterium
TTTCTCTATCAGTCGGTCTATCAGAAGGCGCTCTGGGCATTAAGGAAGTTTTAACCTCTTTCATCGGTCGCCTCCCCAGACATAGGCCTCCACCGAGCGCTCGAGTGGTCCGATCGCGAACTCGCCGAGCCCCGCACACCCAGACTTTCTACACAGTGTCAAAAACTATTCGCTTTCCCTGGACGCTGGCAACAGCTCCTTCTGGAGTGACCCGATAGTCGAAGCTGACGGGCTCCATGTCGGCACAATCGGGTCATTTAGACGGATGATCGCCGTGGAAGCGCCAGCTAGAAACTTCAAGTACTGCCGTCGGCGGCTCCCCCATGATCGTGGATGGAAAACAGGGCCCTGCGGACGTCGTGGTGCGCAGTCGGCGAGCTGCGCGTCGTCGGGTCCGAACGCCCGGATCAGGTTGTTGTCGGTATCGGTAAGCGAGAGTGAGAACCGATCAGCGCCCCCGTCGTACCCGGCGCCGATCGTGACCGGAGCGTTGGCGATTCCAATTAAGTCGACTTGCTCGCCGAGGCTCGCTCCCGAAACGGAGCGGAAATTCCAAGGCCCATCCTACCGGTCGGCCACGTGTGGTGACACGGCTAGAAAGGGCAAACAGAAGGCATTGGCTGCAAAACGGGATCCTTAAGCGACCGGGCTTACTAAAATTAGGTCAGGCGCGCACCCCGCCGGGAGGAATCCATCGCTCCCCTTCCCTGCTCCGGAAACAACAGCCGACTCACCCGAGTCAGTCGGCGCTCGCTCGTTGCAGCCGCAGCCCATAAACTCCTACGCCGAGCATAACGAGAAGCAACCCCATGAAGCCTGCAGGTTCATGGGCGAACATCGGCACCAGAGACACTGGCGCGCTGCTTCCGTGGCTCGCGCAGTCATCCAGGGCGAAGAGAGCAGTGATCGAGTCGGTGCCAAGAACCTCATCGTAGATGCACACCTCGTCCAGGGCACCCGATACCTCGTAGCCATAGCCGAGAAGATCTGCGGTGTCCGAGCCGAGATAGAGCATCCCGCGTCCTCCGCTGGTGGGCAGAGTTGCGAAGGAGACGGGGTCTCCGAGCGGCTCGCCATTCAAGTAGAAGCGAGCCAGGCAAGACCCTGGAGGCTGACTCGGGAACTCGTGCCCGACTCCTGGTCGCTCGTAATACCGATGAAGCGGACGTTCTCGCAATCAAAAAAATGGGAAACCCCCTCTTCGCCCGCCGGAGAGTCTTTCGTGGGTACCTTGGTCATCAATGGGCCCGTGGCCGAGAGGGTGATGCGCGGACGAGGGCCACCCACATCGTCGGGCTTGAAGGTGTCCGGCATCAAGGTGTGCTGATAGGACTGTTCCGTTTCTCCATCGCAGGTTCCCGCGCATTCAAATGGCCGGGCATCGACAGCTCGCTCGAAAATTCGGGGGTTGCGTCCGTCGAGTTCAGGGCCGGTCTGACAAGCGGTCCAGTTTCGAGTGCGACCCTCCGGGCGATTCTTAGGACTCCGGGCGCAAGGAATTCGGGTTCGACAGAGTGAATTTCCCAGTTCCGGGAGAACTTTTATACCGCTTGGACACGAGGATTCGATCCACTCCTCGCCGCGCCATCCTTGCAAATTTCAGAGTGGTCTTCTGCCCTTCCGCTGACTGATCTGCTATCCACGCGACTCAACCCGGGTGGCCCTCCAGAGTCCCGCTATAGGGGAACGGGAATGGGAACGGGAAGGTGAAGGGAATGGGAGGGGGAATGAAGATCGTCGCCACCGGACTGCTCGCTGTTTTTTCGATGTTGTTCACGTTTTTGATCTTCGAAGTTGGGATGCAGATCCTCCTCGAACCATCGGATCTGCTTTGGTCCGAAACGACCCCCGATCCAGTTTTGAGATTTAGAGTTGTCCCGGGTTCGGGGGGCCACGACGATTGGGGATTCCGAAACAAGCGAATTCCTGACTCGGTGGACATCATTACCTTGGGCGACTCCATGACATGGGGTGGAGCAGGCGTGGCTGTCCCGGTCCAGGAAAATTGGCCGAGCCAGTACGGGAGAATAAAAGGGCGCTCCGTCTACAACTTCGGAGTCTGGGCCTACGGCCCAGCCCATTATCTGTATTTACTCGAGACGCGGGGCCTCTCCCTAAAGCCCCAGACCGTTATAGTCGGCCTGTACTTGGGCAATGACTTTCACGACGCCTATACAACCGTACGCGATTCTTCCGAATGGGAGGCTCTTCGGACCGCTTCAATGGGTCCCTTCGACCCTGCGGCGAATCCGTGGAGCGCGATCTCGTCCCCCAGGCATCCGCTCGTCGTAGTGCGAGATTTCATGCGTCAAAGAAGCATGATCTGGACATCCCTTGAGGCGGGTGTGATTGGACAAATGATCAACGCCTTAGGGGACCAGCGTGACGAATTCAGCGGCCACGGATGCACGGTAAGGACGGACGAACCATTTCCTTCGCTGATCCAGGCAGAGGCGCGCTTTCACGCTTTGAATCCCGACTCGGTCGTAGTCCGCGAAGGCATTGGGCTGGCGGAATTTTTCATTCGACGGATTGCCGAAGTGACTCGGAAGCAAGGCATTGAACTGGTCATAGTGCTGATCCCCACTAAGGAATCGGTTCTGGTCGGGTATCGGAAGACCGTCAGCACGGAATGTGAAAGAGTCCTCCAAAGACTTATCGCTGCAGAAGCTACCTATCGAGAGAAAATGATCGACTATCTTGGAAATCAAGGGATTCCCTTTGTTGATCCTCTCGAAGACATGCGTGACGAAGCAAAGCGGGTTCGTCTCTATATGCGATCGGCAGACAGTCACCCCGTTGCCCGCGGCTATGCGCTGATCGCGGAATCGATCGCGAAAGCCGAGCTTCTTCCAACTTCGCTTGAAGCCCAAGACGGGCGGCACCGTAAGAATTTGGACACGACTTCTCCTTGATAGGCTGATTCCCTTCTACGTGGCTGGCCTCCTAACTGCCCGCGGATAGCTCTCGACCTGCTCGGCGTATATCCGTGCGATGATCGAATTGATCCAAGTCCTATAGTGCCCGCTAGAGTGGGGATTCGCGACGGGGATTTCGGGAATCGAGTCTCGGACCGACGAAACCATTGGGTGCCAGTCCGCA
>JAPYTP010000442.1 GCA_029941885.1 Myxococcota bacterium
CTGAAGAAGGTGTTCTCCACGCGAGCCTGCTGGTGGTATCCCGATTCCTTCTTCCACTGGCGACGCCCGACTTTCCTCACTCGTCTGACCGTGCGATCACGAGCGCCAGATAGAGCCGCTCGCGCCTGAGCCTGAGCCTTCCGGACCTCCACGCCCGACCTCCCCACGTCGCGCAAGCCCAACGCCGATCATCCCGATCTCCACGCCTGCAAGGATCGACCGATTCCGCGCCGCTCGGTCGTTCCGATCCATGGAAAATGGCTTCTAGAGCGAATCAGGCGCCCTAGAGAAAATAATTTGGGATTTTATTCCCAAATATGATTAAATCGACCGATAACGACATCAACGGATCCGAGGGTGGTCCGGCGAGTGAAGTAGGGAATCGAGGAGAAGACGATGCGCGAATGTACACGACAGAGGGTTCTGAGTCTGGTGATGGCATGGGCCGCTGCGCTCATGTTGGGTTGTGGAGGCGGCGGGAGCGGGGACTCTTCGACGGTCTCCTCTGCTTCTTCGGAAGGACCGATCGCGGGTTTTGGCAGCGTGATCATGAACGGCGTTCGCTGGAACACGGATTCGGCTGAGTTCGAAGTCGAAGGGCGGTCGGTCGCACAGCAAGACCTGAGTGTGGGCATGGTCGTGCGAATCGAAGGAAGTCGATCGGCCGATGGGTCGGCGACCGCAGATCGCGTCATCTTCGAATCCATCCTGCGCGGACCGATTCACGAGATCGAAGACCTGAGCCCCGATACCCGTGCACTCACGATATTCGGCCTGCGCGCGCTCGTTTCTCGAGCCGATACGCAGTTCGACGACACGACGCTCGATGCGCTCGCAACCGGGCAGGTCGTCGAGCTGAGCGGGCTGACGAATGTCGAGGGCGATCTCGAGGCCAGTCATCTGCGCCTGCGCGCGATCGCTGTTGTCGGGATCACTGAAGTCAAGGCCACGGGCATCGTCGAAGGACTCGCTGGGGGGAGCTTCGTTCTGGGAACCAGCGAAATCGTCTTCGACGAATCGACTCTGATGGATGATTTTGGCGCGGGCGGACTCCGCGATGGCCTTCGTGTTCGCGTGGAGGGCATCCTACTCGCGAACGATGCGATTCAGGCGTCGGAGATCGAATCGCCGCGGGGCCGGGGCCAGGACGATCGCTTCGACGAGGTCGAGTTCCAGGGCATCGTCTCCGATTTCGTGTCGGACGCGAATTTCGAAGTGGCTGACCGACCCGTCGATGCCAGCGGCGCGGTCTTCATTCCGGACGATCCGGATCTGCTGCGCAACGGTGTGCGGGTCGAAGTCGAAGGGCGTATCGACGGGGCCGGTGTCCTGATCGCCGATAAGCTCAAGATCCGATCGAATCGGGTTCGCGTCCACGCTGAAGTCGCGAGTGACGCCGATGTCTATGCGGGCCTCGGGGAGCTTCTGCTCCTGGGGATTCCGATCCACGTCGATGGTCTCACCCGCGTTCGGGATCAACGAGACGGTGTCGACGGATTCGGGCTCGAAGATCTTCTTGCCGGCGACTTCGTCGAGGTGCGCGGCATCGCGCGATCCGACGGTACGGTGATGGCGACGCGCCTCGAACTCAGAAACCCGGACGATCTACTCCTTCGAGGACCCGTCGACATGATCGATCGCGATGAGGAATCGTTTACGATCCGCGGTGTGCTGGTCCGGACTCGCGCGGCGACGGTCTTTCGCGACGCGAACGGCGGCCTGCTCTCGAGCGACGAGTTCTTCTCGCTAGTCGAATCGGGTCGGATCGTTGCAGTCAAGGATGACGCGGACGGCGACGAGACGGATCTCGACTTCGCATCGGAAGTCGAGATCGAAGACCCGGATCTCGACGATGACGACGATGATCGGGGCGACGACGAAGACGACGATGATGATGACGATGATCTTGATGGGAGCGACAACTGAAGCGGTGGCTGCGGGAGGGGGGTTCTTTTGCGGTGAGCTAAATAGAGACCCATGTTCCGGGTGGGAAACGCCGCTTCCCACCCGGAACATCCTTTTCTTCAACCGACCCTGAGACGCTTGCGAAGGTTCGACTCGACGTGACGGAATCCAATGCGGACAAGCTCGACAGAGCCATCGTTGTACTTCTCCGGCCCGTCGTGCGCCTGGTCTTGAAGCGAGGCATGGCCTTCGGGCGCTTCTCGGAACTCGTCAAGCGGGCCTATATCGAAGCTGCACAGAAGGATTTCGCGGTCCCCGACCGAAGACTCTCGATCTCCCGCGTCGCCGTATTGACCGGATTGACGCGTAAGGAGGCCAGTCGCCTCATGCAGTCCGAACCGATCGTCGAGGAAGCGACCGTCCGGCGACACATCAATCGAGCCGCACGCGTCGTTTCGGCCTGGGTCACGGATTCGGTCTATCACGACCGTCGTGGAGAACCCGGCTCGCTACCGTTCTATGCCGAGGACGGAGCCGAGGGGAGTCCGAGCTTTAGCGACCTGGTCGTCGCCCATGGCGGGGATGTCACGCCGCGTGCCGTGCTGGACGAACTGCTACGCGTCGGCGCCGTCGACCGATCGGAAGACGGGCGCATTCGATTGGTCGAACGCGCGTACATCCCGAGCCGGGATGAGGCCGAAAAACTCCAGATACTCGGGACCGACGTGGCAGATCTCGTCGCGGCGATCGAGCACAACCTCGATCCCGATTCGCAAGAACCCTTCTTTCAACGCAAGGTGGCCTACGACAATCTTCCGGCCGCCTATCTCCCCGCCCTTCGGGCGCTCCTGAGTGAGAAGGGCCAGCGCCTTCTCGAGGAGCTGAACGACGACATGGCCGGCCACGATCGCGACGTCCAGGAAGCGGACGACGGAGCATCCGCCCGTCGCCATCGCGCGATGGTCGGCCTCTACTACTACGAGGAAGAGCATGATGTGGAATCCTGAAACGATTGCAGGCGTGGCGAGCTCGCTCGCATCTCGATCGATCCGACTGAGTCGGCGGTTGCATGCTTTGGTCGTCGCCTTCGCGTGTTGCCTCGTGCTCTCCTGCGACGGCGGGGCTGGCGGTTCCCTGGCCGACAATGGTGGGATGAGCGGAACCGGAGTCAGTCAGGGATCGATCGGG
>JAPYTP010000443.1 GCA_029941885.1 Myxococcota bacterium
TGGGACCGGGTGTTCGATCTGTTCAGGCGACGATTGGCATGATTCCCTGGTCGCCCGCCGACCGATGACGGGCGACCGACCCTCCGCGAGATGCGAGACCGAGAACGCACAGGGCAAGCCGTGCCCGGCCTAGAGGCTCGAGGCCCAGGCGAGCGACGCCGTGAGGTCGCCATCCTCAGCATACGTTGATATTCGGAGTCGTCGATTTGGGATAGCCGTAGCAGCTCAGATAGTCAGCCCGGGTAGTATCCAGGCTGATCAGTACGACATGTCGAATCGCCGGGACTCCAAGGAACTGCTGCAGGACAAACCAGGCGAACACACCCGCCAGCGGGATGAGGACCGTGAGAAGATGTCGAATTTTCATGTTCTTGTTGGTCTTCAAGAAGCACATGCGTCTTCGCAATGTCTGACAATCGACTGGAGTTCACGGGGACAGCGCAACAAGCTCACTTGGTTCGTTTTCCCATGCACGGCGGGTTCACCTCGAGCGGGCCTCTAATGCAAAGAAGAAAGGAGCCCGATCAAGCCGCCGCTGCTACCAACGGTGCCCGCCGACGAGCCTGTCGTCGATTGGCCCACGGATGCGCCGTCGGCGGCCTGTGGCGTGCGGGGGCTGGTGACGGCACTCGAGGTGCCGATACGGCCCACTCGGTGAGTCTGCAAGCCGGTCGAGGGCCAGTACCAGATCGCCGAGATCAGCCCATCGTAGTCGTGCAGCTGCCGCAGGCGGTAGCCCTGCACGTAGAGGGTGTCGTAGTTGGCCTGATGTTCTGCCGGTGTCTGCCACGGATGGTGGACGTAGGGACCCTCTGCCGGGTGCCAGAGCGCCGCATAGCGCTTCTGTCCAAAGTCGTCGCGGTAGGTCGAGAAGCGCATGAGCTCCCAGCCGAACGTGGCGTAGTCGTCAAACAGCTGGTCGTAGACTTCGGCGTTCATGTCGTAGTGGGCGATGTGGCCCGAGTGCGGTCGATTCACCCAGGTGGCCGCTATTCGGAAGCCGCTGCCGTGATCGTGGACGTTGAAGTCCACGAGCTGCCAGCCGAGTTCTTCCAGCTCCGCCCACTTGGATGCGAAGAAGGAGGCGGTCATCGAGCTGTAGCTCTCGAACTGGCCGTCGATCGGGTTCCAGACCCCGTTGTAGCGGGTCTGACCGTTGACCTGGACGCCCTGCACCTGCTCGGGGCGGAAGCCGTCGGCGAGGGCATCGTCGAAGGCGGACTCGAAGCCGCTGCTCGTGGCCAGGTGGCGGACCCAACGCGGCGCGACCGGCTGGATCGAGCTGGTCATGTAGACGGGACCCGAACCCGCGATCCCGCCGCCGGGATTCTGGGTGGCGCTCACGCTGACGGGCCACCAACCCTTCGGCCGCCAGTAGTCGACGCAGCGCTGGAAGTCTTCGGCGGGCAGACGGTGGTGGTCCGGGGAACACACCGGCTCGATCAGGTGGCGTCGGAGATCATGGCGCAGCGTCTTGCGCAGGATCAGGATCTGCTGACCCGAGAGATTGAGCGGCTGACACCAGAAATAGCCCATCACGTTGCCGCGATCGGGCGTGATGACGACGTCGCCACCGGCGCTCGGTGAGGTGTAGCCGGCCGTTCCCTGGCAGCGATTGGTCCAGGGATTATTCGCCAACCAATGCGCATCCGCGGCGTCGGGCGCGGTGTCGGCCAGGCCGTCGCCGTCGAGGCCGGCGAGTCCTTGTGTGTCGAGTAGTCCCTGGATCGTCGGGATGTCGCGTCCCCAAGTGGGCTGCGTGTGGAAGAGCCCGAGGTAGTGGCCGATTTCGTGGCCCATGAAGCCCTGATTATTGGGCCAGAGCGAGTTCATCCGATTGGGCAGCGCGACGAAGTCGACGTTGTCCGTGGGAAGCGAGACGGACGAGGGAACGGTCTGTCCCGTATTGGGTGGATAGGCGAAGCCGTTGCCGGCCGCGCTCGGGTTCATCGACGTGTCGGGACCGAAGCGGAGAAAGATGACAATCTTCCCGGGATAGCGTACCGCCACGGAGTTGGGGAGCACCCACCAGTTCGATCCTCCATTCTGCATGCTGTTGAGCGCGGTATCGTTTCGCGTCTCCCAGTCCGTGGTGGGGTCGAAGCTGAACTGGATGCCGGCCGGCTGGTAGATCGTGTTCGAAAGGGCGACGTGGTTCGCGATCTGCGCCTGAGTCACCTGATTGGCGCGACCGCCGTCGTCGTCCGAGAGAGCAATCACGTGGATCGGAATCGTGTGAACCTTGATCTCGCATCCCGTGAGGAGGATCGGGAGGGCAAGCGACAGGATTGCGAGTGCGCACCGGGATCGGTGCCCGGTCGTTCGTCGTCGACGCGGCGCTCTGCGGCGCGCGCGAGCCCGCCCGATCCCGCCGAGCGCGAGGATGCCCGCGGCAAGCTGCAGCACGGTGGCGGGTTCCGGTACATTCCGACGGGCCGTTTCGAATCCGATGAGATCGACGGTCGCTCGCTGACCTTCGATCTCGAGCTCGATCTGGCCCGACACCGTCGAGCGACCCGGGACGTCGAGATTCCGGAGCTCGAAGCTGATCGGCGAGAGGCTTTGAAACCCGGCGAGATCGATCGGGAAGGTGCCGATCGCGTCGCAGTAGGCCGCCGGCGTGCAGACCACATCGCCCTCGGTGGCGACGGCGAAGGGCTGGACGGGCGAGACGAGCATCTGGTTTCCGCCCGACAGCGTGCCGAGCGCCCCGCCCAGCTGGATCGCGCTGGCGCTGCCCTGGATCGAGACCACATCGAAGAGGTTCTCGTCGATGGCGAGGTCGGCTAGCGCGAAGTCCTCGAGCCGCGCGGGTCCGTCCACAGGCTCCTCGACCGTGCCCGGGAGGGTGATTCGCGCCAGGGCCGCGCCCGCGCCGTTCGTGCCGGGGAGCTGCGGTGTGAATTCGACGAGACCGGCGAAGGCCGTGATCCGCGATCCACTGAGGTCGTAGTCGATCTGGACCTCGGCGGCCGCGGGCGTCGCGACCCCGAGGAGAGAGGCGAGCGAGAGAAGGAGGGTTGAGATGCGGCGAGCCAAGCCGTTTGTTGCAGTCATGATCGGGTCTCCCTTCAGCATCGAGCGG
>JAPYTP010000444.1 GCA_029941885.1 Myxococcota bacterium
ATCGGAATCGGATTCTGACGGAGCGCGCAGCCGCTGGATCTGCGATGCCTAGACCGCCGTCCCCTTACGAGCGAACTTCGAGCAGATAGGGCAAACAAGCTGCGTTTTGGCTCAACGTCCGATTGTGGTCTGGTCGTCGAAGACCAGCGGCCCGCCGGGCGAGTCTCCGAGCCGCATGTATCGAACGAGTGCCGACGGGCTATCGGAGTCACCGAGCAGCAGGTCCCGCAGCTTCGCCTTCTTATCATGACTGCCAATACGACCCGTTGCCTGCAACGTATTCTGCTTGCGTCGGATCGCTACGTCATGAATGCCCAAACCTTGGAGGTGACTCTCGAGTTCATGCGTTACTTGGTCTCGTTGGTCCGCGTAGTAGCCGTAACAGTATTCGACGGCGTCGGGAGGTCGCATCTTCCGAACATCGAGGACCATCTCCACACACCGCCTCTCGACATTGCTCAAGGGGCCGGGGCTCCGAAGTTCCGGATCGATCGATTCTACGAATCGCATCGAGACCACCGCGCCCATCAAGGCAGCAAACACCCACTTCTTGCCCCGAGCGTGAACAAGACTGGACAATACGACTGGCGCCGCCACCGCGGTCTGACCAGCGCCTGCTTTTCGCGCTCCCGGAGCTGAGCGGCGAGTTGATCGCCCTACCTTTATCGGTTGGCTCAACCGCGAGTCGAGGTCACACCAGCCACAGCCATACCCGAAGTGGCCGTGCTCTTCTGGCTTCATTGCGCACGTGTGAAGCCCTCGCCGCTTGGGTTCGGAATAAATCCGCAACAACTCCACCCATTCACTGGCGGAGGGACGGTGCTCGGCCGAGCTGAACGCACGGTCGAAATATTCCCGAAGCTTCGGGGGAAAGAACTCATGAACGGTTGCGAACGCTGGCGCGATTCGCGGGTGGGCGACCTGGGCATAGCTGTAGAGTCCGGCAGCGACGGCCTGATGAATTGTGGGCTGTTGTTCCCCGCCCGCCGTCTCGTTCAGTCTGCCCTGGTAGGGGTGCAGTCCGTTGTTGAACAATCGGAACAGGATCACGGCCAATGCGAAGCGATCCTGTTCTTCTCCGAGTTCGGTCGGTCGCCGTTTGACATTCTCTGGTGCGATGTATTCCGGTGTGTACTGGTCAGCTTCGTATCGGGTCTTGTCCGCACCCTGGATGCTAAATCCGTCACAATCGACAAACGCCAGCGCCATCGTCTTTCGATAGACCTGGATGTTGGCGGGCTTCAGGTCGATGATGTGATGACCGCGCTCGTGGATTAGTTTGACCAGCAGAGCTGCATTGAACGCAGCGACGATTCGATGCGAATAAGCCGCCGGTAGACCGCTCGTTTCTCGTGAGCGCTTCTGGAGCATGCGCTCGAGGGAAACCGCCTCTCCGAAATCGATTTCGGGCATTGCGAAGCCGAGGAATTTTCGGTTCCGGTCTTCGGCAATCGCGGTGGGCCAGGCCAACTGGTGAAGAAGTCGCGTCCCCTTCCTCCGCAAGGGAGGCAAGACGGGCGGAGTGGCCAACATGGCTTCGACCTTCTTCGCGTAGGCGCGACGGATGTCGTCCGTCCGATAGATCTTCACGACCTCGCCGGATCGGCCGATGACTCGGTACACATCCCCCGCGCCACCGCCGCCGATTCGCTCACCAAGGTCTACCGAGCTTCGCCCGCCAGCGGCTGGCCGAAGAAAAATCTTCAACGGCTCGTCACTCTCGTCGCCCAGATGAGGGTGCGGTCGTCGCCGGTAATGCGATCGACCTGCTCCGAAGACAAGGTCGCGGCAATCCGGCTCTCGCCCACCTCTCGTTCCCAGCCCGTCAGATGGGAATGAAGGGGGCCTATGAAGGGCATGAACGGAGATCCATCCGTCCCCAAAGCAAACGGAGTCACGCCATCGCTCATCAGAAGAACGCTATCCATCTCAGGGCCGAAAGAACTGACCCTCATGTGTTCGCGCCATGACGCCATCGTGAAGAAAAACGTTTCGTTCGCGTACTCGCCGTTCTCCGGGGGAGAAATCAACTCCTGCCCGCCGTTTTGCATATCCAGGGCGATCGCCGCGCCGTCTCCGATGTGGAGAAACACGCCGCCCGAAGCTCGAATGCAGCAGGCAACGAGGGTGGCGGCGTAGTCCTGGAGGGTTACCGCATCTCCCTCGGCCGAAGGGTCAGCGGATTCCCGGCTTTCGCGAAGGAGATCGGCTCGGAGCGTCTCCACTGCTTGTTCTACTGCCCGGGTAACGGATTCAACGGGCTCTTCGGAGCACTCGATGAGCGCGTCCGCCACCCGTTGCGAGAGCATTGCGGCGCCGGTCGCTGAACGCGAAGCGCTTCCGGCACCGTCTGCAACGACCAGCGCAAGCGCTCCCGCATCGCCGATGCGGATCGCATGTGCATCCTGACAGGGAATGGGACCTTCTCGGTGATACGACCCTGTGACCGATGCTCCGCAACTCTTCCATTCCATCGGGACCACCTGACTATGAAACGATGTCACCCCAGCCGGCATCTGAAGGCATCTGGATTTGAAGGTTCTCATCCGGCGCTTCCATGGATGCCGAAGAGGCGCTGCGACTAAGCCACACGAAGAGTTCCTTGAACTTGAGCCCCTGGAGCCGCACCGGCTTCCGTACCGAAAACTTTCCCAGTGCTTCGAAGTCAGCGTCGCTTGTTCCAATGGCGAAGATGGTGACCCGGTTGTCCTCCTCCGCCTGGCGGCACTCCGCAGCTGCAGCTTCCCAATCCAGATCCGTGGGCATTCCGTCGGTAATCACGAAGATCCAGGGGCGGTTGTAGCTGACTCCGTGGACCTTGTATTCCGCCTTCTGCTCCTCGATTTTCTGAAGCGCCAATCGCACAGCGGAACCGAGTGGAGTTCGACCGTTGGCTTTGATCGTCGGGGCCGAAAAATCCATCGCGTCCGTCCAATCCAGCTTGACCTCGACATTGTCATCGTCGCCGAGCCGGATCACCAGAAGCTGCACGCGTTGGGACGCGACGTCGTCGTTCTTCAGTTCTTCCTCCAGAACCTTGAGACCCGCATTGAGTTCGCGAATCGGATCCGTGTCGGC
>JAPYTP010000445.1 GCA_029941885.1 Myxococcota bacterium
GACATAGTCTTTCTCGAATTCGATCGAGGAAAAATCCCGGCTCAATCCGATGTCGTCGAGCAGGCTGAAAAACCACTCAGAAGGGCTTCCCCCCTGATCGATGCCCAGGAGCGCCTTGAGTTCGCGGATTATATCGCGGAATCCGTCGGGCCCCATAGGATGGATAATTTTTGCGTTTTCGGCGCGATCGTGTAGATCAAAGATGCGAGGCAACGTGTAGCCAACCGCCTGACCGTGTGCGATGCCGTTTACGTAGGTGAAGGCGTACGAGTAGGCATGGGCGGCTGTCGTCTTGGATACATTGATCGCTTGCCCAGAGTAGTTCGCGGCCTCGATAGAATCCTGCAGGTGAACCGGGTCACGGGACTCGATTTTATCTGGGAGGATCCGGCGCAACCGCGTTAGCGAGGCCGCTGCGTTGCGACGGCTTTCCGGCGATGCACTGTTGGCCCAATAGGATTCTACGGCCTGCGACAGGGCATCGAAGGCCGACGATCCGCGCACGAACTTCGGTAGCGAGGCGATGAGGCGCCCATCGAGGAAAGCGTACTCGGGCAACAGCAGTGGCGAGGCGAGGGAGTATTTTTGCGCACCGCGATAGACCACTGCAAAATGCGTCGACTCGCTTCCCGACCCCGCCGTTGTCGGGATCGCAACCATCGGGCAGAGCACGTTGGGGATATTTTCCTTGCCCGACAAGAAGGCTTCCAGCTTGGCTTCTTCGACGCCCGCAAAAGCGTTGATGGCCTTCGCAAGATCTAGTATTCGGCCCCCGCCGATTGCGACAATTAGTTCCGGTGAGAATGCCCGAACCTTCGGCAAGGCCGCTGAGATTTCCTCGAGTTCCGGAAGTTTCGACGCCGAGCGAATGACTTCGATCTTGCAGCGGCCAGACAAATCCTCAATTAGCGATGCGATGGCTTCGGTTGCAGAGGAACTCGAGCCCAATAAAACCAAAACGCGTTCGGCGGACAGTTGACCGACGAGAGGTCCCAGTTCAGACGAACAACCGTAGTGGCGTATGATGTTTTGGCGCATTTCAACACTTCATGATACGGGATTTGAGGGAGACCATGGCCTCCTTCGGGCGGCCTATATCGGCTCGGTTCCCCGGGTTGACCAGAATTTCGATGAACGACACGCCCGCATTGCTTCGGGCACGTTCGAGCGCCGAGATCAGATTCGATTCCGACGATACTTTGACCGCCGAAGCGTAATGACATTCCAACGCGATGCTGGCGAAGTTGATTTCATCTCCGACGGTCGCTTGTCCTCCGACCGAATCGTGGACGCCGTTGTTAAAGAGGATGTGGATTAGATTGGCGCAGTTTTCCTGACCGATTGAAACCATCGACCCAAGATGCATCAGCGCAGCGCCGTCGCCATCGAGACATACGATGGGTTCGTTGGGTAGGTCGTGGGCGAGCCCCAAAGCGATCGCGGCGGCGTGGCCCATGCCGCCCACTGTCATAAAACAATGCCTCTCAGCCAAGCCTCGGGTGTTTTCATAAAGCTCTCGCGACAACATACCGGTAGTGGATACGATCCGGGTATCGGCGTCGAGGTTTTGCAGTACGATTTGCAGCGCAAGTTCACGGGTCATGCGAGACGCTTGAATAGACCGCTCTGGTTTGCGAGTGCTGGTCATGGATCCCTTTGGAATCAGAAGGGCCACAGGAGCACTCGTCTGCGTCGCGAGTTCGACCAGGGATTTCATTTGCTGTTCGACTTTGGCGGGTTCGGTGCAAAGTGTCTGATGCGGGATCCCTATGCAATCGAGCATTTCTTCCGTAATGCGACCTTGCAGCCGATGCTGAGGCTCGTCGCTCGTGCCGGGCATCCCGCGCCAGCCGATCACGAGCAGCATCGGGATCGAATACACTTCTGTGCTCGCGAGCGAGACCAGTGGATTGATTGCGTTTCCCAGCCCCGAGTTCTGCATATAGACGGCGGCGAGCCCACTCGTGGCCAAGTGATGTCCAATGGCAATCGCGATGGCGTTGCCTTCGTTCGCTGCAGTGAGGTGGTTGGCGTGACCAAAAATATCGGCTGCGTCTAGACAGAATCCGGAAAGGACTGAATCGGGCACGCCAATCAACTTTGTTATGCCTTCGCTGTAAAGGCAGCGCGCGACGTGTTCGCTTTCTAGGGTCATTGAGTGATCGCCTTTCAGCGCGGAGGGATCAACTCAAGGATCTCGGAAATCGACATCGTCTCCTTGCACGCCTCGTAGGAATTCGTGTCTCTCAAAATCGTTTCCGCGACTTTTACCATGGCGGGATATGCGGCACGCAAAAGCTGATTGGCATAGATCACAATCGAAACGCCAGCCTTCTGCAGTTCTGCCTCCCTAACTGTGTTGTAGGTCGAGGGCACCGCGATCACCGGCTGCATGTAACCCTTCTCTCGGAATTTTCTCGTGAACTCCAAGATTTCGTCGGGCTCGGTCTTGCAACTGTGAATCATAATGCCGTCGCTACCGGCGGCAAGATACGCCTCTGCCCGTGCCATCGCGTCATCGGCTCCTCGCTCAAGGATCAGACTCTCGATCCGCGCGAAGAACATGAAGTCGTGGCCGATTTGAGCTGCCTTTGCGGCCGCGATCTTCTCGCAGAAAACCTCGATCGATGCCTGCTGTTGTTTCGCCTTGGTGCCTAACAAGGAATTGCGCTTTGCGCCAACCTTGTCTTCGATGACGACCGCCGACACGCCGTGGCTTTCGAGTTCGTAGATAAGAAAAGGAATATTGTCGATACTCCCTCCGGTGTCACCGTCGTAAATGATGGGAGTCGTCGTCACCTCACACACGTCGCGGATGACGGACAGCCGTGCACCTGTATCGACAACCTCGATATCAGGGCGGCCGCGGACAGTGGAATCTGTGAGTGAACTGCTCCAAAAGGCGTCGAACACGCGAACGTCTGTGTTCTCGAGATGTTTTGCGTTTTCCGCAACCAGCGCGCTGAGGCCGCTGTGCACCTCGATGACACGAACAATATCTTTCGCCTCGAGCAATCGGCGCAATAGACTACGTCGGTAATCTGTGGTGATTCCTTTTCGGGACAGTTC
>JAPYTP010000446.1 GCA_029941885.1 Myxococcota bacterium
GACTCGAGCAGCGTCAGAAGGTTCTGTTGTTTTCGGATTCCCCGAATCCGGGATTCGACTTCGCTGAGGCGGCCGTGCAGTCCGTCCCACTCCCGCTTCATCCGCTCCATGATGACGAGTTGACGCTCTGCCGAATCGGCAGCGATCGTCGCGTTTTCCATGGCCGAGCGGATCGGCATGACAATCCCGATGAACAGGAACGTCAAGAGGAGCGCACCTCCTGCGATTCCCACCAGCCCCCGCTCGCGGGGCATGAGTCCATCCCAGAGGACCCGGATGCGTCCGATCAGTTCGTTCACGCTTCACCTCCGGGTGGCGCCAGCGGAATATTCACATTGAAGCTCACTCCGCCGGTCTTGCGGTCGGTCTTGATCGAGCCGGCGACTTCGGCGCCCTGGAAGGGATCGGTTTCGGACAGGACCGAGGTCAGTCGATCCGCGGCTTCGTAGCCCTGGGCGTCGACGTCGAGCCGGATCAGGTTGCGGTCGATATTGACCTCGGTGATCCGCACCTCGAGGTCCACGGGAATTGCATTCGAGAGCTCGGCCAGGAGCGCGAGAGCGGAGCGATTGCCGTTGTACAGGCCGAGGAAGTCCGCGCGATCCTGCGCGGCCTCGAGCTCGCGGGTGAGCGCACTGGCCGGGCTCGCAGGGGAGACGTCGCGATCCGGAAACGCCTTGTGGTAGAGCTCGACGGCGGCTTCCTCGTAGCGATCGGCGCGGCGATGCTGAAGGAAGACCGTCGAGGTGGTGCTGGCGAGCAAGAACAGGACGAGCACGGCGGCGAGCGCGGCCGTCGGTCGCAGCTCCCGGGTGAAGAACTCGAGGATGTCCTGTCGGTAGGCGAGCGCACCCTGACGGAAATTCATGCGCGTCAGGGACTCGCCGGAGAGTCGGAGTGCGAGTGCGAGAGCGGGGCCGAAGAGCACGGTATCGACACCTTCGACGAGGTTCGCATGGTTCGAATCGGCCGGCATACGCAGGCGTTGGGTGTCGAGTCCGGTTCGCCGCGAGAGCACATCGTCGATTCGATCGAGGCGCGCGCTGCCGCCGACCAGGGTCACCTTGGCCTCTCGCGCGACCGGTCCTTCTCCCTGGCGAGCTTCTGCGGCTTCCAGCGTTCGAATGGCCTCTCGTGCGATTCGATCGACGATGGCGAGCACGCCGGGAGAGGCGCCGCCTCCCGGACGTCCGAGCGCGCCGCCTTCACATTTGCGTTGCTCGGCCTCTTCGAAGGAGAGCCCGAGTTCCGACATCAAGGCTTCGGTCATCGCGCGTCCCGCCACCGGGATGCTTCGCGAGAGCGCGGGGCGACCGCCCATCAATGCGCAGAAGGTGGTCTTTTCGTGTCCGATATCCACGATGAGGTGGGTGCCATCGAGGCCAAAGACGGGCGCCAGGTTCGCGAGCACGAGTCCCTCGGCTTCGAGAACCTGCGGCTCGCACCCCGATTGTTCGAGGGCTTCGAGCGTAGAGGCAACGTGCACTTTTTTCGCGAGGGTGGCGGCCACCACCCCGCGAGTCCGGTCCGCGACCAGAATATTCCAGTCGACGAAGATGTCGTCGAGATCGAAGGGGGTCTCGGCCTCGATCTCGAAAGGGATCGCCTGGGCGAGACGTCGCGCGTCGGAAAAGGGAAATTCGAGTCGACGCGTCGAGAGCTGACTCGCGGGCAGCGCGCAGGCGATCTGATCCGTGGGCAACTTGTGCATGCTGACGAAGCGTTGCAGGTGTTCAGAGATCGGAGAGGTCGCATCCACGCGTGGATGGATCCGGAACTGACCGGGGGCGAGGCTGCGTGGAGACACCTTGAGCTCGACCGCCTTCAGGCCGTGGCTGCCCACGTCCAGGCCGAGCACGCTTCGCTCGAATAGGGCAGCCATGATCTCGTCTATGCTCCTCTCGCTTGTTTCGCCCGCTGTCGGCGCGCGTCGCGCCGGTTCTCGCCGCGGATTCTTGTACGGTTCACCGAACCGCAGTTCCGTCCGCCGATTCGATTTCGGCGACTCATTCCTTTTCGTCTCCTGGACGCCGAATCCTGTGATTTCGTTCCCTGAATGAGCGCCGAGGCCTAGTCGCTTCCCCGCAGGCGCCGCCAGGATAGCAGCTGGGGACCCGGAGTCGGACGTGTGTCGTAGATCGCCTCGAAACGCCGAGTGATGTCCCCGACGCGGGCGGTCGCGACGGCCCGGAACACGGTCGGGTGGGCGGGAAGTGTGGCCTCGGGATAGACGCTGCCATTCCCGAGTTCGCCGTTTCCCACCTCGGCTCGACCGATGCACCTCGAGTCGGCTCCACTGTCGTCACAGACGAGCTTGTTCTTGTCCCGCAGCCGGTAGAGATCTTCGGCGAGTTTGTCATCGATCAGGCGGCGATTTCCGCTGGTCCCGCTGTACACGAGTTTGAGCACCCAGGGCTCGGCGCGATTCAGGTTGATTCCGGCCGTCCCCGCGACCGGATGGACGGTCAGGTAGTGACGGAGCTCTGCGAGTAGGGCGGGGTCGACGTCCTCTACCAGACCGATCTGGTCGATGGACACGAGTGGACGGTTCCATGCCAGGTAGGGAGGATCCTGCCGGCGGTAGTACTCGTTCTCGTCGCGGCCGTTGACCGCCGTCGAATCCCCGTCGATGAAGTCGAGCAGATTCTCGGCGATTCGATCCGTGTCGTAGCTCGTCCCGTTCGACGACTCCTCCATGCCATCGACGATATAGGCGAGCACATCGGCCAGGTATTCGACCGCTTCTTCTTCGGCGCTCGTCCCGTCTACGTCCTCGCGATCGGATTCCTCGTCGACGTCCGGTACGTCGCCATCTCCGTTCGCGGTCGCGTCCGAGGGCTGTGCCGGGACCAGGGCATTCAGATTGAGTTTGGCTCCTTCGTCTTCGATTTCGATTCGGAGCATGCGATCGCCTTCGAGTCGGATCGGGAAATTCTCGAGGCCCTGCCAGAGCGCATCGATCGACTCGCCGCCGCCGCCGCCACCACCGCCGCCGCCACCACCACCGCCGCCGCCGCTCGATCCGAGCGGCAGATACAGCGCGGGCGTCGCGT
>JAPYTP010000447.1 GCA_029941885.1 Myxococcota bacterium
GGACCTTGCTCAAGATATGCGTGCCACAATTCGCGCAGAACTCGCGTGTGACGGGCGTATCGAGGTCACTGCGCGAGAAACTCGCTGGCTGACCGGTCGTGTATTCGAAACCACTTTCTGGAAATCCGAATATCAGATTGGGTCCTCCACCCGATATATATTGACACTCTCGGCAGTGACACTGACCTTTGATGATCGGATCGCCCGATGCCTTGTATCGCAGCGCGCCGCAATAGCATCCCCCTTCCAGCTTCATGCAGTCTCTCCCCTCTGTATTGTTTTCATGTTCCGGTCCACACTCTAGGCGTTGTGAATCTGTGCGCGCGTCAGCGCTGTAACATCGATCGCCCGCTCTCGACGAGCTTGCTCGTGTCCCGGTCCTTCGACTCGGCGGCGACCGGGTTGGTGGGGACGTTCACACCCCGCTCGACGGCGGGGCGTGCAGCGATCGCAGTCGTCCAGCGCTGCAGGTGATCAAGGCCCTCCACGGAGACACCCGACCAGCCGTGGATTCGCACCCAGGAGAAGTTCGCGATGTCCGCGAGCGAATAGTCGCCCGCCAGCCACTCACTGCGGGCCAGCTGTCCGTCGAGTACTTCGAACAGGCGACGTGACTCGTTCTGGTAGCGGTCGATCGCCGGTTGAATCTTCTCGGGGAAGTAGCGGAAGAAGGCGTTCGCTTGTCCCATCATTGGACCCACGCCGCCCATCTGAAACATCAACCACTGAATGACCCGCGACCGGCCTTTGGTGTCGGTGGGGAGCAGGCGGCCGGCCTTTTCGGCCAGGTAGATCATGATCGCGCCCGACTCGAAGATGGGAAAGTCGTCTGCATCGCCGTCCACGATTGCAGGAATACGTCCATTTGGATTGAGCCTCAGGAAATCCGGCTTCTTCTGGTCGCCGTTTCCGAGATCGATGACCTGGACTTCGTACGGCAGCTCGAGCTCTTCGAGTGTAATTGACGCCTTCCATCCGTTTGGCGTCGGGGCGGTGTATAGATCAATCATTGGGGATCCTCCTTGAATCGAGCGGACCACGCTAACCCGGCGAACAGTCGCCGACCTGTCGAGATGGTTCGAGTCTCTGGTCGAATTGGCTCAAGCGTTGTCCGAAGCCGTGTCAGTCGCTGGCCTCCGTCGGCTGCACGGTTGACGTATCGAGAGTTCTGTTTCCGAAATCAACAGCCTCGGGTCCGCGATGGCGCCCACTCGGTATCCGGTACAATTCGCTCATGGGCAGTCGAGTCGATCAGATAGGTGAGGGGCGACACACGGTTGCGGCCGAGTATCTTGCCGCGTTCCTAGAGTTCGTCGCTGAATGCGGCCTTGATGCGTCATCGGTCCTTGCCAGCGCGGGCCTGTCGCCCGAAGCCGTTGTGCAGCTCCCAAGGTTCGTGGGTAGCAAGGCATATAACCGCGCGATACGAAGTCTCCTCGATCAGCGACCCGACCCGCACCATGCATATCGTTTCGCTCGTCGAGGCAGCGAGTTGCGTCACGGCGCCGCAGGAATGGTTGCGCAGAACAGTCCCACCCTGCGCGAAGGACTGGATTTAGGGCTTCGCTATGCCCGACCCCAACTCGGCGATAGCGAACGGCTCGTGGTGCGAGTCGAGAAGAAGGAAATGGTGGTCCTGATGAGTCCACCCGATCCGCGAATCGACCTCGACGACCGCGTCGATTGCTTCAACTCGATTGTGATGCTGCTCGGCCATGAACTGCGTGGGCGGCGAATGGCGGGTACGATGGCGACTCCGTTCGCCAACGAGCTCAAGGTCACGCATTCAGGCGAAGGTTTCTCGCTGCCGAGAGCGGCTCTTCCTCCGGGGATGACGCTCTCGTTCAACGCACCTCACGCTGAATTGGTGCTTAGGTCAGACTATCTAGACACTCCGCTGCTGTCGCCGAGCACCGAACTCCAAGCAATCGCCCTTCGTCAGCTTGAAGGTTCGGATCCAAGCGCAAATATCAGTGATCGGGTGAGGGGAGTCTTCCAGACACGCGAGCCAGATATTCCGGATTTGGACGAAGTCTGTGAGGCGCTTGCCATGTCTCGTGCAACTCTCAAGCGCAAGTTGAAGGCCGACGGCGCCACGTTTCAAAATTTGAAAGACTCGTTCCGGCTCCGAAGGGCTACGTACCTACTTAGGGATACCAAGGCTTCGGTCGAGGAGATCGCCGACGAGTTGCGATTTGGCGACGCGAGCGGTTTCTCGAAAGCCTTTCGACGCTGGACGGGGATCACGCCGAGAGAGTGGCGCCTCGCTCACCGCTCTGCGCCAGACTTGACCTGACCTCCCGTGAGCCGCTTTTCCTGGTATTCGACCCGAGTTGACCTGTTGCTGGGATCAAGAGTAGGGGAGCCTCTTTGTGGCATCGACTAGCCGAGCCAGAAGCCTAATTGGAGAGACTGCTCGGGGTTGACTGAGACAAGGAGAGAAACTTGGCTTCCATTGGATCTAGTGCGCTCAAGGGGCTGCGAGTGCTGGAGATCTCCGCCGCAGGGAACTGGGCGGCCTCGCTGCTCGGCATGCTGTTGGCCGAACAGGGCGCTTCGGTCGCAAAGCTCGGCGTGCACCCGGATCACGCACCAATCGAGGATGCAGCAGCCCGGGCTCGGTCACGGGAAGCCCGGTCACGGGCCGGCATCGACCGAAACAAGCGCGTGCTCCAGCCCATCGCAACCGCAGCGGATGTCGCGGGGCTCGTCGCATGCGCCGACATCGTCATCCTCTCCTACGACACGGGACTCCCCGAGCTCGACCCCACCACAATCAGAGCCCAGCATCCTTCGCTTCTCGTGGTGACGATGTGCGAGTTCGACGCGCTACAGAAGCACCCGCCCGACGACGGGCGCGTCGGCGCCGCGACAGGGCTCTTCACCGACATGAATATCTACGACCGTCTCTTCGAGCCAGGAGATACCAAGTACACCATGACCCCCCTGCCCAGCGCTTACGCCGCGATACACGCGGCGTCTGCCACGTGCCTGGCCCTCGGGCGTCGAGCCAGCACCGGCCGGGGGGACCACATCCGGGTCTCGCT
>JAPYTP010000448.1 GCA_029941885.1 Myxococcota bacterium
TCCGTGGCCCGCCCGACTTGTCCGGAATGCAGATTGAGCATGCCGAGTCCGGCTGTCCATGCCCGAACACCCGGAAACTGAGACCTGAACGGAACAGCGTGTTCCACCGCGTCCTTCGCTTCGTCGAGTTCCAGCTTGACCGCACAGTATTGGCACGCGCGTGACGCCGCTACATTCATGTCACCCGTTCGGTGACCGAGTGCGACAAACTGATTACCGAGCTCTTCGGCGTCGGCGAGATCTCCCCGCATTAGCGCGCGCATCGCGCGGAACGCAATCGGATACCAAGCGTAATGTGGAGCATCTACTGTTT
This sequence comes from Myxococcota bacterium, assembly GCA_029941885.1. Classification (GTDB taxonomy): domain Bacteria; phylum Myxococcota_A; class UBA9160; order UBA9160; family UBA4427; genus UBA4427. The sequence goes on from JAPYTP010000448.1 coordinate 314, forward strand.
TTGCTGCAATCTCACACGTGCTGATCTCGGCATCCAGCCGCCGAATGTCGCCCGCATCGAGATAGGCTGTCACCTGACGAACATGTTGCATGATTATGCCATGACGATCGTTTGCTCTTCGGACTGCATCCTTGAGTCTCTCATTAGTCAGTTGCCGTTCGGAAAGTCGATCGGGTCCATGCAATGCGTCTGAGCGGGCGGCAAGTGCGGCGGCCATGGTTTTCGTGTCACCGGCCTGAATGGCCAGCGAAAGGGCCTCGAGTGAGTACCGTCCGCTCTGCCCAGACGGGTCCGACCAAGCGACTGCGAGAGAAAGGCGGGCTAGCACTTGGGCACGAAGGGCAGTTTCGCCACTTGGGATTTCGCGGATGGCCTCTCTCAAGAGTTGGATATGTTCTGGGTCAAAAGGTCCCACTTCAATCGATAGGAAATTTGGGGAGATCCTTATTGCGCACTCGCCAAGTAGAACGGCTGATCTCGCGTTGCGAGCAATGTTGGCGGCTTCGATCAGAGTTGATCGAGCCGCGGGTCGATCTAGTGAATAGAGTTGAGCTTCTGCGAGTTCGAACTGGAGGTGACATTCCTCATCGGGAGACAGAATTGACCTGCCTGCGACAAGCTCGCGAGCTCGCGCCAGGGATGAACGTGCTTCAGTGAACGCGAATTTCTTGAGGTGTGAATTTCCGGCAGCTCGGTGATATCGCGCGGTGGTCTCGCGGTCCGAAATCGGCAACGCCCGCTCCAAGTGTTGAGCAATAATTCCGTAGTTGTCTTCGCCGGATATCTGACTGATATTTATTAGTTGATGGGCGACTCTTTGGTGAAGCCTTCTGCGGTCATCTGCTGGGAAGGTGTCGTAAAGAGCATCGCGCAGGATCATGTGCGTGAAGCGGATGTGAGATGCATCTGAATCAATCTCTGTAACGAGTCCCGCCGAGATTGCTGGCGAGACATCACTGATGAAGGACTCGACCGGTGACCGTCGAACGGCCGCGGCTAGTTCGAGGGGGATGATCTGTCCAAACAATGTACCGAGCTTCAGCGCGTCTCGGGTACGAGTGGGGAGATCCTGTAGTTGACTTTCCAGGAGTTCCGCGGCTGAGTGAGGGATTCGATGAATTGCCTCTTCCATATCCTCGACGCTGTCAAGGTGGCGAACCGCGCTCATGATATGTCGAACAAAGAATGGGTGTCCGGAGGTTCGCTGAAACAGCGCGCGGGCAACGAGTTGCGGCTGGAGAGTCCGGTCTGACACCATCGCCTCAATGCTCAACACGTCCAAGAGAGAAAGGTCGAGTGTCATGCTGTGAGATCTAGCGAAAATTTTCGTGAGCGATCGGTTGAGTTCGGAGTTCACAGGTGGCTTTCGCGTTGTCGCGACGAGCATGATCTGTTCGGACTCTAGATCATTGCCAATCCAATCGAACAACTCGACGGTATCGGTGTCTGTTCGGTGGATATCCTCAATTGCGAGGAGAACCGGACCATGACCTGACAGGGAGCGGATTAGACCTGACCAGCTTTCGAAGAGTTCAAAGCGTCTTGCAAGAGTCGGAGTTGGTTCCCCGTCTGGAGGCAAGTCGCTTGGTTGGGGCTCGTGCGTCGCCCGATCCTGTGACAGTCTAGAAAGCGACTTCTCGATTTCTGGCCTCATCTTTAGCCAGGGCAGGAATGCTGGGGCTCCGTCGATTTCGGGACAGCGAAATATGAATGATTGAGTATTGCTGGAAATCGATCTGATAAATTCCTGCAACAGGCGCGTCTTTCCGATGCCGGCATCGCCACGAATGATAACTGTTTGGCTCTTGTGGCTTCGCCTAACTAGGTCGAGCACCGAGTTGAGCACGGTCAGCTCGCTATCGCGTCCGGCAAAGTTTAGCTCATCGGGGTCTTCTGCCGCGAAGAGATCGGCTGATGCCAGGGCGTCGAGCCTCGCGATGAATTGATAGCCTCGGCCCTTTGAGGTTCGAATGATCTTGGGTCTTTTGGGATTGTCTCGGAGGAGTCTTCGTAGCTCCATGAGGCAAGTCGGAACTGCCGACTGGCTGATAGCGATGCTCTTCCAGACTTCGGACACGAGTTCCCGCGATGAAACGATTCGCTCATGATTTCTGATAAGGTATACCAACAAGTCGAATGAACGGCGTCCGATTTCGATGGGCCTGTTTCTGTGCGACAGACGGTAGAGCAGTGTATCTATTTCGAAATCGTGAAACCGTAGGAATCGCATTCGGAGACCCTCAGGAGTGGGGATGCATATTTAGCGACAGTCGAATCGATGTTTCGGGACGGGGTCTCAATACATGCTTTTTCTCTCGGACTGTTAGCTTGTGTGTTGGTGGTATCGAACGATCGGTTTAAGGTTTGAGTGGGAGGGATTTAAGCGCCTTTGACCAGTAGTAACCTGGGCGTCAAGAGTGCCCGAGGCCGAGTGTTGTTCCAGCGATTCGATCGTCGAGCGTTGGTTGAAAGCCTAGCCGGGAATTTGTTGGGCTGATTTTGGACGCCCCAGGGAGTCCTGTCATCTACTAGATTCAGAGACTGGATTAGACCGCGATCAGCTTGCAATCAGAACGTCATCTGGATCGCGACTGTCAGTACCGTCGCGCGTGGCATGTGATGCTGCCGAAACAACGTCCCCCGCAGGTGACGCAACTTGGAGTAGTAGTTCTCGCGACGCCTTCAACGTTTCATAATCCCGCGAAGGCACCCCGTCCAAGCGCCATGTCAC
>JAPYTP010000449.1 GCA_029941885.1 Myxococcota bacterium
AGGCACTTCGGTCACCCTGCTGCTCCCGCGCTCGGACGAGGTGCCGCGAGCTCTGAAGACACCGACTCTGGCGCCGACGGGCGTGGCCGCCCGGATCCTCGTGGTCGAGGACGATCCGGCTCTGCAGGCGCTGTCGGTCGCAATGCTGCAAGGCCAGGGCTACGAAGTCGTGGCGGCAGCGAATGGGCGCGAGGCACTCGGCCTCCTGCGCCACGACGCCGAGTTCGACCTCCTGTTCACGGACGTCGTACTCCCTGGCGGGATCAACGGGTTCGAGATCGGTCGCGAAGCGTCGCGAATCAGAGCCGACATCAAGATTCTACTGACCTCTGGCTATGCATTGGAAATGCCGGCCGAGGAGGACCCCCTCGCGAAGCTCCCTATCGTGTACAAGCCGTATCATCGCGTGCAGTTGCTGACGAAAATCGAGGAAGTCCTGGCCGGGCCCGGGAGCATGGAAAAAACAAGTTTCCTTGCTCCCCGTTCTGCCATGCCTGGACATGATTTCGATTCTTGAATGACCCCCACTCGGGGCAAGCTCCACGGGATCGCCTTCCGAACTCCAAGGGCGGATAGGCAAAATAAGCAGCGTTTTCTGCACCACCGATACTAGTCATTCTGACAAGTAGGCCTCAGACGAGGCTACTGGGCCCGTTCCCGGGGATCGCAAACCAGCAGGTGCTGACCCGCTCGAACCGGAGAATTCACATGAGCATGAGAGAGTCTTCCCGAAACCATCCTGTCTCCCACACAGCGCACCGTCGTCGATTGGCCTCGAGAGCGCTGATCGTCGTGCCGCTCCTTCTGATGCTGGGCTGTGGGGGCGCTGCCAAACGCGCCGAAATGGCGAACCGACTGGTCGCCTCGGTCGGCCAGGGTGACAAGAGACAGGTCACCAACACCTACGTCGATTTCGATGCCGCGATGAATAAGCCCTTCGGTCCGGGCCGAAAGAAGGAGAATCGACCCCATATGCAGAACATCAAGCGCGGCCTTCACCAATGGAATCTGGGCCAGTCGCTCTGTGATCAGGCGAAGGGTCTGGAGGTCGCCATCAGCGGCATGAGCGACCTCGACGCATTCGCACGCAGCGAGGTCCAGGCCGCCGGCACGCTGAAGCGGCTTCGCAATGATATCGACGTGCAACTGACGACGGGACTGTCGAGCGTGGAATCAACGTTGATTCGGAAGAACGCGGTGGCGGCGGAAGAAGAACTCACTGGAATGGAGAAGGTCTGTCCTGATGATGAGCGGATGAAAGAAGCGAGGAGTCGGATCGGCGCGCTGGCGCGCAAGGAGCGGACACAGCGAAGCGAGTCGGCTTTTGTGGAGGGACGACAGGCCCTCGCCTACCTGCTCGTCGTCAAAGACCCCTCGATGACCCTCCAGGATCGAAAGTGGATGCGCCAACGACACGATGCCACGATTCAGGCCCTCAAGGAACAACTGAAGGTCAAGATGGCGATCGTGGGAATCGATGCCAATGCGATCCAGTTGGCACAGACCGCGATTTCAGACAGGCAGAGCGTCTTCATTTCGTCGCAGGATGCCTATAAGCACGAGGCAGTCATTCCCGTCACCGTCACGGTGAGGCAGATGAGAACCGCGGATCCCGTTCGGATTGCAACCCGTGGTCAGACCCAGCGTTACATCTCCGGAAAGAAATGGGTGCACAATGATGCCAAGGACCAGTGCAACCTCGACGCCGGAAATCTCCAAAATGCGGCCTCTCGCGCGCAAGGCGCGATCGAAAGTGCCCGGTTCGCGATGAACACCTGTATCGAGGCCGCGCAACGCTGTAAGAGGCAGGCCGCTCAGGCGGGCGGATTCGCTGGCGTCCTCGCGAGCGCTGCGTGTGGCATAGGCGAGGCAGCTTGCCGATCTCCGTACAACAATGCGGTGAACGCGGCTCGAACGGCCGATGGTAACGCGAATCTCAAGCGCTCCCAGTGCGCGGGCATGTCGAACCAGAAGCAAGTGAATGTCTACGCGCAACATCCCTACTCGGTGTCCACCTGGGAGGTGAAGAGCCGCGCCGCGATCGACATCACACTGCAGTTGACGCCCAAGAAGTCGATCACGCGGACCCTGGTGGCCGATCTCGTAGAACAGGACGATGTGGTCCAACCCGAGCCGAAATACGGTGTTGAAGTGGATTCACTGGAGCTGCCGAGCAAGTCCAGCCAGAAGGCCACGCTCTTGAAGAGTCTAAAGACGCAGCTCGTCGATGCCCTCGACGCGCAGGCACGGGACTACTGGCGGATCAAGCGAGATGCCGCGAATCGTGCGGCCTCCCGACACGTCCGGGAAGATCTCCAGGCGGAGGTCTGGGCGATGACGGATCTGCTCGGGATTCGTACGGCCGCGGCGCTGGCAGACGCGGAGCGCTTCGCACAAGCCCTCTCGCATAGTCTTCCCCGGAAGGGGCCGGGTGCCCCCAAGTAGGCCTCAGACGAGACACATCAGCTCTCGCGGACTAGTCGAATCAGGTTGGTTTACCGCTGCCCCTCGTCTAGCTCCGAGTGAGGCGATCAGGGTTTGATGCGGATGACAAGATCAGGAATCTCGATAGCGGCGATAGCCGTCTCGCGAAGGTACTCGCGACCTCTCAAGGTGGTTACGAAGGTTGCGAATGCGACCCAGGGGTGAGATTCACTCCTGATGAGCGATCTAGGGATGTTAAGGAGGGTTGACCCGCTGCTAATTGAGCAGTTGTTGCCCTAGATCAACAACCCGACCCGACAGTCGCTCTCGATTGGACACACTCCCACCGCCTCAGCGGCTCGTGATGCAGCGGCGTGAGGGGTCATTCGGGACAGCCGGCCTTGTCGCGATCTGCCTTCTCATGGAAGCCCGTCAGCAGGATCTGGACTCGAAGCCCTTCTAAGCTAAGAGACACATTCCGGGGTCTGTGACTCTCAGGAGCGTGTCGAGATCGATGGTGTCGTGACGGATTGTCTCGCGATACCGGTGGAAGGGGAAGAGTTCGAGCGGGTGGCAGCCGAACACCCTCTGCCGCTACCGGCTCTGT
>JAPYTP010000450.1 GCA_029941885.1 Myxococcota bacterium
CGTCGGTCATCCGGCTGTTGATGGCGACGCGCCCAGCACAGGTGATCATGAGGCCGTCCTGGCTCTTGGTTGAAGTCAACCGGAACGAAGTGGGCGTTGACGCCTCGCGTTATCCGCACGAGTCCTACGTCGATCGGAGCTGACTCCCGTTCGAGAGGACGGTGTGCGGCGATATGGACGGAAACGCGCTCCGGCGCCGGAGGGTGCGGTCTGGGGTAGGCCCGAGCTCTTGTCTTGGGATGTCCCTCGTCGGGCATCGAATCAGCTTCGTCGGGCATTTGGGTCCAGAGCGCGTCCTCAGGGGGCCTCGACACTACGGCAGGGCCTCGCAGTTGCGGGCCGAAGCCAGGCTTGGAGGTCCCCCGTCGACGCTGGAACTCGTCCTTCAGATGGCGGTCTGTTCTACATCGCGTCTCCGATTGTGAGCCGGCTGACATCGAACAACTTGCGGGCGTCGAATGGGGCGCCGCGGCCCACGTGAAACAGCGCCATCACCAGCTTCCGCATCACGGCCACGACGGCTTTCGCCTTCTGCGTGCCGCCCTGTCTGTGGACCTTGCGCTCGTACCAGGCGCGCACGACCGGGTCCTTGTGTATGAGACGCAGCGCCGCCATAAACAAGTACATCCGGGCGAGCCCCGAGCCCCGTTTGGTGATGTGCAGCCCGCCCTTCTGTTTGCCGCTGCTGTGCTCGCGCAGGTTGAGGCCCGTGGCTTTGAGGAACGCCTTCGCCGATCCGTACTCGGACGGGTCGCCCACCGCCGCGAAGATCACAGCGGCTGTCACCTGGCCGACAGTCGGTGCCATGGCATTGGTCACGTCGCACCCGGCGCTGAGTTCCTTGAGCCTCGCGCGTGCCTTCTGGGCTTCGCGCTGACTGCGCCGGGCCTCCCGAGCGAGGGCCATCGTCACAGCTCGTTCCTCCTCGACCATCGGTACGCCGAGCGTTGTCGATGCCGATGCCGCGACGGCCTCGACCTTCGCCCCGGCCAGCATGCCGCCACCAATGCGGCGCATCAGCTCGCTTGCGCCGTCGCGATCCTGAGCGACCGTCTCCGGCCCGCCGTATGCGGAGAGCAGCTCGAGCAGCGTGGCCGAATCCAGTGCCAGCCACTGCCCCACCTCCGGCCAGTACCTGGCGAGCACCGCCGCCAGCCGGTTTCGGTTGCTGCGGAACGCCTTCTCGTGGACTCCGAGCAGCTTGACCGCCGCCGCGAGCGTTCGCGCCCGTTCGGACTTCAGCGGCCACTCTCGACTGGCGCCGTCCAGGTGCAGCTTCGCGATGATGGCCGCTGACTTCGCGTCGTGCAGGCTCGGCACGCCGTCGTAGACCTCGGCCGCGTCGTGGGTCCGCTTCGGGCTGACTCGAAACACAGGCCAGCCACGCTTCAACAGCGCGTGACGGAGGGCGTCGCCGTACGTCCCACTCGGCTCCATCGCCACCTCGACGTCGCCGGCGCGCCCGAGCTGGTCGACCAACTCAAGGAAGCTGCGCGTCTCCCGAGGATGGCTCCACTTCACGGTCACGTGGACCGTGAGGTCCTCGCTCATGACCGCCGCGAACATCCATTCCATCGCAATGTCGATGGCGACGACGATCCGCTGACCTTGGAGCACCTCCGTGAGGCGCTCGACCTGAACATCCTTGACCGCGACCGCGCGGTACCTACGCTTACCCATGGGGGATGACCTCCTACCTTCCGAGACCGTTCTACGTTCTCGGTTGAGGCATCCCCCACTTCCTACAGCTGACTACACCTTTCATCCGCGCCCTACGCAGCCCTCCTGTAGTCGTGATGGAGCCCACCGAGAACGGGCATGGCGATGATCTTGCCGACGGCCTCCGCAGGCGGCCCGACGCCGGCTGCGGGAATCCGCTGCGCCAGCCCTTGGTGCGGCCGGGCCTTGTTGAAGTAGGCGCCCGTGTACTCCTCGAGCACCCGACGCAGATGGCCCTCACCCAGGATGAGCACATGATCGAGGCACTCGCGCCGAACGCTCCCGAGGAATCTCTCGCAGATCGGATTCAAGTTCGGCGAGCGCGGCGGGATCTTGACGACCTGGATGCCCGAGCCCTCCGCCACCGCAGCGAAGTGGTGACCGAACTTCCCGTCGTTGTCGCGGACCAGGTACTTCGGCCCCGCGCCGTACGGCGTCCCCTCCCGGAGTTGCTGCGCTGTCCATTCATCGGTGGGCGCGCGGGTCACGCCGACGTGCACGACCTCGCGCGTCGCGTGCTTCACGATGAAGAACGCGAAGATCGGGCGGAAGAGCACGTCGTACAGCTGGAGGAAGTCGCAGGCCCACGTCTCCTCGGCGTGGTTCTCGAGGAAGGTCTTCCACGTCTGCCCGCTCCTCCCTGTTGGACGCGCGCGCTTCATGTACTTCTGGATGGTCCGTTTGCTCACGCGGATGCCGAGCTTCAAGAGTTCGCCGCGGATTCTCTCGGCCCCCCACAAGGCGTTGTCGGCGGCCATCGACACGATCAGGTCGATAGTCTCCCGATCGAGTCGCCGCGGCTGGCTTCCACCGGAGCGCGACTTCCGGCGCCAAAAGAGCTTGAACAAGCCACGGTGCCACCGGAGCAGCGTTTCTGGCCTGACAAGGTGAAGCGCATCGCGCCACGCCTCGCTCATCCGCGCTAGGACGACCATGATGAGCCGATCAGTGTCGCCGAACATCGGCCTCCCAATCTGACGTCGAACCACGATCAGCTGTTGCCGGAGGAGCGCGTTCTCGGCGATCAGCCCAGCCCTCGAACGGGCGACATCGCGAGCGCACCCCGCAACCGCGGCCGTGGCGGATCTCGCGGGAGCGGCCAGGCGCTTGATCGCGGCCCCGATCGAGCGGGCCAGGCTGATGACGGTGTTCTTCACGGTGGCGATGATCTTCGCGAGCATTGGGGGCCTCCTGTCGTCTTCGGGGACCACGACGATGGGCCGATCTCCGCGGTGGACGAAAGGTGTAGCCAGGAGGGGCTGGATGGCTTCGGAGATCTACGTCCGCCTGGGTGACGATCTCGGGCCCATC
>JAPYTP010000451.1 GCA_029941885.1 Myxococcota bacterium
GTCGAAGAAGACTTCGGCAAAGATGGCGCCGCCACTCATGTTCTTGATCGGGCGAACCTCGATGCCGGGGCTATCCATGCTGACGAGCAGACAGGTGATACCGTCGTGCTTGCTCTCGGAGGCTTGATCGGTTCGCACGAGCAGGATCATCATCTTCGACCACATCGCGATCGAGGTCCAGATCTTCTGACCGTTCACGACGTACTCGTCGCCCTCGCGCTCGCACTTGCATTTGAGGCTGGCGAGATCCGATCCCGAATCCGGTTCGGAATAGCCGGTACACCATTGATAGGTGCCGTCCAGGATGTCGGGGATGTATTTCTGCTTCTGTTCTTCGGTGCCGTATTGGATGATCGAGGGGCCGACCCAGGCCAGACCCATGAAGCACGAGCCGAGCGCCGGTGCCTTTCGCTGGGCCATTTCGTCCTTCAGGATCACCTGTTCCATGATCGAACCGCCGCCACCGCCCACGTCCTTCGGCCACGAGAATCCGACCCATCGCTTCTCGCGGATCTTCTTGCTCCAGTCGGCCATGAACTCGGGCGTGCGCTCCGTTCCCTCCGGCAGGTTCTCGTCTAGAAAGGCACGGACTTCGCCGCGGAAGGCCTCTTCTTCTTCGGAAAGCTGAAAATCCATGACTAGAGGTCTCCCAGGCGCGCGATGCGTTCGTAGTGATGATCGGCGTCGCCGAACATGGGTCGAACCCATTTGGCCCGCTTCAGATAGAGCTGGATGTCGTATTCCCAGGTGTAGCCGACACCGCCGTGGAGCTGAACGCCCAGGATGCCCGCTTTCGGGAACGCGTCGGCGCAATAGGCCTTGGCTCGCGAGACCGCAAGTTGCGCGTCGTCGGCATCCTGGTCCAGCGCCCAGATCGCGTAGTAGACGAGCGACCGGAACGACTCGACGTCGACGTAGACTTCCGACAAGGGGTGCTTGACCGACTGGAACTTGCCGATCTGTTCGCCGAACTGGATCCGCTCCTTCGCAAAGCGGGTCGTAAGATCGAGTGCCGCTTCGGCGGCGCCCACCGCCTCGGCCGTCACGAGCGCCGCTCCGAGGTCGAGTAGCCACTCGATCGCCGGCCAAGCCGCACCCTGGTTACCGAGGACACAATCGGTTCCGACCCGCACGTCTTCGAGGGTCAGTCGACCGATCTTCTTCGTGAGATCCATCCCCTCGAAATCCGAGGCCGTCGCTCCGGCCGTTCCGGCTTCGACAACGACCAGTGATACCGACTGCGCGTCGGATCCGCTCCGCACCGCGACGACCGTCAGATCCGCGGCGGCGGCGTCCGTCACGAAGAGCTTTTCGCCCGACAAGATCAGCTCGTCACCGTCGGGCTTGGCGAGGGTTTCGATTCCGTCGGCCGAGAGCGTGTCGCTGCGCTCGAGGACCGCGAAGGTGCCGATCTTCGTGCCATCCGCGAGACCCGGAATCCAGCAAGCCTGTTGTTCCGCAGATCCGAAGCGCTCGATCGCCTTGGCCGCAATCACGGTCGAGATGAGCGGCGAGGGATAGAGACTTCGCCCCGTCTCTTCGAGGACGACGATCAGGGTCTCGAGGTCGAGACCGACACCCCCATGCGCTTCGGGCATGTTCAGCCCGACCCAACCGAGTTCCGCCATGCGGGCCCAGAGGGCGGGATCGCTGCCGGGCGTGTCCTCGGCTTCTACGATCTCACGGACGCGCTCGAGCGAGGCGTTCTCGTCGAGGAACTTGCGCAATTCTGCGCGGAGAAGGTCTTGCTCTTCGGTGAATCCGAAGTTCATGGGGGCTCCGATCGAGAGGGCTTGGACGGGTCAGGGCGGACGCTGACCCAGGGATCTGAATGCGCATGTCGGGCGCCGAGGCAGCGCGAAAGACCGCTCAGATTCGCCTCAGATGAGTTACCACTGAATACGTATCTATTTCCCTACACTCTATCGTCGACCCGTCTCACGTTCCACTGAGCGGTCGACATGCGGCGAACACGATAGAGGAAGCAAAGCCATGCAGCGAGACTCGAGCTGGACGGAGAGTCGCAAGATTCTGGAAGACCCCACGGCTCACGGGACGCCCGCTCCGCGGCCCGGATGGGCCCCTCTCACCCGTGCGTTCTGTGTGGCGCTCGCGATCGCCACGCTTCTCCCCCCGATCGCCCTCGCCGGCACCAAAAAGAGCGACGCGGGACGGCGCATCGCGACGGGATCGAAGGGGGAGCAGGTCTCGATCTGCGGACGAGCCATCGAGATCGCGCCCGTCGTGGGCGTGGCTCCCGTCGGTCGATCCCTTCTGCCGCAGGGTCGGCTGCTTCGTGCCGCCCCGACACAGCCCGTTTCGGTGGGGATCATCGGCAGCCCGGGCTGTTTGCTGATCCTCGAGTCGGTCGGGGGAATCTTCATCGAGAGCCGCTGGGGCTCCGGGCGCACCGGACGACACCGAATGCCGCGAGACAGAAACCGCTAGGCGACGTCTGCTGACCGCCTGGCCCGAGCCTCATCCATCAAAGACCATCAGACCGCGTCGTGAGACGCCGGGACTGGGTTAGGCGGGGCCGTTGAGCCCGGGCTCGGGTCGATGTGTCCGGATCGCGACAAGTGTGACATGGCGCTTGGACGGGGTGCCTTCGCGGGATTATGAAACGTTGAAGGCGTTTGGACTTGCTACAGCAGTTGCTGGCGCCGCCGCCGACTCGCCCACGTTCAAAACATCATCCGCAGGCCACGTCTCCGAATATTGCAGTCGCGCGCAAGATCGTCGTTGCGGACAGCGTCATTCCAATGACTATCTCTGAAGAGAACGGCCTAATTCCCGGCCCGCCGCGATTGATAGCGAGCGAGGACGGCGACTAGGAGCGTCGAGTCAGCCACTAGACACAAGACGACTGCCGCAGACATCATGATTCCGAGATTCCGCACAAGCGCGATCTCTGAACCAGCTAAGACCCCGAATCCAATTAGTACTGCTCCGGTAGTAGCTACTAGAGCCGGAAAAACCCTCTCGAATGCTGACTCTAATGCGCGAACTGGCGTTCGCCCGTCTGACA
>JAPYTP010000452.1 GCA_029941885.1 Myxococcota bacterium
CCGCCGGCCACGGGGGCAGCGAGGCGTCGACGACTTTCCAGAACACTCCCATTCTGGTCGGCGACACGCTCTACATCTGCTCGCCTTTCAACAAGGTGATCGCGCTCGATGCGGAGAGCGGCGAGGAACTCTGGAAATACGATCCCGATGTCGATCTCGAGGGCGTCTACCTGCTCAACTGTCGAGGGGTGAGTGCCTGGACGGATTCGCGTGCTCGCGCCGGCGATTTCTGTTCGACGCGAATCTTCACGGGAACGATCGACGGTCGCCTGATCGCCCTCGACTCCGAGACCGGTCGGCCCTGTCCAGAATTTGGCGAGGACGGCAGCGTCGATCTCACCGAGGGGATTGGGAACGTCCTGCCCGGAGAGTACGGCGTGACATCGCCGCCGGTCGTGCTCGGGGACCGGATCGTGACGGGTTCGATGGTTCTCGACAATCGTCGTGTCGACGCTCCGAGCGGCGTCGTCAGGGCGTACTCGGCCCGGACGGGCAAGCGTCTCTGGGCCTGGAATGCGCTCGTGCCCGGCGCCGAGACCAATGCGGAAGGCGAGTTCCAGCGCGGAACCTCGAATGCCTGGACCGCGCTCTCCGCCGATTCGGAACGCAACCTCGTCTTCGTTCCGACCGGAAACACCTCGCCCGACTATTTCGGGGGCCACCGCGAGGGCCTCGACTACTACTCGAGTTCGATCATCGCCCTCGACGGCGATTCCGGCGAGGTCGTGTGGAACTACCAGACCGTTCATCACGACATCTGGGACTACGATATCGGTGCCCAGGCCGTGCTCTTCGACTTTCCAACGGAGCAGGGCAGCGTTCCCGGCGTCATCGCCGCGACGAAGATGGGCCATCTCTTCTTCCTCGACCGGCTGACCGGCGAGCCGCTCCTGCCCGTCGAGGAGCGCCGGGTGCCCGGGCGCGCCGTCCCGGGTGAGGCCGAGCTCTCGCCGACACAACCCTTCCCGATCAAGCCGCCGCCGCTGCATCCCGCGGAACTCAAACCCGAGGACGCCTTCGGTTTCACGCCCTGGGAGAAGGCCGCCTGTCGCAAGATCATCGAGGAGGCTCGCTCCGAAGGGATCTTCACTCCGCCGAGCACCCAGGGCACGATCCAGTACCCCGGTATGGTGGGCGGTCTCAACTGGGGCAGCCTGTCTGTGGACGCGGGCCGGCGGCTCCTCGTCATCAATACCCAGCGCATTGCGACCTATATCCGAATGGTTCCGCGATCGGAATACGACGCAATGGTCGAGGAGGCGGGCTTTGCGCCGGCCTTTGGGTTCGAGCCCCAGGTCGGTACCCCCTACGCCCTCGAGCGCCGTCCGTTGCTTTCGCCCTGGCTCGGTGCACCCTGCAATCCACCGCCGTGGGGCACCCTGGTCGCGGTCGATCTCGCCACCGGCGACATCGTCTGGGAAGTTCCACTCGGCAATACGCGGGATCTGGCGCCCTGGCCGATCTGGCTCTTTCTCGGCGAGATGGGCGTTCCCAATCTCGGTGGCCCGATCACGACCGCGAGCGGCCTGACCTTCATCGCCGCGACGACCGACGCCTATGTGCGCGCATTCAAGACGGCGACCGGGGAACTGCTCTGGAAGGCACGCTTGCCCGCGGGCGGACAGGCAACACCGATGACCTACCGTCTCACGCCGGAAGGAAAGCAGTACATGGTGATCGCGGCGGGGGGTCACATGCTGCTGGGAACCAAGCCCGGAGATACGCTGATCGCCTTTGCCCTTCCGGACTGATGCGATTCTCGAGTCGGCCTAGCGGATCCCACCCTTTTCGAGGAGCTGAGAAAGCGCAGACGAGGCGGGATTGTTGGTCCAGATCGTCTGGTCGGCGGGGAGCTGGCCGCGGTCGACCATGCGATTCATCACGCGAACGACGATTGCGGCATAGCGAATGCCGCCGAGCATTTCGAAGTAGTACGTGTCCGGGGTCGGGCAACCGGCCAGCTCCCCGTAGAGTTCCCGCGCCTGCTGTCTCGTGGGCTCGCCCTCGGGACGCTCATTGCCGATCGCTTCGTGCATGGTCCGGTCGAAGAGCATCCACCAGCCCACGTCGATCTCCACGGGAGCAACGGCGATATTCTCGAAGTCCGTGATCGCGAGAACCTCGTGGTTCCGAAAGATGATGTTGCCGGGACGCGAATCGCCCCAGCTGAGCCCGGGCTCGAGATCGGTCGGGAGATTCTTGCGAAGCCATTCGACGCCGGTATCGAAGTCCGCATGCACGCGATCGCGGAGTTCGCGGCGCATATAGCTTTCCCAGACATCGATCTGCCGTTCGAGGCTGGGCGCTTCATGGGGATGGACCAGCCAATCGAAACCCGCCTCGCGATAGTTGATCGTGTGGAAGTCGACCATCGCCTGCATGGCTCGACGATAGATCGCCCGCTGATCGTCGGGGCTCGCATCGAAGAAGAAGCCTTCCTGGGTGTACGCGGGATCTTCGGTCATGACCTCGCCCTCGGCGAAAGCCATCACGAAGAAGGGTTGGCCCAGAACGGATGGATCGGACTCATATCCGATCGGCTTCGCAAGCGGGATCTTGCCTGTCTTCTCGAGCAACACCATCGAGCGATATTGGATCTCGATTTCGACGTCGAGACCCGGTGCCTGCTGGGGATAGATCGCGGGCTCCGGGCTCTCGATTCGTAATGCGACCTTTTCTTTCACCTTTCGACCGTCACGCTGATAGGTCAGGGGGACGAAGACCGTCCTGGCGGAGAACCCCGACTTCGGCATTTGAAAAACGCCGACCTCGAGGTCTTCTATGTCGGTCCAGCGGGCCGTGAGCCAGTCTCCAAAGGGGGCTCGCAGCGCTTCATCGTCATTGACGTCACTCATGGCTGGTCTCTCGGCGATTCCCGTTCTGTTCGTGGGGAGACTGACGATTCTCGCATAGACCGGGCCGACGTGGGAGTTCGCGCCACAGCGCTGCGACGTCGTTCCGGCCGATGGCGTCCGGGGGTCGACGTGATCTAACGTGCCCAATCGCCCCTGGAC
>JAPYTP010000453.1 GCA_029941885.1 Myxococcota bacterium
GCCTGGACCATGTGATCCCGATCAACGAATGTCAGCTTCGGCGCGTGATCCGGTCGTACGTTGACTACGATCCCACGGATCGAACACACCTTGGGCTAGAAAAGGACGCTCCGGAAGAGCGGCGGATCGAACCCCGAAAAATGGGTAAGGTCATCACATTTCCACGGGTCGGCGGGCTGCACCACCGCTATAGACGCGAACTCCAGACGGCTGCGTAGACCGGATTCTGATTATTGCCGATGGACAGCGAGGCGGCAGGGGCGTTGAAATCGTCCCGGATTGGCAATCTCGTTCGATTTGATATTTCGCTACTTTTCGGCCATCGCGGAAACCCCGTTTATTTGCCTATCATCCGCGTTTGGTTGATCAAATTTGTGTAGGTTTATCCGGACCCGTTGCCCCATGCCTTTGATTCGTAGTCTACTCGTCGTCGCCCTGGTTGCTTTTCCACGGGTTGCCGCGGCGGAGGCCAGCCCTGTTTCGCTTGTGGCGCTCGGTGGCCACATCGAGGTTGCCGAGCAGGCCTGGATCGAGGCCATACTCACCCAGCCTGTGCTTGTCAGCCTGGGTGCTTTCCCGGATTGGAGCAACCCTGACATAGAGCTGTCTTCAGCCCTGCGTGAGCGCCTGAAGCTGCTCGATAGAAAGGTGTTCTCCAACCGGCAGTGGCAAGAACACTGGAATGAGCAACGTCGCGCCGTCATCGAACTTGAATCTCTCTACGGCGAACTGGCAAGCACCGTTACCGGGGCTGAGCGCGAGGCGGCTACTGCCAAGCAGGCCAGCGCAAGAGACTGGGGCGCGCTGGCCAAGGCCAAAATGTCGAACCAGGACGTCTATCTCATCTCGATCGAGATGCAACGAGACTCGGTTGAGGAACGGCTGGAGAGCGTGCTGGGCACCGTCGCACGGCTGGGCAAGGATGACGAACGGGTCACACTGGCCGTGGGCGCGACGCCTTTCGAAAAGAGAGCCGCGCGCATCGCAGATCTTCGGTTCCGCGAAGTGTCGCAGAGCGACGCACGCGCACTCGCCGTCCTTGAGATGAAACTGATCCAGCAGCAAGTCGAGTCGGGAACGGCCCTCGAACCTGCTCTGCAACGCGACGTCGAGCTTGCTCATGAGGAACGCCGCATCGCTCAGGCGCAGCTCCTTAGCGCCGACCCCGACTTGTCGGGTCGTTGGCTTGCAATCGTCAAGGCCGCCGCTGCCAAAGTGGAGGCGATCGAGCAGGAGCTAGATCTCAGCGAGGAACGTCAGTACTCGATTCGATTCGACCTGAGTCTCGCCGAGTCGCAGATTGCCTACCGCGATCAGAAGCACAGCGAGATCGAAGGAGCGCGACAGGAGGCCGAGGCCTTCTCCGGCTGGCTGGCGGCGGTGCTCGAAACAGCACGGCAAAAGGCGCCCGGTGTGATAGGGGTACTGCTTTCGATCCTTATTGTCGGACGGCTCGCACTATGGATTGTGGGCCGCGCTACACGAGCCTTGGTGAACGTGGTGGAGGATGGCGATCCCGACCACGTCAGTGCTAGGGAGCAGCGCGCCAAAACCATCGCGGCCGTCCTCAAGGGCGTCGCCGAGATTGTCGTGTATTTTATCGGTGTCCTGATAGCCCTTGATGTGGTCGGCATCGATACTGCGCCTGTCCTCGGCAGCGTGGCCATTCTCGGTCTCGCCCTTTCATTCGGTTCGCAGAACCTTGTTCGCGATTTTGTCAACGGCTTCTTCATTATCGTGGAGAACCAATATTCGGTCGGCGACTGGGTCAAAATTGGTGACCACGAAGGCGACGTCGAACAGATCAACATTCGCTCGACGCGCCTGCGCAGCGTCACCGGGGTGCTGCAGATCATCCCCAACGGGACGATCACCACTGTCGAAAATATGACGCGCGATTGGTCCCAGTTCCGCTGTCATGTCGGCGTGAGCTACGACAGCGATATCGATCTGGTCGAACGGATCTGCAACGAAGTCGGAGCCGGGATGTACGCCGACCCCGCGCTTGAGGGTCAGCTCATGGAGGCGCCCACGTTCGTCGGCGTTACCCAACTCGGCGACTCCGCGGTGGTGGTGCGCTCTGCGGCCAAGACCCGCGCTGGGGCGCAGTGGAGCTTGGAGCGGGAGATGAACCGACGCCTGAAGAAGGCGTTTGAGGAGTCGGGTATCGAGATCCCCCTGCCGCAACAGGTGGTGTGGCACCGCAATATGCCGAGCGATTGAACGTGTCGAGCGTCGAGGTCCCGGACCAATGCGTGACATCGTGCACTGCTGCGTCTCAGGACATTCTGGTCCTGAGGCGTTGCAACAGCAACACCCCGAAAGTAGAGGGCATTTGCGAACCGTCCCACCCCGTAGTGTGCCAAAAGTCAGCCCATCAAAAACATTCACAACTTCAAACGCCTAAGCGAGTGCCAGATCTGTGGTTTCGGCCCATTTCTCCCCGATTCGGTGGCCTAGACTCGGGGGAGATGAACGCTCTGCCGCTGCAATTTTTTGCTGATCTTCGCTGGCTGGGTCAATCGACACCAGCAGGACGTGATCGAATATCTCCAAGAGGAGGAAGCGTAGCTTCCGTGTGATCGAGCCTTGCGGGAGCAGCTCGGCGGGAAGCGGCTCCGCTTCACCGATCCGCAGCGTCGACGACTCGCGGTGAAGGAAAAGAAAGTCGGCAGAAGAGGGCTCTTCCAAATAGAGACCCTGGTGACACCGGATACTCTGCTCCGATGGGGCGTTGGTGCATGAATCGGCAATGCGGAATCGGCTCTTCCGTCCCCGATCGATCTTCATCCGCTGCCAATCGGAAAAGACTCTGGCCAGCCGATCTCCGCCATTCGATTCAGGAAATTGCAGGCGATGACCGCTTCAGCCTCCTGTGACTTGGGATGACGAGCCCGGAGGCGGTCGCTAATGATCGACTTACTCGCTGTGGCCTCATCGGCCACATCTCCCTGAAGAAGGTGTTCTCCACGCGAGCCTGCTGGTGGTATCCCGATTCCTTCTTCC
>JAPYTP010000454.1 GCA_029941885.1 Myxococcota bacterium
CTGCGTTCTAGCTCCAAGTCAGCGTATGAGCATTGAACGAACCCCCCGCAGCGGGGGGCCAGGAGAGTCTGATTGCGGAGGATTTCCCTGTATTTTCCGTGCAGATCAGGGATCTCGCCCCAGAGACGAGTTCGCCCCAGACTCCTCCCACCGCCAACGAGTCCGCGACTGCGGAGACCGTACGCCGGACGCGCACCGCACGTGCGAAATTCCCGCCAGGTCGCGGGGTTTTCGGGCGAGGGGCTTCGGCGACTCCGAACCGGAGACGCACCTACTCGGCGCCATGTAGCGCCGATTCTGCCGATCGTCTCCGAAGCCGATGTTGGCGGCTCTCTTCGGTCGTTCCGGGTATGGTGTCGGCGACCGGTGTTCCCAGCGGAAGCGGCTTCGGGATTCTCGCGAGCCAGAACGTGAACGAATCCACAGCTCGGGCGCTTGCCCGCAACTAACGCGAGACAGCAAGGAATTGAGATGAAGGATACTGACGGTTTTGCCCACGGTTTCGATCCGGACGCGGTTCGGAAGAAGTACTTGCAGGAGCGGGACAAGCGCCTCGTCGAAGGGCGAGCGGCGATTCGCGATCTCCGCGCGGATCAGCATTTCGCTCGCTACCGGCTCGATCCCTTCACCGAGTACGAAGACCGCGACGCCCTGACCGACGATGTCGAGGTCGCGATCATCGGCGGCGGCATGGCGGGGGTCGTCGCCGGCGCGCAGCTCCGCAAGGCGGGGGTGCGACGCATCCGGATCATCGACGAGGCTGGGGGCATCGGCGGGACCTGGTACTGGAACCGGTACCCGGGTGTGATGTGCGACGTCGAGTCCTACTCGTACCTTCCCATGTTGGAGGACCTCGGCTACATCCCCAAGAATCGGTACGCGTTCGGCGACGAGATCCTGGGTCACTTCGAAGCCATCGCGGCGAAATACGATCTTGTAGCGGACGCACTCTTCCACACGCGGGTCGACCGGACCGAGTGGGACGCGGGATCCTCGCGCTGGTTCCTCCGCACCGATCACGGAGACGAGATCACCGCGAGGTACGTCGTCATGGCCGTCGGCATCCTCAATCTCATGAAGATGCCCGCGATTCCCGGCATGGAGCTCTTCCGGGGCAGGTCCTTCCATTCCGCGCGCTGGGACTTCGAGTACACGGGAGGCGACACTCACGGCGGCCTCTGCAAGCTGTCCGACAAAGTCGTTGGCGTCATCGGGACGGGTGCGAGTGCCATTCAGTGTGTCCCCCATCTCGCCGAGGCCTCCGAGAAGTTGTTCGTCTTTCAACGCACTCCGTCCGCCATTGGCGTGAGAGGCAATCGACCGACGGACGAGGGCTTTGCCGACGATCTCCGTCCCGGCTGGCAACGGGAACGAATGGAGAACTTCCAGGCGATCATGGGGGGGGTCCCGGTCGAGTCGGACATCGTCGCGGACGGCTGGACCCAGCACTTCGGCCCCACCCATAGCTATCCGCGCGACCCGGCCTGGTCCAACCAGGAGTACGGAAAGCGCATCGAAGCGTTCGACTTCGAGGTGATGGAGGAGCATCGGCGGAGAGTGGAGGAGACCGTCGAGGACGCCGCGACCGCCGATGCGCTGAAGCCATACTATCGATACATCTGCAAGCGGCCCTGTTTTCACGACGAGTACCTGCCGACCTTCAACGCCCCGAACGTGGAGCTCGTCGACTGCCCCGCTGGCATCGAGCGCGTGACCGAGAACGGTCTGGTCGTCGGGGGTCGGGAGATCCGCTTGGATTGCATCGTCTACGCGACGGGCTTCGAGGCCGAGACGACGCCGTTCTACCGGCGCGCCGGCCACGAGATCTTCGGGCGCGACGGGGTTCGGCTGGCCGAGAGGTGGAAAGACGGCCCGAGGACGATGTTCGGGATGATGAGTCACGGCTTCCCCAACATGTTCATCATGCCTTGCCCCGGTCAGCAGGCCGTGATCACCGTCAACCACACCTTGATTACCGTCGAGGCCGCAGAGCACATCGGTGCGATGGTGGGGCGTCTCGAAGAGAAGGGAGTCGCCACTTTCGAGGTGAGCGAAGAGGCGGAAGCAGACTGGTGCGAGACCATTCTCAGCACCTACGTCGACGCCAGTCCCGTCATGTTGGCCTGCACGCCGTCACGGATCAACCAAGAAGGCGACCCCAAGGCGTTGCCTCCCCTCAGCGGAGGCTATGGCGGTGGCATGGGGGACTTCTTCGGGTTCAAGAAACTCCTGGCCGACTGGCGGGAGAGTGGAGCGTTCACGGGTCTGATCCTTAAGAAGTGAAGCTCAGGGGGTCTCCACTCCGAGCGCGTCCCGTCCCCGCTTGACCTCGGTCTCGAGGTATCCGAGCTCGTCGAAGCTGTCGCTCGCCTGATCGAGGAGGTGCTCGTGCGCCGCCAAGCGGACTTCGAGGGAGGTGCGGTGCGCCGGCGCAACCGCCAACGCGATGTCGGTGAGATGCAGCGCGTTTAGCGGCTCGCCGCGCGCGAGGAGCTCGCCCGCTCGCTTCGCGAGAGGTTCGACACCCCCCGAGAGCTCCACCAGGTCCGGCCAGATCGACTTCGGCGGGATGTTGTAGAGCTCGGTGGTGGACTCGAAGCGCGCCCAGCCCGCGTAGTCCTCCCAGACGGCGCGGACGCACCACGAAGCCGGACACCGACCGGGCGCCGGCTCGAGCTCCGACGGGAGGCGGATCTCGGTCATGAGGGTCCACAGGTCCTTGCCGGCGTTCATCCCTTCGACGGTCCAGTCGTGGAGGTAGGCGACGGCATCCATGACCTTGCGAAGATCGCCGCGGATGCGCTCGGAGCCTACGATCGGCTCGTCGTGGCCGGTGACGTGGATCTCGGGCTCGAGGTCGAGGATCCGCTGACAGGACTGGAGGAAGAGGCGGGCACTGCGGATGCGGGCCCCCCGGATCGTGTACAGGTTGGGGAGGGCCCCGTAGAGTGCGCCGATCAGGTTGCCCGTAAAGACCGCCCTCTCGT
>JAPYTP010000455.1 GCA_029941885.1 Myxococcota bacterium
GGGAAGAACATCCGGTGGGTCGCGGATCAACTTGGCCACGCCGATCCGTCGACCACGCTCAACCACTACGCGCACGCGATGCGAGAGGACGACGAAGACTTGTCCTTCGCCGATCTTGACGGCGACAAACGGCGCAATACGGCGACAGCTTCTGAAACTTCAGATGATGAAAACGCTGGGGCTTCCAACTACGCGCCAATGAACACGAATCTGGCGCGCCCGGCACGACTCGAACGTGCGACCCCTAGCTCCGCAAGCTAGTGCTCTATCCATCTGAGCTACGGGCGCGCAGGATTTTCCGCTCTGCGCGTCGGGTTCCGTGCCCCCGAAGAATCGAGGCATCTGGGACCCTATTTGACTGGACGGCGGACCTTAGCGATTCCGCCGACTGCCGCCTAGTCCTCGAAAACCGACTGGGCGGGTTCACATGGCGGTGGAAGGAGTCCCGAGCGAACTAATCTCTACGACATCATCCCTGTTTCGCAGGGAATATACAGGGAATTTCTTCAATTCCGGGCTCGTCTGAGCGAATCAGGCCCAAGATTCCAGTGCGATTCCGGGGTCATAGCGTCGAATTCCCTGTGACCAGGAGCAGGGAATTTATTTCGTGAACAGGGAAATCCAGGCAAACTAGATCGACCTCCAATTCCCGGTGACGCAGCCCGCCGCCCTTAATGGGCGTCGCGGTCAGTTCTCGACCGTCGGACGCGGAATGAGAACAGACAGAATGAATAAAGAGAACGGACAAGTGCCCGTGATCAATGCCAGGGCCAGGTCATCCCTTCGGGTTGCTTCATCAGCTCGATTCGCGTCCCGTCTGGATCGGCCAGAAAGATAATATGGATGCGCCCCTCCGGCGTGGAGCGGGTTCCCTCGATGATCGTGCCCCCGTGGCGGACCAGATGTTCCGTTGCCGCGTCTATATCGTCGACCGAGAAGGACAGATGCGTCAGGCCAAGTTGGTTTCGGCGTGCCGATGGGGTGCCAAAGGCGGAAGGCGTCGCGAAAGCGAGCAATTCGATCCTCAGGTCCCCACAGTGTAGGAATTTGGACGCCAGCCGGACCTCGCCGCTCATTTCCGAGATCGGGTAGTCGATATCGAATTCGGGGCCTTCCTCGAACCCCAGCCCTTCGCGATAGAAGGCCAGCGACTTTTCGAGGTTCGATACGCAAATACCGATGTGGGATTGTTCGAAACGCATTTTCAAAATCCTTGAAGTACCGGGACGAAAGTCGCATTCCGGCGACCGATCCCGAAGTGTACCAGTATTCGATTGACCACTTAGGCGGACGCTTCGTTAGCCGTTGTTCCGGCGACGGCAATCCAACGAAATGGGCCGAAATCAAAGATTCAGCACTCGCCTAAGCATCCGAAATCGTGCACATTTTGGTTCGGCTGATTTTTTGCACACTACGGGATGCGGAGATGTGTACGGCCTGTAGCCCGTCCGCGGGAACAGGGATTGCGCGACCCGGCCGCTTGACCGGCTTGGCATCAGTACCTGGACCTTGCCCTGTGATCAGCGGCCGGCGCGGGCGGCCCGGGCCTCATCGACCAGAACGAACGGATCGTCGTGATCGCCGTACTTGCCGACCGCAGGCCCCCGCCGCTGATAGCCGATGAACCGAACCAGCTCGTCGGGCCAGTCGATCACCTCCGCAGGAGGACACTCGACCATGAGCATCTCGGTCTGGACGAGCCAGCCGGCCGAGTGCTGCACTGATAGCCCGATGCGCGTCTGGCCGGAAATGTTCTTGCCGCCGCCGTGGAAGGTCTTGCCGGTGTAGAGCAGCAGAGAACCCTTCGACATCTCGGCGGGCACGCTCTCATCGTCGGCCGCCTGTCGGTCGTCATCCCATAGGTGGCTACCAGGGATGACATGGGTCGCGCCGTTCTCCGCCGTGAAATCGGTGATCGCCCAGATGCCGTTGAGGTCGACGTCGTGGGGGAGGCCTTCGACGCCGTACTTCCAGATGTCGCGATGCAAGAGCTGCTTCGGCTCGCCGTCGAACAGCTCGAAGAAGCCGACCGAGGACAGAATCCAGCTGGGCGCGTGTCGGAGCACGCGATTGCCAGCTGCCATCACGCTGGGGTGCATGGCGATGCGCCGATAGGCCGGTGAGCGATTCAAGACGAGTCCTGTCCGTCGAGTGCCCGCGCCGGCGAAGTCCGAGTTCCCCAGCTCGCTGCGCGACGCGTAGGGCGCCAGATCAGCGGCGATCTCGTCCATCACCGCCGGTAATGCCGCGCCGTTGATGGCGCAACACCCGAACCCATCGAGTGCGGCGGCCAGGTCGGCTTCGGAGTGTTCCATCGGAAGCCGAGGAATCGCCAAGCCGGACATCGCACACCTCTCAGATGGGCCGGGTCGGCCACGTTGTAGTGGGGTTGTGGTCAGGTTGTGCAGCCCGATCTCGGAATCACGTGCCGGCCCATCCATTCCTCAAGATGGCGCGGAGAATGGGAATTTCAAGCAGCGTTTTCCGCGCCGCCGATACTAGGCATTCTGACAAGTAGGCCCCAATGGGCCCGTTCAGGGGCGTCGGCTATTCAGTCCCTCGTCGCCGAGTTCCCGATATCGGTCTCGCCATTCATAGAACGAAGATCTTGCGACCCCGAAGTACTGGCACGCCTTGTTGATGTTCCCGATTCGCTTCGCGTATTCGAGGACTCTCTTCTTTCGATGAATTTCTCGTTGATCTCTGGTCATTTGGGACCTCCTTGGCCATCATCTCCAGAGATGGTGGCAGGATGTCCGGCTGGATCTGTAATTTCACAGGAGGGTATCGAGCATCACCAGCACCACCCCCTGAAGTCAGAGACTGTTGCCCGATCTCAGGTCATACCCCTAGGTATCGTACCCCCCCACAGGTGTAGCATTATCGGGTCAGGTGCTTCGCAATCTTTGGGGCACTATTGGATTGCTGAATGCCGGAAGCACAAATCGCCACCTCACTTGGGATCGTCCTGTTGGTGGCGCTGT
>JAPYTP010000456.1 GCA_029941885.1 Myxococcota bacterium
CGTCCTACTTGGGCGGAGACAATGCGCAGATCTTGTTGCCGTCGGGGTCGCGCAGGTAGGCGAGATACATGCCGTTCTCGCGGTGGCCGGGCGGGTCCTCGATGCCCGTACCGCCGTTCTTGAGACCGGCCGCGTGGAAGGCGTCGCCCTGCTCGTCCGATTCGACCGCGAATCCGACGGTGCTGCCGTTTCCATGCGTCGCGGGCTCGCCGTCGATCGGGATCGTGATCGCGAAGATGCCCTTCGGGCTGATGTAGAAGTAGCGGCCTTTGTTGTCGACCCCGGGGCCGATGCCGAGCGTGCCGAGCACCGCGTCGTAGAACTTCTTCGAGGCTTCGATGTCGCTTACACCGAGCATCACGTGACTGAACATAGATCTCTCCCTTGAATCACAATCAAAAAGAAACGAACGGCGAGGGTAGCGACTAAACCGATGTGTGCGCCCGCAGAGAAGGGGAAGCCGAAGAGACTGGCGAGCATCGAGGTCGTGAGCTCGACCGAGACCCGGTCGACCCAGTCGAACTTCTCGTCGAGCGGAAGTCCGTCCAGGATGTGGACGACGCGCTCGCGGATCATCGGCTCGAGTCGCTTCAGGTTTCGCGGCCCGAGCGGGGGCGCGACGGTCTTGCGGTGTGCCACCTGGGTCGGCCCGTCCATCGAGATGAAGCTCGAGTCCGTCGGCGCACCCGGCACGGGATCGGAAATCGTGATCGCGCGCGCGGAGGAGAAGGTGTCGGGATCGGCGTCGACCTGTCCCGTGGGCTTCGGTGTCTCGCCACGAACCTGCGGGGTCGAGGGTCGCGTCCGAAAGCGACTGGGTTTCGTCGACGGTGGGAGTATCAGGAGCCCGTGGTCGGACGCGCGAGTCGCGAGGCCGGATAGAGCTTGCCCGAGAGGTCGGTCGGACCGCGATACAGCACGGTGAAGCGGCGCGACGCGAAGATGGGTGCTTCCCTGGGACCCGTATAGATGTCGTCGTAGACGCCGAGGAGTTGCTTCGTGCGGCCATCCTTACGCCACTGGAGTTCGCGCACGAACCATCGCGCACGACCGCTCGAGTCGATGATCGAGCTCAGGGTTTCCTGGATGCAGAGCTCGAACGGTTCCCGCGCTTCGCGGAAGAGCTCGACGATGGCCTCGCGACCATGGCGGTCGTCCCCTCCGGCGATGTACCAGATGGCGTCGGCCGCCCAGATCTCGGCGAACGCATCGAGGTCGAAGCGAGCCACGGCATCGCAGTAGCGACCGATGAGGTTCGTGATCGGGCCGTGTTCGCACATCAGTTGGACGGTAGCGAAGGCGCCCGACGCAAGGCAGCGCGCGCTGCTCTCGCTTCTCAATCTGGGCAGACGGAGTTATTCGACGCTGCAGACCTCGGCGAGTCCGATCATCGGACCCTACGCACGAAGGGGTTCACAGTATCGTCTTCAGAAGTGCTCAGAGATCTCCGAGTCGCGCCTCGACGGCGCTGCGCTGTTTCGCTGGTGCCGTGTAGTCGGCGTCGAGCAGGACCACGGTGACGTAGCCATCCGAGAGCGAGGCGGCGTCGGAGTCGGGAACGTCTTCGCCCTTCTGCTTCGGCGCGCGGAATGCCGGGACATAGACGTCCGGCGCCTTTTCCTCGAAGCCGAGACCGAACTGCGCACTCGTGCCCTGGACGCCAAAGCGCACGCCCTTGATATCGTTCCACGGAATTCCTGGCACGTTCAGGTTGAGCCGGGTGCCGGGCGGGAGGAGCGGGCCCTCTCCGGCGGTCTCGACCAGCCGGTCGATCACCTTGGCAGCGAACGCGGCGGTTGCCTCGAAGTGCGTGCGATGCGCCGGGTCGCCCTCGTTCCCGACCTCGTTTGCACTCACCGCGACGGCGGGGACACCGCCCAGACCGACGGCGGCGGTCGTCGCGCCCACGGTGCCCGAGATTCCAGTCGCCGAGCCCGCATTGGCGCCCGCGTTGGTGCCCGAAACGAGCAGGTCGAACGGATCGTTCGGGTCGGCCATGGCCGAGAGGCCCAGAAGCGCACAAGTGGCCGGCGTGCCGTCCGCGCTGTACTCGCCTTCCGCTTTCTGCTCGACACGAATGGGGCCGAAGGTCATCGAGGCGCTGCTTCCGCTTCGGTTGCCGCTAGGTGCGACCAGCGTGACGCGGTGGCCGGCGTCCCGCAGTGCCTCTTTCAGGGTCTCGATCCCGACGGAGCCGTAGCCGTCGTCGTTGGTGAGAAGTATATGGAGGCGGCTCGATTCGGCGGGGGTGACCGTCGTGCATGCGAGGGCGAGACAGGCGGCGAGTAGGCAGACGAAGCGACACACAGGAGTTCTCCTCTAGATGGGTTCGGGGCTCGACACGAACCGGGGAGGATCCGTGGGCACCGGGCTATTTTCAGTCTTTCGCGAAGAGGAGCCCCAGCTCCTCGTGACGCCGTACGAAGATGCTGTTCACATATCGAGGCGGGCGCTCGGGATCGAGGGAAAACGAACTCGTTCGCGCGAGCAGCTCCTCGAGGATCACCCTGGCTTCGAGTCTCGCGAGCCGGGCGCCGATACAAAAATGGATCCCTCTCCCGAAGGCCAGATGCTCACGAACATTAGGACGGCCCAGGTGGACCTCGTCCGGTTGGTCGAACTCGTCCGGGTCGCGATTGGCGGCGCCCCAAAGAAGCAACACTCGAGAGCCCTCGGGCAACTCGACGTCATCCAGTTTCGCGACGCGTTTCACATGTCGATAGTGACCGCGAAACGACGACTCGAGGCGCAACACTTCCTCGACGTAGGCCGGAACCAGTCGTGGGTTCGACCGAAGCTCGCTCTGCAAATCCGGGCGCTCGGCGAGCATTCGCACCGCGTTGCCCGTCAGTCCGGACGTCGACTCTGCACCGGCCCCCACCAACACCATGAGAATCGCGACGCCTTCGGTTTTCGAGATCAGTCCCTCGTGCACGCCGCGAGCGAGCT
Organism: Myxococcota bacterium; assembly: GCA_029941885.1. Lineage (GTDB taxonomy): Bacteria > Myxococcota_A > UBA9160 > UBA9160 > UBA4427 > UBA4427. The sequence continues at coordinate 2,950 of JAPYTP010000456.1, forward strand.
CACCG
>JAPYTP010000457.1 GCA_029941885.1 Myxococcota bacterium
GAGCTGTCGTGATAGCTGAGATGGTCGAAGGGCACGCTCGTGGTCCGCGCGGGGAGCGTCTGGCTCCAGGTCGGAACGACCGCGTCACTGGCGCTCGGTCCCCCGTCGAGTATCGGCATCCACGGGAAGTAGCTCTTCTGGGCGGTCAAGAGGCCGCGGGTCGGCTCGAGACCGTTGAAGACATTCAGGAGCGGGATCAAGAGAAAGTTGATGTACTCGTCCGTCCCGACGATCGACCCGTAGCCGACCTCGTCTCGGAAGGGCGAGCCCTCGTTCAACAAGCCCAGGATGTCGGAGCCGACCGTCATGACGCGAAGGGCCGGCACGACGTCTTCCGGAGAACCCCCGTCCTTCCACCGAATGAAGCCGAAATCGTCGATGATCTGGAGAGACCCGCCGACGGAGACGATCGGCGAGAGGAGCTGCGCGTCGGCGGCGGCGAGGGTCGGGTTGGCGAGGGCCTCGACGTCCATGTTGGTGATGGGAGTGCCGCGGTGGGGCGTCCCCATCGTGATCAATTTCCGTACGTCCCCCGCGTAATCCGCGGCCTGCTCGATATACCAGCGCGAGAGGAGCCCGCCGTAGCTGCTGGCGACGAGGTCGGCCTTGGCCACGGCGATCTTCTTCCCCGGGTGGGCGCTCGCATCACCGGTCCGGAAATAGTCGAGCGCTTCCGAGACCCCATCGAGGCCGGGGACGCCCCCGCGCACGAAGGGATAGACCTCGTGCGGGTCGCCGTTGCCCCCGTAGGTCGGGGCCCCACTCGAATAGGACCCACCCGAGTGGTCGACCGTATAGGTCCGGAATCCGTATGCCGTCTCGAATGCGGCCTGGAAATTCGTCCACGCGCTCGGCCCCGAGTTGATCCCGTGGACCAGGACGACGGGGGGTTTGACGAGGAGGATCTCTTTCGAGACCACGAGGGATTCGCTTGGGCTCGACTCGATCCGGACCGCCAGGCGCAGCGGCCTCTCGGACGCCGGGTTGGGACCCGTGAGGTCGAATTCGACGGGGGGCGTGTAGATCTGCGCGAAGGGGTCGCCCGCCGTGGGGGCTGAATAAGTCCCGTCGTGTCCGTTGGCGGGCAGGCCTGCCACGAAGTCTCCGAGCGCGTCGACATGTCCCCAGGTCAGGGCCCCCGACGTCGGGAGAATCGACAGGTAGAGGCTCGCGCCGGGGATGACCTCGCCGGTGTTCGCGCCGACGAGCGCGTCGGTCGCGATTCCGTCGACCTCGCCGACGATCTCGCTGGAGAGGTCGAGGACGGTGAGGGACGTGTGTGGGATTCGGGCGACGAGCTGGATCCGGGTCGCGCCGTAGGAAGGCGCGGAGGCGAGGAGCGACGCGGCGGTCGCGATCAGGAGAGCGAGGCGAAGGGCGATGCTCATGGGAGGCCCCTCTGTCGAGGGACGCGCGCCCAGGCCCATCCGGAGGCCAGGGAGAAGAGGATCAGCAGAATCGCGCCGGCCCCTCCGAGGGCCGGGACCGCAAAGGGCCCGCCCGGAAACGACTCGGGGTTGTTGGGATCGCTACCGAAGGCGAGCTCGAGGGCATCCGTCACGCCGTCGCCGTCCGTGTCGATCCCGCCGGGATCGGGCGCGGGCACGCCCACCCCGACGACCCCTTGCGCGACGGGAGCCGTTTCGACGACCACGAGGGGGACGGTCAAGCGGGTTTCGAGCGACTTGCCCGCGGCCTCCCCGGAGAGGGTAATCACGAGCTGGCCCGTGGAACCGAGGGCGACGCCCGGCAGGACGTCGAATTGGAGCGCGGCCAGATCGCTCCCTTCCGCTTCGACCAGCGCGGGCACGATGGACGCCGTCGCCGCGCCGACGATCCCAGGGGCGACGTGGGTCAGGCTGATCGAGTGAAAGCTTGCGCTTGGCTGCTCGTTGACGAGCAGGATGAACACGTCGTTCGAAGACGAACCGGCCTCGACCTCGTACGAGAGGGCGGCTTCCGAGACCATCAGTCCGAGGACGAGGACGAGGACGGGGAAGGGGACGACCAAGAGTGTCCCGCGACTCATAGACGTCCTTTCTTCTGGTTCAGCGTGAGCTTCTACGCAAGAGCCGCCCACCGCGTGCGGCCCAACCCGACGGCTCGCAAGGCCGAAGGGCTCCTCGATTGCGACACGGCACCCATTCTACGGGTTTTGTGGAGCCTCGTGGGAATTGGCTTCATGCTAGGCAGAGGGGGGTGGGGCTCGCTGGCCGTGGAGGACGGGCGGTTTCGTGGTTCCGGTCTCGACCCGGTAGGGGCAACGGAGTCCCCAACTCCACGGATTAGCGGGGGTTTCAGGGTTTCAAGAGGATACGCAAAGGCCGACCGTGCGGATAGGCAAAATAAGCTGCGTTTTCCGCACCGCCGATACTACACAATATGACTATGAAGCCTTGGATGGAGGCCTACCCGCTCGTTCCGGGCAATGGATACCTTCAATGCACTTCCGGCTATTAAGTCGTATCTGGATCATCGTGAAGAAGTTGATGAGATGCTTAGATCTCAGCCCGATATTGATGAGTTCTTGAAGGGGAATTATTCAAGAAAGAAGACATACAAGGAGACACGAAATACCAACAAAGCCAACTTGCTGACGGCCTACAGTCAGCGAATCCTTCTTTCGACATCATCAGGCGTCGGGGCTTCGATATCGGTCGGCCTGTCTCGACGATCTCGATATCGGCGTCCTGCGGGCGCGTAAGGCGCTGCGGCGAGTTGCCGGCCCCGACTATGCTGGGGCACACAGTACCGATCGACAAAGGATCGATTCCAAGGCCGTACAGGCAGCGGCCTGACATGCGAACGCGACAAAAAGTCAGCATCGAAAGCGATGGCGCAGTTCAACGAGGGATGAGTAGGGAATACGAGCGGCCGATGAGCCAATCAATAGTAGATCTATTGTAGGCTGTGCTTCGTCATGAGCCCCAGACGGCCGATAAC
>JAPYTP010000458.1 GCA_029941885.1 Myxococcota bacterium
AATCAGTAAGCAGCCTCGATCCGGCGGCACTCCATGCCTTACTCAAGGATGTGAAGAACCAAACGGTCGAAGTCGTAAACGAACTCGGAACGAGCCGACAAACAAATGCCGACGTAGCCGCAAAGGTCGAGGTTAGGGACGCTGAATTACTTGAGCTGATGCAGGAGACCAGCAAGCGCACTAAGACCAGCGTGAAGATTGCTGTTGTAGGAGTGGCCGTCGCCGTCGCAGCATTGGCGGGCGTAGCTTGGATAATTCTGGGGCCGCTAGCTGCGACGTGAAATGCCGGACCATGCGCGCGCGACCGTATTCTACGGAGCGTCTTTTCTCAGGCCTCGAATGGGTCAGTTTTGCAGGGCAGGACAGTCGGCTCAGATCGGGTGCATTTGGCATGCTCTTTACTCGAACAATGCAGAGCCTTTAAACGTTTTTTGTTACGCTCGGAATCGAATCTGGAGCCGTGTTCGTTGGATTCACCCGCCAAAGGGACATAGGTAAAACAAGGTGTGTCTATCGCCACCGCTTGCTGCCAATTTCGGGATCGTGCCGCTCGCGCCGGGCGACTATCGATCTCGACGTAGCAGTAATCGCAGGGGCAACACCGGGGGCAACCCAAAAAAGTTTCACCGCCCCTTCCCAAACAAATCCGGTTGGTTGCAACTTCGCTTAACCCCCGCTCGGCTCCACCGAACTAGCGCCGAGTGACGCGCTCCCGAACTTATCTATCCTTGCCCCACTTGATCGCCATGCAAGACCGATCGACTACACGCGTGGAGAGCAATTGACCCCCCAACCCTGCCCATTTTGCTCGCCCGATGCTGACCGGATTTTCTACGCCAGCCAGATGGTCCTCGGTATCTGGGATGGCTTCCCCGTCTCTCCCGGCCACGCGCTTCTCATCCCGAAACGTCACATCGCTAGCTGGTTCGACGCCACCCCCGAAGAACATGAAGCGCTTCTCGGCGCGGTGGAAGCAGCACGTGCCGAGATCGAACGCGACAACCAGCCCGATGGCTACAACATCGGCATCAACATGGGCTCGGCTGCAGGGCAGACGGTCCCGCATCTTCATGTCCATCTTATTCCGCGTTACGCGGGTGACGTCGCCGACCCGCGCGGAGGGGTGCGGTACGTCATACCAGCGAAGGCGAATTACCTTTCCGTTGAACCGGAACCGGGCGCGTTGGTTCACGATCGCGACGAGCAGCCTGCGGGCCGCGAGGCACCACTGCCAACGCCGCACTCGCCCTCGACCCTGGGCTCGCACAAGGCCGGGAAGCTAACGACCGGCACAACCGAGCCCCTGCTCCCGCAACTTTGCGCGCACCTCGATCGATCTATCGCGGCCGACTGGGCCGTTGCGTTCGTTGTTCAAAGTGGGGTTCAACTTCTTCGCGCGCATTGGGTCGATCTGCTCGAGCGCGGCGGCACGCTCCGGGTCATTACCGGCGATTACCTGAACGTGACCGAGCCCAACGCGCTGCTCGAACTTCTCGACTTGCGAGAGCAATACGGTGACCGCGTTGGTGCCTTCATCTTCGAGACGCACGGCAACTCGAGCTATCACCCCAAGGCATATCTCTTTCGCGAACAAGACGGTGAAGAGGTCGCCTGGGTGGGGAGTTCGAATCTCACCAAGACCGCGCTCAAAGACGGGCTCGAATGGAACTACCGGGTCGTTACTTCGCGCGACCGCGAAGGCATGACGTCGGTGCGGCGTGCGTTCGATGATCTCTTGAATCACCCACAAGTTCGGCCGCTCGATGCTGATTGGGTCGATGCGTATCGGGAAAAATACGACCGGCAACCCACGTCGGCGCCGGAGACGGGTGCAGCGCCAGAGATCCACGCGCCTCCGCCCGAGCCCCACGGCATTCAGAAGCGTGCATTGCAAGCGCTCGTCGCGACGCGTGCCGAGGGCAACTCGGCTGGTCTCGTCGTCTTGGCCACGGGCCTTGGCAAGACGTGGCTTTCTGCATTTGATTCCAAGCGCCCAGAGTTCAAGCGCATTCTCTTTGTTGCTCATCGAGAAGAGATCCTCGCCCAGGCGATGGCGACGTTTCGCCGCATTCGGCCCGATGCGCATCTCGGGCTCTATACCGGCAAGGAGAAAACGCCCGATGCGGATGTGCTGTTTGCGTCCATTCAAACGCTTGGTCGCAAGGCGCACTTGCAGAAGTTTGCAGCGCGCGACTTTGACTACATCGTGGTTGATGAGTTCCACCACGCGGCGGCGCGCAGCTATCGCGGCTTGATCGATTACTTCGAGCCCAAGTTTCTGCTCGGCCTGACGGCCACGCCCGAGCGTACGGATGGGGGTGATTTGCTCGGCCTTTGCCAGGAGAACCTGGTCTTCAGGTGTGACCTTGGAGAGGGGATCCGGGAAGAGCTGCTTTCGCCATTCCACTATTTCGGGGTTCCCGACGAAGTCGACTACTCGAACATCCCCTGGCGCAGTTCGCGCTTCGATGAAGAAGCGTTGACAACAGCGGTCGCCACGCAAAAGCGCGCGCAGAACGCGCTGGATCAATACCACGACAGAGCCGGTACACGGACACTGGCATTCTGTTGTTCGAAGCGACACGCGAACTTCATGCGGGACTACTTCCGCAACGCGAACCTGCGCGTCGCTGCCGTGCATTCGGATGAAAGCTCGGACCCGCGCGCGCTTTCGCTGGAACAACTCGAGGCAGGTGAACTCGATGTGATCTTCGCGGTCGACATGTTCAACGAAGGCGTCGATCTCCCGAACGTCGATACCGTGATGATGCTTCGGCCGACTGAGTCGCGAATCCTCTGGCTGCAGCAGCTCGGGCGAGGTCTGCGAAAAGCCGAGGGCAAGGAGCGCCTGGTCGTCATCGATTACATCGGAAATCACCGTTCCTTCTTGCTGAAGCCCCAGTCGTTGTTTGATCTCCCG
>JAPYTP010000459.1 GCA_029941885.1 Myxococcota bacterium
GGCAGGATCGACGTCGGCACGCGATAGAGGAAGACGGCGCGATAGGCACGCTTCACTTTTCGCTCGAGCAGACTCGGAGCCGGGCGCATCGGGTCGTCTCCATAGGCGTCGCGCAGGGCCGAAGGGGCCGCAGCGAGTACCATCGCTCGCCCCAGCCAGATCTCGCCGGTGCGAAGCACCCGGATTCCGGGCTGGCCCGAGACCGAGACGATCTCGAAATCTCCGCTCAGCGTCCTCATATCGCCATAGAGTGCGGTCACCCGCTTGCGAAAGAGGTCTACGAGCCAGGGCGGGTCGTCGGAGAAGCCCGCGCCACCGGCGAGGGCGAGGCCGAGCAGCCGGGCTTGGGCTTCGGGGGCAGGGGATCGATCCGCCAGATTGGAGAGTGCGCGTATCTGTGCCTCGATCGCGAGACCGAGATCACCCGAGGCCGACGCGACCTCGCCCGGTAGTCCGCGTTTGTGGTGACCCACGACCGGCGCGATCGGATTCGTCCCGCCGCTTCCCGCCGGGTTGTGCGGAGTCCCGACATTGCGGCGGCCGAGTCGCACGAAGGGCGATTCGAAGAGCAGCGCCCGTTCGATTTCGGAGGCCTCCAAAAGATGGCGAATGAGGGTCTGGGCATCATCCGGTTTGGCCAATCCCCAGGCGACGAACTCCTCGGCCGTGGGCACCGGGTGCCCGACGTCCATTCGAACCGGGTCCGCCGCGATCTGGTAGGCAATGCGCTCGTTGCTGATCCGGCGGCGATCGATCAGGGGGACGCTGAGCGCGCGGAGGCTGGCGTCGAGCAGCCCCTGATCCCGGAGGCCTCCGAGGAAGAAGGGCTCCTTGAGGGCCGGCGGCTGAACGGCTCGCGCCTCCTCTTCGACGACGAGGACGCGATGGCCGGCGCTACTGATTCGCGCTGCGGCCAGGAGAGAGGACAGTCCGCTGCCGAGGATCAGCGCATCCCAGCGACGCGCTCGGGGCGCCTCGCTGGGATCGAGAATCGCAATTTCGGCCATCGGGAGGCCCCCTAAAACGAGTCCTGATCGGAGGGGTGGTCTGCGGAGTTGCTCTCTGTGTCGAATCAGAGGGTCGAGCCGAGTGCCCGGCTCAGTCGTCGGTCAACGTGTTGAGATCGATTCCGAGAAAGCCAGGATCGAAGAGGATGGCGGGGTCGTCCTCGGCCTTGCGTTCGATGGTCCCGATCTGGTAGCCCCGCTCACCGAGCCCACGCAGTCGATGCAGGACCTCGTCCGCGGACTCGCCGGGCACGATCACGATCATCCCGATGCCGCAATTGAAGACGCGTAGCAGCTCTGTTTCGGGCAGCTCACCCTCGCGCTCGATCCATTCGTACACGTCCGGGCGCGGCCAGGCCTTCGTGTCGATCCGCGCGCGAACACCCGCCGGCAGGACGCGGGGAACGTTGCCCTCGAAGCCACCGCCTGTCACGTGAACCATCCCGTGGACCTCGAAGTCTCGGATCAGGTTGAGCAGCGGCTTTACGTAGATCTTGGTCGGCGCGAGCAGGGCGCTCGCCAGACTGGTTCGCATGCCGGGCGGTTCCTCGAAGAGGTCGAATTTGCCCGCCACGAGTCCGGCATCGAGGACCGATCGGACCAGGGAGTAGCCGTTGCTGTGGAAGCCGCTCGATGCGAGCCCGATCAGGACGTCGCTTTCGGAGATCGTCGATCCATCGATGACCGCCTCGCGCTCGACGACGCCGACACTGAAACCGACGATCTCGATCTCCCCCTTGGGATATACGCCGGGCATCGTCGCGGTCTCTCCGCCGAGAAGCGCGGCACCCGCCCGCCGGCAGCCCTCCGCCACACCCCGCAGAGCATCGCTTGCGGTCCGCTTGTCGAGATCGCCCATCGCGATGTAGTCCAGAAAGATCAGCGGCTCGGCGCCCTGTACGATCAGGTCGTTCACGACCATCGCGACGCAATCGATGCCGATCGTGTCATAGCGACCGATCTGCGCGGCGAGCATGAGCTTCGTCCCGACGCCATCCGTGGCGGCCACGAAGATCGGGTTCTTGTACCTCTCCGGTGCCTTGAACATTCCGGCGAAGCCACCGATCGTACTCAATACTTCCGGTCGGAAAGTCCCTTTGGCGATTTCCTTCACGTCGTCGATGAAGGCTTCGTCGTGGTCGAGATCGACCCCCGCCGCGGCGTACGCGGGGGCGGAGGTTGCGGAGAAGGCCTCGCTGGAACCGGTCTCCTCGAGGGAGTCGGCAGGCTTGCTCGTGTCGTCTGGGGATCGCGTCACGGGCGAGTGATAGGCAAAGGCCTCGGGGCAGTCAATCTAGCTCGGCTTCGATTCGTCTACCGGCCGTCGCTTTGCGGGAGCCCGCGGGCGAGGCGAGCCCCAGGCATTCGGGCTAGTCTCGCTTCGTGACGATTTCGGTCGTGATTCCGGCCCTCGACGAGGCCATGTGCATTACTCGCGCTGTGGACTCGGTCAGGGGAGGGGCTGGATCCGGGATCGAAGTCATCGTGGTCGATGGTGGCAGTCGAGATGAGACCGTCCACCTCGCCCGCGACGCCGGAGCTCGCGTCGTCGTTGCCTCGGAGGGGCAGCGAGGGCGCGCCCACCAGCTCCGACTGGGCGGTGAAAAATCGACGGGAGAGGTGATCCTCTTTCTGCACGCGGATAGCTGTCTACCCGCGGAGTGGAATGATGCCGTGCTACGCGCGATGGCCGATTCGGCGGTTGCCGGGGGGGCCTTCGGGTTGCGCTTCGTCGAGCGGGGCGTTTGGGAGCGTTGGATTGAGGGCTGGGTCGCGGCAAGGGTCGCGATCCTGGGATTGCCCTACGGAGACCAGGCGATTTTCTTGCGTCGTGAACTGTTGGAGAAGATGGGCGGAGTGCCGATCGTGCCGATCATGGAAGATCTCGACCTGGTTCACGCGATCAAGAGCGC
>JAPYTP010000460.1 GCA_029941885.1 Myxococcota bacterium
CCACTTCAACCGGAAGAGACTCAGGAACCTGCGGCGAAGTATCCACCACAGCATCCGACTCGACCGGAACTGGCATCACTGCCGCCACCGGCTCTGCCGTCTCCGTGAAGGCGGTCTCCGCAGGAGCCTCGTTGATTGCATCGTCGACCACAGCAACCTGTGTCGCCGCAACGTCTTCCTCAGCACCCGCATTCGGAAAGGCCGGGGGACCCGCAGCAGCCACGCCCAAGTCCTCGAAGTCTACGAAGAGCATAGAGCCCCGTCGACTAATCACCCGCTCCTGGTTCGGGGCGCGCGTAAACACGACTCGAACCTCGGGAGTGCTGACTTCCGGCTGCTGGAAAGCATGAATCAGAGAGACCGGGCCGCCCGACTTCGGGAAAATTCGGTCCGACGCGGCTTGGCTGATCCGCGCATTCGGAATACTCACGATAACCGTCGTCGCATCCGGTGCACTCATCGTATAGGCGACGGTCTCATCAGATAGGATTGCGGTGCGATCGAGATCTTCGGCGCGTTCATTGTGAAGACCGTAGATCTCGGCAAGCGCGAAGGCCTCCACATCGAGCGGCGCAGCGACCACGACCGATTCGACCGATTTGGTCCCGTCGATCACATCCGTTGCCACTTCTGCGGTCATCGGCTCTTCCGCAATGATCGCGGCGAATACCTCTTCCTCGGTCGCAACGGCAGCGTCCGTAGCAGGAGCGGCAGGAGCCATCTCCGTCCCGGCATCTGCAATCGATTCCGGAATCGGCGGCGCACTTGCGATCCAAGCCGCGTAGGAAGCGTCAAGCGCCTCCGTCATGGCCTGCGCGAGCGCGTCTCCATTTCCAATTGATAGCCAAAGCCCTGTCGTGCCCGGCATGATCTGGCGTCCAGAGAAGTCGCCAGCGTCGTTTCCGCCGTCAACCACGATGCGAACCTTGCCATCATGAGCACCGACTCGAACGCCCGTCACCAGAGTCGAATCGACACTGATGTTGGAAGCGGTCTTCGCAGCGCTCAGTCCCGGAAGGTCAACAACGAGGCGGGCCGGATTCTCGAGCGTGAAGGTTTCGAGTGCTCCGATCCCTCCATCAGTTTCGAGACCGATAAGGACCCCTGCATCCGTCACCTTCGCCGACACGCCCGTAAGCAGTGTTGCCGAAGGCGGAGAGACAATGGCCACGACCGGCGTATCCGGCGTCTCGTCAAAGGTAAGATCGATGGTTGTTCGTTGGGTCAGTGCTGCGATCGTCGAAGCCGAGAAAAAGTTCCGTCGCGTCAAAGGATGGCGCGACATCGAGAAGCTCATACGAGCCCTCGAAGCCAATGAGCAAAAACAGGAGGCGATCGCAAAGCGCGTCGCCTAAGCTGAATCAAAGAGCCGCCGCTGAGAGAATTTGAACAGCGGGCGGGACAATCCCGCCGGATCTTGCTGACGGGTTACATGTCTAAGGTTCTCATCCTCCTAGCAAGCTGCGGAGGAGTAGGGCCGTCAGCTCCATTTAGGTCTGCGGAATAAAAGCAGATTCGCAGACGCACTCAGAGTGGATCTGATTGGATTGATGTCGGAGTCACCTTCAAACTTTTCGCGTCAGTCTGAGCAATGCCGAGTAGCGGTGCAGACGGCTCGTTCGCTCGGTTTCGAGCGTTCACGGTGTCGTCGTCAGTGCGGTCTGCTCTCGACAACGGATTGGGACAAGGCGTAGGCCGATCCGCCACCGCGGAGGGCACGAGCCCCGGCACTTCGTCGGGCCTGGGTCCGGGAGAATATCTAGCCGGTTGTCGGCATGGGTAACTCTAAGGGTAGACCCGACTGCGGGTTGACAAATTGCCCTGTAGAGCCAGATGCCTACGCTTCGGATGTGGTTGACGCCGCTCCACCAAGCGACTCGCGTGCAAGAAAGCGTTCCCGCCGAGCCTTTTGCACCCGGCTTGTCGACCGGATACGGCCGCCAGCCTCATGAATCAGGGGTCGCCACCTCACCCCATGTCTGGGTCCAGCGACGCATCCAGGCGAGGAAGACCAATCCAAGGCCCAGGAGCAGTCCGGGCGTAGGCTCGGGGATGAGCGTCAGGCGATAGCTGCCGAAAAGCGCGTCCGGGTTGCAGCTGGGAAGGGGGATGCAGGTGTTCGCCTCCCATATGCCATCGCGAAGGAGACGGAAGTTGGTAGTGCTCGGCATGCCCACGGAGGAGAGCGACGGGGTCTCCATGAAGGCGAGATTTCCGGTCGCGTCGAGAAGACCGACGCCGTCGAAGGCCAAGGAAGGGTTCACCTGGCCCGAGGTGTAGGTGACGCCGTCGACCAGCGCGATGAACTCCGTGACCTCGACCAGAGAGGGCGACGTCGTGAGGTTCGCGGGATCGAGGGAGAAGCCGGCACTGTGGATCGCGCCGCCGTCCTCCACGAGCACGGCGACGTAGCTCATTGGCGCGGCGTCCACGGGCGCGGAGAGCGCCAACAGGGCGATACCCGCCAGGCCAAGTCGAATCATGAGCGCTCCCCCCGATCTTTGACCCGACAGAAGATAGCCTTCGCCAGGTCCAGATCCAGATCCAGCCAGGATCGAGACGGTCTCGCACGCAGAAGGCCTGCCTGATGGACAGGGGCGATACGCTCCAGCCGTGAGCGACGGTGTTGGGGTCGTCGGGCTCGATCTTCGCCGCCTCTACGATCGAAGGGTCGATTCACTTGCCGATCGGAGCGGCGCTAGTGCTCGCGGGCCATTCGCGGTGTAGATTCATGCTCTCCGGCCGCGACCGGCGGATTCACTACAACCGGAACGAAACGCCAGATGACGGGCCGCCCCGAAAGGGGCCACCTATCCCCGCCGGGGTGTGATATTCGGAATCAAGCCGGACAAGTTTCATTAACTTAGCTTTTCTCTCAGCACCTCGTACGGTGTCTTTCCTTTGTGCGCGCCGTGCG
>JAPYTP010000461.1 GCA_029941885.1 Myxococcota bacterium
GCCCTGGGCGAAACCTTCTGGCTCGAGTACACCTGGGATGAAATCTGCGAAATCGCCGCCAACCGCGAGGGTGCCCGAGCGATCGTCTTTCTAGAGGATACCGACATGGTGACCTCGAAAACCCAATCCCGGGCCCGGAGAAAGGCACTCCATGCCGCCAACGAAGCCATGCTCGGCCGAATTACAGACGAGGTGCGGAGCTACCTCGACATGGCCGGGGAAGACAACCTGACAACCTACTGTGAACATGGACGCGAGGTATAGAACGCCTTGACGCGCCGAACCTCTGGCAGATTCGGGGGACTGGTGCTGTCGAATTCAGCTAGTGCGATTCGAGCGCGAAAGCGCCATGCTCTCTTTCCGACTGGTCCAAGCACAGAACTGACATTCAATGTTCGAACCTTTGGGAGACATCCAAATGCACCAACTAGCTACATCCCGCAGCCGCAAGCTCACAACCAGTCTGGGGCTCGTCCTCGCGCTGCTGCTCATGATGAACGCACTGGGTTGTGCGCCAAAAGTCAGTCGCGGAGGCCCGGGAACCAGCAACGTGCGGCTGGACGAAGCGGCTCTGAGTACCGGCCTCGACCGGAAGGACCTGGACTATCTCGTCGATCAGAATCTGGCGGCGTTTTTCGAGTCCCTCTTCTGGAAGAACAAGATCTTGACGAACACCGGCGACGAGCCCCTATTCACGATTTTTCCCATCAAGAACGACACTTCAGAACATCTCGAAGACCAGATGCACACCCTGCTTTCCAGCATCGAGACCTCTCTGGTCAACAGTGGGGTCGTGGGTGTGATCAGTCGGGAGCGCCAGCAGGAGATGATTCAAGAGGTCTGGAAACAGGACGGCGAAGACTTCGATATGGCGAGTGCGGCAAGCCTCGGCAAGCAGCTCGGCGCCAAGTACTACGTCACCGGGAAACTGGGCGCCGTCGATGAGCGGCTCAAGAAGGTTCGCCGCCTGCAGTACACGTTGTTCCTTCAAGTGATCGAAGTGGAGACCAGCCGCGTTCGCTTCCAGTTCGAGTCGGTGCGCAGCAAAGCGCTCAAGAAGTAGCTCTTATTCACATTGGGTAACTCGGAGGATCGACCGATGAATTCGACTGTAGTTCAGCTACGTCTGCTGTTGGGGTTGTTCTTGATTCTGCTCGTTGGATCTGGATGTGCGACCAATAACATGCAGCTGGCGCGCGAACAGGCGAGCCAGGGCGCCTATGGTGCCGCCATCGAGCTGGTCAATACCGAGCTCAAAGTCAAAGACGGAACGAGCATCCCCGATACATTCCGGAAGAACGACGCGCTGTTGCTCTTGGAACGAGGCATGCTCCATCAAGCAAGGGGCAACTATGGGGCCTCTCGAGGTGATCTTCAGGCCGCGGACAAAGAGCTCGAGCTTCTCGATTTCACCAACAACGCCGCCGGGACCCTGCTCAAGTATATCTTCAGTGACAGTTCGGGGGTCTACAGGATCCAACCGACCGAGCGCCTCTCGCTGAACGCCGTCAACATCCTGAACTATCTGTCAGACGGTGACCTCCAGGGGGCGCGCATCGAATCGCGCCGCTTTACTGTCATGCGAAATTTTCTGAACGAGTACGATCCGGAAAACGCCCACGGGGCGATCGGTTCCTATCTGTCGGGCTTTGTGATGGAAATGCTCGGAGAGTCCAGCTCCGCCATGCACCACTACGACGATGCGCTGCACGGGAAGGACTTCGCGACCCTCTACACTCCCGTCAAGCAGTTGTCCAAGAAGATTACATATCGTGGTTCCAATCTCGGTGGTTTTTTGAGCCGGGGAGAGTCCAAGCACAGAGTCGCAAAAACGAATCGCGACCAGGGTGAGATTCTGATCGTGGTGGGTACGGGTCGGGTGCCGTACAAGGTTCCGGAGAGATTGCCAATCGGGGTTGCGGTGGGGCGATACGGAACATTGGTGACCGGTGACCTCAAGGTGCTCGAGCGAACGGCACTCAAGGTTCTGGTGTTTCCGAAGCTCGTTCCTGCGCTCGGGACCGTGAACAAGTCAGCGTCGGCGCGCATCGACGGTGCCGATGTATTCATGGAACAGATTACAGACATCGGCGCGGAGATCGAGCACGAATACGAGGCGATCCAGCCCCAAATCATCGCCGCTGCACTAACGCGCATGATCACCCGCGCGGCGGCTGCCGAGGGGGTGAGGATAGCCTGTGAAAAGAACAGCCCGGGACTCGCCAGGTTCTGCGCGCTCGCCTTCGAGGCGGCACTATTGATCGCAGATCAGCCCGATACCCGATCCTGGACGATGCTCCCGGAAAAGATTTACGTCTCCCGCCTTCGCGTCGCCCCGGGACAACACGAAGTACAGGTGGCGCTGGGCGGAGCCCCGGGCAGTTGGAACACCATGAACGTCGATGTGCCAAAGGACGGCTTTGCGGTCGTGGTCGTGAACCCGCTCCGCTAGGCGCTAGTCGTAAGTCACCGAGCCTGCGGTAGAACGGTCACTCGAGGCGTTTCTCGGCTTCTCGTTTCGCCTGATCGGCGCCTTCCTGCAGCTTCGCGCTGGCCATGGCCTTGGCTTTCTTGGCGGCTTCTTCGGCTCGCTTCGATGCCTCGTCTCCCGCGTCTTCGAGTGCAGTGCCAATCTTGTCTCCGGCATCTTCAAGCTTGCCTTCGATGTCCATGTCCTTGATGGCCTTGCGAGCTTCTTCCTCTGAACAGCCCGCTATGGGCATCAACATGCTGACCAACATAACCGATGCTATGAGTTGTACGATCGCGCGCTTCGACACGGAATCTCCTCGCTCAGTTGTCTTTACGATACCAGTTCACCGGCGCTTTGGGACCCAGTCTCTTGAATGTATGGAATTGACCCGGCGGTCTCATCCGGTCATCGCAACAGTTCTGCAAGTTTCTCTGATGG
>JAPYTP010000462.1 GCA_029941885.1 Myxococcota bacterium
GGTTTGCTCGGGGATAAAGAAAAAGATTGGTTCTCAGCGAGAATCATCTATTCAAGTTCGGCCCCCGCTTCTACATCGGGTCCGGACAACTGCCAATTGAAGAGCGATCGGAAATCGGCGCCTCCCGCGAGCCGATCGTCCCGTCCTACCAGCTGGACCGAGGAATCCTCGAGAACGATCTACGCGCCATGATCGTCGAGGACGGCGCCGTGCTCCTAGAGGGTGTGAAACTGAGCATCCTCAAGCTTTCTCCAGACGACGAAGATCACGAGATTGAACTTGTGCAGCTCGCGCGCGACGGCAATTCCACCGAAGTCCCACAATCCGCAAAGGACACCGATGGCTCCGACAAACAGTCGGCGAACGACAATGTAAGGATTCGCTGTCGCTGGCTGATCGACGCGACCGGGCGAGTCGCGCTGCTCCGCAAACGATTAAAACTGACGCGCGGAACAAAACATCGGGCGAACGCGAGCTGGTTCCGAGTCGAGGGGCGCGTCGATATCAACGACCTCGTCTCCCCGGACAACAAAGCCTGGCACAAACCGGAATGGGCGCCCCATCGCTGGCGCTCAACGAATCATCTGATGGGGCCTGGCTATTGGGTTTGGATCATCCCTCTGTCTTCCGGTAAGACCAGCATCGGAATCGTTGTCCACGACAGTCATCATCCCTTCGAGGCCGTACGAAGTCTCGAAAATTCCCGGGCGTTCCTCGAGAAGCACGAACCCATCTTCGCTTCGCTGCTTGAGAAATACCCGATCCTCGATTTCGGCTGTCTCAAGAACTACAGCTACAACACGGCCCGAAGTTGGTCCGGCGACCGCTGGGCGATCGTTGGCGAAGCCGGCGCCTTCGCTGACCCGCTTTTCAGCCCGGGCACGGACTTCATCGCGTACGCTAATTCATTCACAGTCGACATCATTCGGCGCGATGGCGAAGGTGAAGGCGAAAATGTCGTCGATCGAGCACGCGAATTGAGTTTGCTCTTCCGATCACTCGTGGGGAGTGCGCTGGATGTTTTCAGAGGGGCGGCCGATGTCTATGGTCACCCCGACGCGTTCTTGGCCAAGGTCTATTGGGACAACTTCAGCTATTGGTCCTATCCATGTCAGCTCTACCTCCAGGGTCTCTACAAAATTACAGCCAGCGAAATGCCGGAGTTGACTCCACTCGGACGACGCTTCGCAGAGCTGATCAAGAACATGCAGCGTCTGTTCACGGCTTGGGCTGGACTCGTCCCCCCGGCGCCGCGGCCTGGCATTCGAACGATGCCCGGATATCCATCGGTGTTGATCGATGCACATTTGGCGCTCCAGGAAGAATGGAACCCAACGCAAGCGGTTGAATATGTGCGTATGCGACTGGTCGAATCGGAAGAGATGGCCGGAGAACTTCTGCTTCGCGCGATGGACGAAGTCGGCAACGAGAACGTCGACGCACTCGTCCAACTTGCAGATGTCTTCAGCTGGGGAATTCGAATATCCGATCGCCGCGTCGCCGCCAATGACACGATCGGACTGGCGCGACGCCGCGCCCTTCCGCCCCTGGCGCGCGACCTTGAACGGACTCTGGGTCGCCCACCCAAGAACATCAACGAAGCCACGATTCGCCGCGTGCTCGACGAACTCATCGCCCCCCCCTGTGTTCTCAGCGACGGCGATTCAGGACATGACAAGTCCTCGGAATCGCTAGCGAGAAACTCAAAGAGCGCCGGAGTCCGCCTTTGAGCAAGCCTCATGAGGATTCGCAAGTGAACCAGACGGATCCCGCCGAAAAATTACTTCAGCTTCTTGGCGGAAAGTGGCTCGCCGCGGCCGTCTCCGCAGCCGCCTCCCTTGGCATCGCTGATGCCCTTATCAAGTCCCCCCTCACACTCGAAGGCCTCGCAGAAAAAATATCAGCAGAACCCGATGCACTTCGTCGGCTGATGCGGGTTCTGTTAGGCGAAGACTTGATCATCCTGAACTCGGAGAGCAGATTTGAATTGACCGAAATGGGCGATCTGTTGGTTTCAGGCGAGCTCCGTGAATTGGCGATCTTCGTTGGTTCTCCGTTTAGCTGGGATCCGTGGTCTGCCCTCGCAGATTCGGTCCGAACGGGCGAGTCGGCGTTTGCAAAACATCACGGCAACGCTCTTTTCGATTATCTCGACCAACACAGTGATCATGCCGCTCTCTACCACCAAGCCATCGACGAATTTTCGAAACGCGAAGCTGAGGCGGTCGCCAAGCTCTACGATTTTTCGACCGCTCGTCGTGTCGCCGACATCGGCGGCGGCCAAGGTCGCTTGCTCGTCGAAGTCCTATCGCGATGGAAACATCTGACCGGCGTCTTGTTCGAACGACCGACTGCGACCGAACGGGCAGCCGTATCGTTTGAGAAAGCGGGAATCGCAGATCGATGTGAAGTTCAGATCGGCGATTTTTTGAAGGAACTGCCAGACAAAGTCGATGTCTGTGTGCTCATGCATATCATTCATAGTTGGGATGATGCGACAGCCATCGATCTACTGCGTCGTTGTGCGAGCGTTGTCGGAGCCGAAGGAACGATCCTAATTATCGAGGGTCTACTTGTTCCGGGTGCCCGGCGGGACCTGACGAACCTTCTCGACCTCGAAATGCTCGTCCTCTGCGGTCCCGGACACGAACGCCGAAAGCCAGAAATGCGACGCCTGATCGCAGCCGCCGATTTACGGCTCGAGAGCGCCGTCCCGCTCATCGGCGGCGCACGACTCCTCGTCACCAGGCCCAAAGCCTGAGCTGAGTTCTCTTCCTTCGATCAACGCTGGATTCCCTAACGACCGTCTTCGGGGAACATCCTGAGATGGTATTTCTCTCTCGAGACTCAGCTATCCATTCGAGGCTCTCAACGATGTACAACCCGTCAGGTGGACTGCACTCGACCGAAT
>JAPYTP010000463.1 GCA_029941885.1 Myxococcota bacterium
GGCGCGTTGAAGGCACTTTGGTCGCTCGTATCGACCGCGCCATCGCCGCGACGTTTGCTGCTGTCCGGGTCGGTACCGCCGGCGCTCGATCTCAGCCAACGCCGCGCGAGGGCTCGTGCACACCTTCAGATTACCTTCATGCTGCGGGCGCAAGCTAGGCTATTGCGCCTTGGCGCCGGGTTCCCTGGACCCTGCAACGGGAGCAAAACGGCTGCGCACGCCGCTTCGGGCCGCCGTCCGATTCCCCCGCGTGCCGGCAGAACCGCCGGAGGGAGTCCTGTCGCCAGGCGCTCGCCAAAGAAGGCCTGCGATGCGAACGATTCCATCAACGCCATCAACATCCCGATCACTGCCTCTCTTTTGCTTGTCCGCCTCTGCACGTCTGCTGACCGACTCGACTAGGATGGGGGTGGGTGGCACGCAATGCGCCGCAGGTGAGGTTCTCATGTATTTCGAACATTCGAAGCGCGGCCGGCGGGCTGGACGCGATGCTTCTCCGACCCATGGGGTCGGCGCATTCTCCGCGATGGGTGTGCTGATTGCATTTTTTTTGGCATTCAGTTTGTTGGTTTCAACTTCGGTGGTTCGTGCCGAAGAAACTTCCAATTCGGCAGACACGGTCATCGACGACCCGCAGTCACGCGACGCAACGATCGCAGAACAGCATGCGGACGAGGAGATCGTTGTGACCGCGGCGCGCCGTAGGCGTCTCAAATCCGATGTGCCGGTGAGTATCACAGTGATCCAGGGAACGGATCTTCAGGAAACAGCGGCCCAGAGTCTCGATGATGCCCTGCGCATCGTCGCGGGGATCGGGCTTCCCGCCCAGAGCAGCATTGTCAGCCATCCGACCTCTCAATCGATTTCGTTACGCGGGCTCGGAGCAACGCGGGCCCTTGTACTTCTCGACGGGATCCCGCTCAACGACGGCTTTGGGGGATGGGTCAATTGGAGCAAGATTCCGCTTCGCAGCGTCGAGCGAGTGGAGATCGTCCGCGGCGGTGGTTCGAGTCTCTACGGAACTTATGCCATGGGTGGGGTCATCAACATCGTGACACGCCCCCCGGAGCGTCGGTCGGCACTCGTCGAGGCGAGCTATGGATCTCAGAATACGACACGGGTCGACGCCTACGGGAGCGAACGGATCGGTGATACCGTTGTTTCTCTGCAATATGATTACTTCAACACCAGCGGTTACAAGGTCGTTCCGAGTGAGTCGAGAGGATCCGTTGATGGGAAGGCTGATTCAAGGCATCACAATTTGACGTTCAGAGGAGATCACGCTTTCTCTGAGAACGTGGATCTCGCATTCAGCGCCACACTCTTTCGCGAGAGAAGAAACGTCGGAACGCCGCTCGCAGACAACCGACGAGATGCGATGGACTTTTCGGCTCTCCTGCACTCCAAAGCCGAGAGTGGGGACGAAATTCAGGTTTCCCTCTTCGGTGGCGTTCAGGATTTCGACAACTTCAACACGAATGTGGCACCCGATCGAAATAGCGAGATTTTGGCGCTTAGCCAGAAGGTTCCTTCGAGTCAGGTCGGCGTCAGTACACAATGGTCTCACGGGCTCGAGACATGGGCTGGCAATCTACTCGCAGGAGCGGACTTCAGGCATATCGAGGGGAAGAACGAGGAAACGATCGTCAACATCGCTGGGGTCACACCGGGTGAGATCGATACCAGAGGGAAGCAGCAGGCGCTTGGCGTATTCTTCGAACTCGAACTTCATCCGCTGCCCGAGCTCGAAGTGCTCACGAGTGTTCGTTTCGATTATTGGAGAAATTTTGACGGCGAACGAGAAGATCAAGCCAGTGTTCGAACGCATTTTTCTGACAAGAGCGACTTCGAAGTCAGCCCCCGACTTTCGTTGCGTTATGCGGTGAATGAGATCCTAGCTCTCCGGGGGGCCGTTTACAGAGCCTTTCGCGCGCCGAGCCTGAACGAGCTCTATCGAGGGTTCTTCGCAGGTAATGCGCCGTTCAATCCGAATTCGGGGCTTGGGCCGGAGATTCTCAAGGTCGGCGGTGAACTCGGAGTGGACCTGATCCAAGGGCCGATGACCCTTCGCCTAACTGGATTCTGGAATGAACTCGAAGACACGATCACATTCGTGACCACAACACCTTTTCCTAACCTGTCGTTCCGTCGCGAGAATGTTGCCGAAACACGCAGCAGGGGTTTCGAGGTCGAAGGTGAGCTGAGGCTATTCAAGGTTCTCTCATTGATGCCTTCCTACACATATCTCGATTCCACGATCGAAAAATTTGATCCTGATCCGAGCCGCGAAGGGAATCAGCTTCCCAACGTGCCAGCGCATACAGTCGGTTTTACCGCTCGCTACGACGATCCGCGCTGGTTCACCTTCTCCGTGCGAGGTCGCTATCTGAGTCGCCGATACGCGGATGACCGACATACCCAACCGCTCGACTCCCACTTCGTCATGGATCTCACTCTGTCTCGCACCTTCCTTGAGCATTGGCAGGTCTACGTGCAAGCCTCCAATATCTTTGACGACACCTACAGGGCGAGCCAGACGGGTTCAACGGGCACCCTGGGCGCACCCGTCCAGGTATGGGGGGGAGTACGTTTTGAGTGGTAGGACAGTATTTGAGAGAGGTGCTGAGCAACGGTGGTCGGGGATGCGTCGTCATGCTGGCGGAACGAGATGGCTAGCCAGCATCGCTTTCTTCGTGGCTATGCTCGTCTTGTCCTGTCAGGAGCAGACCGCGGCGAATGATCTAGAGATTATTCTTGAGCAAGCCCCTCGCATCCTCGCCAGTGGACAGCATCGCGACCCGCAAGTCGCCGTCCGTGCCTCAGGCACAATCGTACTTGCCGTTGTTGAACCTATAGAAAGAGGAATCGCCGATCTCGGCCTCTATCTTTCAG
>JAPYTP010000464.1 GCA_029941885.1 Myxococcota bacterium
GAATTAAAAAGCCCCGTTAAAATCCCTATCCTCGGGCGCACAAGAAAGTTGCCATAGCCGAGGCTCGCTGTATCGCGGCCGTCCAATGTTGGAAATTCAGGAATCACACCTGTTATAGACCGATTCGTGTCCGACCGGTAATAGACGCCGGCAAACCCAATGTCTGCGAAACCTCCTTCGAACCAGCCGAAGGATTCGGTCGATACCGGTCCTGCAATCGTGATCCCGAGCAGGTTGATCAATGGCACATTGAGGTTGCCTGAAACATCTTGGTTGAGTGGACATGGGGCTAGCCCTGCCCCGTGACTGATAAAGAGATCGCAGACCTCGATTGTTTTCGCATGTCGCCAGCCAGCGTTCGCGTATCCTCCTACATCTGCCGCGATATCGTTCATTGACAACCCAACCGTTGTGGTCACATCGAGCCAATCGAGTTGAGTTGCGGTGTCCCGGGTAACACCGCCCAGATCGATCAGAGTGGCGTGTGCATCACCGGCGACAAGAAGGTCTAAAAGCAACGCGAGTAGGATCAATCTACGCGTCAACGTAGATCGAAGAAACAGTGCAGGGGGATCCATCCTTCGCTCCTTCCCAACGTTCTAGTAGGAAGCGGGCGAGAATACGGACGGGTGTCAAAGAATGTGGTCGGGAGAGGCAGAATGCGTCAAAAATTTTTGAGATATTTGTCAAGGAATC
Organism: Myxococcota bacterium; assembly: GCA_029941885.1. GTDB lineage: Bacteria > Myxococcota_A > UBA9160 > UBA9160 > UBA4427 > UBA4427. Next base: position 697 of record JAPYTP010000464.1, read on the forward strand.
GAGCAATCGCGAATAATTTCCCCGCGGTTCCCCCGAAAATGAAAATTTCCTCAATGATTACGGGCATGAGTGCGAGTTCGATTCCCGCCGCCCCCACCACACTGTTTCAAGGATTCACCGCTGTGGCCAATGGAAAGAAAGACGTTGATGCGCGCAGAGTGGATCCTGTTGTCGCCGCGTTTCGCGCGAATGTAGATGCAATGTTGTCGGAAGAAAACGTGCGTCTCAGTGTCGAAGAGCGATTTCTTCAGTTGATGGAACTGCACCGATTCGCAAGTGAATTGCGTTCGGCGGATCACGAGATTACACGCGGATGATCGATTTTGCCGCAGTGCTTCGACCGGCGACGCGGATAACTTGCGTCGGCTAGCCCGGGTCCTCGAACCTCAAGAGCCTTGTCGTCGAGGGGTTGGCCTCATCTGCGCATACCGCTCCGTAGTTCTGGGGTCGGTATGCCCGAGCCGGACTGCACCGGGTAGATGTCAGCGCCCAGGTCATTGACGGCGTAGGTGCCGACGAAGTGGCGATCCAGGGCAGGGGTCGTTGAAGCTGGATTTCAGTATCCATAGCCGAGTGCGGGATGAAAAGGCGCCCGAATTCATGCGCGTTCTGGCCGATCCGGCTGTTCGGAGTTTTTTGAGAAGGAACTCGCGAGCGTCGGTGCTGGAAAGGCTCTGGACGAAGCGTCGAGGGCGGCTCTCGAAGTACTGGGCTATGTGCAGTAACCGTGTAGGTGCCGCACCCCGACATCCGAGCAATCTCTGGATTGTCGAGAAGCCGGCTTGGGCTCCACGAATAGACGCGAATTGCGCGGGGTCTCGGATCGTCATCATCATCGCTCTTTATTCGAACATTCTCGCGATAGCCGAGGCCAGTTTCCCTATCGTGGGTCTGCCGACCTGCCAGTCGACATTTGAATTCGTGTTCGGGGAGTGTTCCAATGACGAACTTGTTGGGTGTGATCAAGTCCTCCACCCAGGCGGTGGTGTTCAGTGTACAGATTGCCGTGGCGCTCGTTGTTCTCGTGACTGGATGCGGGTCCAGTGATGTTGAAGAGAGGCACGACTCCGGTTCACCCGTGGCACAGACAACCGACGCAGTCGGTCAAGCTGAAAACGAGACGCAGCCCGACTTTGCTGATCTGAGGGACCTCGATCCAGCACTGAGCAAGAGCGAGCGTGAGATCATCGAACGCTTTGCACTTCTCACCTCGCAAAAAAAGGCGACGACGTTTCGCTCGAACAAGTGGCTCGGCATCCTCAATCTTCAGTATCCGACCGACGCCTGGATCATTCAAGAAATGATATTTGAGATAAAGCCCGACTTCATCGTGGAAACAGGTACCTACCACGGTGGCAGCGCCGCCATGTGGGCCATGTTGCTCGAGCAAGTGAATCCGAAAGGCCGGGTGATCACAATTGATATCCGCGACCGCGGCGAGGAAGCTCGAAAGCTCCCCATCGTACGGGAGCGAGTCGATTTTGTACTTGGAAGCTCGACCGATCCGAAGATCGTTGCCGATGTTGTCGAGCGGGTGAAGGGTACGCGAGTGATGGTCATCCTCGACTCCAATCACACACGCGAACATGTGCTTGCGGAACTTGCGGCCTACGCGCCCCTGGTCCCCGTCGGTAGCTATGTAATCGTGCAGGACACTGGCGGCATCATGATGCAGAAGCCCAATCCGGGTCCCCGGCAAGCAGTCGACGAGTTTCTGAAGTCCCATCCGGAGTTCAAGCCAGATCGCAGCCGGGAACGCATGCTGCTCACGATGCACCCGAAGGGTTACCTGCGCAGAATTTTCTAGCGGTCTGCGCGGTCGCAGGCCTACGGCTGCGATTTCGCAACGCAGAGATCGGCACGAAGGGCCGTGCCTGGCGACCGAAGGGTTTTTCAACGGGCTGCTAGATCAGCGCTTGTCCACGACGACCTGCCCGTCCTTGATCACGACCGTTGGCGAAAATAGCGTTCCGATGTCGTCGAGCGGATCGCCGAGTACGAGGAGCAGGTCGGCGTAGCTGCCTGGCGTGATCGTTCCAATGCCCGCCGGAATGATCGGAAACCGCGAAGCATTGCCGGTTGCCATTTGAATCACCTCGGCGGGCGTAAATCCCATGCTCCCCGCGTTGGACCCTTCGCCCGTGATTCCGAGCGATTTGTCATTCGGTTACT
>JAPYTP010000465.1 GCA_029941885.1 Myxococcota bacterium
GGTCGAAGCAATGGCGTTGGCATTGAAGCCGCGCAGCCACCAGGCTACCGCCGACAACAGTGTCACGACGCCGGTCACAGCAGCCGCTACCACCAGCGCGTCGCGTGCCGACGCGGAGGAGGCGATTCGTAGGTACTCCAGGGCGTTGATCGCGAGGAAGCCTGCGAGGGCGGCGAAGAGGAAGGGGGCCCAGTTGCTCTTGCTCCGTGCAAGGGCACTCGCGAGCCAGTACGCGATACCGCTGAGCAAGCAGGTCCACAGCAATGCAGCGAGGTAGTCGTGTGGAGCGGCGGCGGCAATGTAATAGCGACTGTTCTCAGTGGCGTAGATCAGGGTTCGCCACATCTGCATGGTGTTGAGGATGCCCGCGCCAGCTGCGAAAGCGAGGCGAACTCTCGCTGAGCGCCAGAGCGGAGCGGTCGCTTCGTCGGGAGTTTCCTCCGTTCCGGTCACGTCTGGTGAGGGCCGAGGAGGTAGAGAGTTCGTTCGCTGCCCGCAACGGGCTGCTGGTCGAGCAGGGCGAAGTGTTCGGAGAATGCCCGCTCGAAGCCCGCTTCATCGTAGCCGGGAAAAATGTCCGGGCGCGTCGCCAGAAGGCGCTGTACCTGGGAGTCGCTCTTGGGCACGAACTCGATCACTAGGTGGCGACCGAGCGAAGCCAACATCTCTGCCACCATCCCGAGCGGTACGTTGTTGCTGATCGCCAAGTGATGCACGAGAGCAAGAGCGAGCACGAGGTCGACCGGACCACGGTTGGCGAGGGAGTTGCGCTCCCGCGATGCCCACCCCACACCAGGGCTCGGGTTGGTGAGGTCCATGATGAGTGGAAGGATCATCTCCTCTTTCTGCTCGCGCGCTCGTCGGTAGTTCTTCTCCACCGCGGCTGGGTCGATGTCGAAGCTGAGGGTGGGAATCCCTCGATCGGCCGCGAGGCGGCTGTAGACACCCGTGTTGCCACCGAGATCCCACACTTGGCTCGGCCCGATGCGATCGAGCATCGCCGTGACGACTTCGGCCTTGCTCTTCGAGGCCTCGTCCGAGTAGTTGGTGTCTTCGTAGTAGTCACCCCACTCGGTGCCGGCTGGGTTCCACTTGAGCTTCCGGACAGCTGAGCCCAGCGAGTCCACGAGGCCGATCATGCCGTTGCGGGAGACGGTTGCGGTGTTCGCGCGGTCGGCGCTCTCTCTGGTGTCGGAGTGCTTGGACTGCGCCCGCGCGTGAAGATGGATGTGCGCCAGCAGCGAGGGTCGGAATCGTGTCCGCCACGGGAGGGCAGCGGCTGCGACGTCGAGCGGAATGCCGTCGATGTTGACCCTGAGCAGGCGCCGCAGCTCGATGTGCGTATGAGCCATCAAGGCGAGCGGAGCCAGGAAGTGCTTGCAGAACTGCTGGTACGCGACCCATGGACGTCCTTCTTCGTAGGGCTCAAACGAGAGGGTATCGATGAAGACGGGGCGCCCCCGATGGAACTGGACGTTGTAGGCGCTCGCATCCCGCAAGTTCATACCGTGTTCGATGGCGAGCTTCTGTAGTTCGATCGTGAGCGATGCGGCGTCCCTCAGCTGGCTGAAGGACCACTCGTAGGGATAGGAGATGAAGTCGAGCTGGACCGGGCGGAGCACCTTGTAGACGCCCGTGTCACCAACACCCGGGTCGATCTCTTCGTGGGCGATCAATAGCCCGCGTTTCACCGCGGCCTCGTAGAAGCCCGAGTCCATCATGCGTTCGTAGGGCTCGCTGAAGGCCCTGTTCACCTGCCTCAGCACGATGCCGTCGCGGACAAAGAGAAAGCCGCTGGGGTCGCGGAAGGATCCAGGGATCCGAGAATTCACTGCGGCCAGGGAAGTTCTGCGCAGCCTGCCCTGAGAAGGCAGCGAGCGGTGAGTGAGCTGGAGCCGAAGGTCCTCGCCTCGCCCTGTATGGGCGCCTGTATGGGCGTTGGGCGGGGCAGTCGAAGGGAGTCGTCGGGAACCTTGTCATCCCCCAGTTCGACGCGAGCGAAGCGGCGTATCGACTCACTGTCATCGGTCGTATCTTCGCCCTGGGGATCCGACAGATTGAACCACTGCTGCCTGAAGTAGATCCGAAGCATCCGCTCCAGATCGTAAGGCACACGACCCGCCTTGCCCTGGTGATAGTGCGGCGAGATCAGATTAAAGAGCCGCGGCCACGGGGTCACCGCGTCCATCTCCGCCAAAAAGCGCTCCCGGCGGGTGACCTTGCCTTTTCGGTCCAGGCCGCCGATGCGAACGTCTGCTGCTTTTCCATCAAGATCACCCCCCAGCACTGTTCTACCGTCTTCAGGCGTGTTCTGCAGAGAGTCCCTAGAGGGATTCTGACTCGGTTTGCTACTCGGCCGACTGCTCTTCGTCAGCTTTCGGGTCGGCTTCGGCAAAGCCGAACACTGCCTTGATCTTGTGCCAGTAGATCTTCACAAAGACGAGACCTCCGACCGCGGCGCCGATCAGCGCCTGGAAGACCATGCTGGCCGAGCCCGCGTCCAGATAGGCGTGCGCCGGCTGTGCCACGAGCAGTACGGCAACGGGGAGCAACAAGCGCGGGAGTCGGGTCTCGGCAGTCATGGGGCTTCGTCCTTCGGTGGGCTTGATCTCGGTGCGCAGTGGCCGTCCAGCTCCCGGTCGTTTCGCACCGGTGGAGCATGACGCCGACATATCAGAATCGAATATAGTATCTGCGGTAGGGGCCAAGAGTCAACAGCAGGATAGGACATACAAGCTGCCCTCCGGCACAACGTCCGAGTATGGGCGTTATGTTAAATCCCTAGGGGATCCCGTGACGGGCGGGTGTGATGCGAATCCTGGTGTTGTGGGCGGGGCTATTTGCTCTGCTGGGA
>JAPYTP010000466.1 GCA_029941885.1 Myxococcota bacterium
AACCGGCTAGCCCCCCGCCCTGCTCGCTTGCTCCTTCGCGGAGATTTAGCCACTATAGCCCGACGCGCTCATTCCACTGTATCTGGAGCCTGGCCGGTGACCCCGCGGTCACCGTCGCGCTGCTGCCCGGCATCCCGAGTGGGTTGCAGCTCCCGACCCAGGTGCTGGTGGTCGAGGTCGGCTCGCTCGGCACGTAATTCAGCTTCACCGAGCTCGAGTTGGTGCCCGTTCCGTAGAGGCCCGTAACCTGGGGAGTCGCGGACCGACTCCCGACGGGAATCGGTGGATTCGAAGCCGCACGCCACCGGGGTGGTGTGCGGCTTCGTTGCGTTCTAGGGAGCGAACTTCGGTAGGCGGGCGAGGCGGGTGTGCACATCCGGCGAGATCGGCCAGGCGCAACTCGCGAGGAAGTGAGACACATCCTGGCCAACGATGTGGCTGAAGCGTTCCGCCCATTGATCGCGAACGGCTTGGTCCTTGTCCCGAGGGTCGCCGTCTGTCGGCGATCCGATCGAGCGGGGATCTTGGCCCAACTTGGCCGCTCGGTGCTCGAGGAAGAACTCAGTGAACGGTTCCCAGCCGAACTCCTGTTGTAGCTGGATCAGCGGGGTGAGCATCTCGAAGGGGTGCTTGCGGATCTCGTCGAAGGATGCGCGACCCGCGGCGAATCGCTCTCGGAAGTCGGGCAGCCAGCTCGTCATCAACCGCGACCAGGTCGGGTCCTTGGTGATGTACTCGTCCAGCGGCATCCCCGTCATTACCTCCATGGCATGCATGCTGAACAGGTTGCAGGTGACTTCGACCATGTTGCTCGATGTCCACTCGGGTTCTTGTGAGTTGTGCCCGAGCTCGTGGAACATCCCCCAATCGCCTAATTCTCGCATCAGATCGAGGTCCACAACGGCGTAGGCGGTCGGCAGGTGCCCCATGATCGGGTAGCCCGAATGGAGCCAGCCTGCGCTGATCTGCACGTCGAAGACGGCGCGTTCGGGGCGTGTGGCGATCGGCCGGCCCAGCAGCTTGGTGTGTGCCTCCCAGGTGCGATCCCAATAGTGGATCACGCCCATGGGGTCGTCGCAGTTACGAACAGCGTCGAGCGGGAGGGTCATGATGATGTTCGAGCCCTCCAGCTCGACCCACGGCGCCAGCGCATCAGGTGGATACTCGAGAAGAGTCTTCTTGAACGCCTGCACCTCACTGCCTCGCGCGCCGGCGCGCAGGCGCGGAGCCCGAATTGCGTTGCTGGCGGAGAGCTTGATCTCCTGATCAAGGCCGTGCGGCGCCTCGAGATAGAGCAGCCCGCCAAGACCGGACGCAAGCCGGGTGGTCTTCGACGTGATCGGGACTGTGCGGCTGGCCGTGGGCCAGCGCTTCCACTTCGGGTGGTGATAGAGCTGGTCCGAATGGGACCCGATCCGGAGGAGCGCCCCCTGGGGGATGGCGGAGACAGTGATATTCGTCTCCATTCCCGCCGGTATCCAGAGTCCTGTGCTGTGCCAGCCAGCCCAAGAGTCCTTGATGCGTACTCGCTCCCGGCGAATCCTTGCGACTCCCGGATCGGGCACGCCAGGAAACTTCCAATGACCTGGGATGGGATCGACCTCGTCGGGTTCGCTCGCCTCGATCCTTGCGTTTAGCAGTGGCACGCAGAGGCGATCAATGAGGTCTCTCGATAGCGGATCTCGATCGCCGCGCTCCCAGAGCGAGGCGCGGTCGTCCAGGAAACGCGCCAGCCGCTGTTTCAGTGGAGCGCTCGCGTGCAGGTCGAGCGAGGCGCGCGCCATGGCTGCCGCGAGGGAGTTGCCTTCGGCTTCGGTGAGCGACTCCGGAGCGGATTCGAGTCGGTCGACTGCGCGCCAGAGGTCGGCCTCGATTCGGGCGGTGCCGCGTGCTCCGAGCTCAACGTCGAACGATCCCGTGTCGGCATGGAGGTACCCCGACGTGAAGGCCAGCCCATGTTGAGCGAGGACTCTGTTCAACTCGCTGTGGATCGCGATCGACTCGTGGGGGTTGAGCGAGTCCTCGCCCCAAGCGCACCCCACTACGAGGAGTCGACCGCCGTCCTCAAGGAACCTGGTCAATGCCTCGGCCTCGACAGCCTGGCCGAAGATGCCTCCAACGATGACGGCCAGCTTGCGGCGCCCCTCGAATCGCTCATGGGGGAGCACGTTGAATTGAAGGCCTCTTAGGCGTGAGACGAGCTCCTCCGAGCCGACGACTTCGATCTTCTTGGCCCTGGCTTTGCTCAGTCCATCGCTGAGCCAATCGAGGGCATTGATGAGCGCGCGCTCGCCGTCGAGGTGCGGGTCGAAGAGTCCTAGGGTCCCGCACGCTAGGATCCTCTCGTCGTTCGGCCCGGCGGCGCCTGCCATGACGCTGCATCCATAGCCGTCGCGTTCGTAGGTGAGCAAGGGGAAGGCCGAGGGGCCGCAGGCCACGACGCGTCCGGGTGTGCCGGGCGCATTCAGGTGTGCGAGGCCTCCAAGCAGCGCTTCGCGGGCAGCTTGAATTGGATCGGCGCCTTGGGGCACCAGAGTGGTCAATGCGGCTAGGGCGCCAGCGAGAGCCAGGGGAGTCATGTCCGCGATCCTATAAAGACACAAATACAGTGCCGCACATCACTGCGACGCCGTGTTGAGTTTGGTGAGAGTCAGGATTGCTGCGGTACTTTCGTGCGGCCGACCGTCGGGTTGGTGTGCGGCACTGTGTCTATAGCTACCCAGTGCCTAAGAGCGGGCCCACAGCCACCGTGACCCAGATTTCTCGATTTCCTTGAAAGGGGCCCTGGGAGGATAAGCCCTCCAAGGGGCCTACGTCAACCTCGATCCCCATCCGCCGAAC
>JAPYTP010000467.1 GCA_029941885.1 Myxococcota bacterium
CGGTCTCGTCCGGCACGATTCGATCCCGCAGGCTCGCGCCGGGCGCGAGGATCCCGTGATACCGCACCTGGTGGGCACGGGGCGGAGGGATAAGGGGCACCAGACGTTCGATGAGCTCGCTTCGCTCCATCAGGATGTGCGTCGTGCCATCCCGCCAGCGAGTCTTCAGGCGCAGCGCAAGGGTTCCATCGGGGCGTTCTTCGAGTCGATCGTTGGCGAGCGGCGGGCGGGCGACGTAGTGGCAGAGCCGCTCGAGGCGTCGGCGATCTCGTGCCGGCACGGCCACGTCTGCATGCAAGCTCATGCCCCCGTGCTGTGGCACGCGCGCCGACGCCTCCGGGTCCGCATCGGGCCTCTCGTCTTCGCCCGGCTCGACCCGATCGCCCAGCCTGCGCCACGGTTCGCCGCGGTGCGCTCCCGTGGCAATGCGGGTTCGCAGGGAGGCGGCGGCCAGGAGCGCCATGAGGGGCTCGTCGCGGGCGAGTGCATCCGCGTCGTCCTCGGCCCGCGCTTCGAGCAGCCGCTGGATCCGGCGAGCGGTGCCCGCCAGCACCCGCGCCACCTCGTGTGCGCTCGGTGGGGGCAGCGGCAGGAAGCGCGGTGCCTGGCCTTGCCCAGGCGTGTAGGTGTAGACGCCGTCCAGCGCGATGGTGTGGAAGTGAATATTCAAGTTGAGCGCCGAGCCGAAGCGTTGGATGAAAGTAACCGCGCCGCACTGCTCGGCCCGGACTCCCCACTGCCGTTGCACCCGCCTTCGGAGCTCCGCGAACAGGGCTTGGAGGAAGGCGCGAAGCACGGCGCTCGTGAGCTTCGCGTCGTAGGCGCAGCGATAGCGGAGGGGATAGGGCAGCGTGAGCACCCACTGCCGAACCGGGACCTCGGGCAGGACTCGATCGACCAGGTGCGCGGCGGTGTCTGCCATTCGACGTCCGCCGCAGGAAGGGCAGAAGCCGCGGCGCTTGCACGAGAAGGCGACCAGGCGATCGTGGCCACAGTCGTCGCAGTGGAGACGGAGGAAGCCGTGCGCCAGAACGCCGCAGCGAAGGAATGAGCGAAGCTCCTGCTCGACGAAGCGGGGAGGGGCCTGATCTCGGTGGTGTGAGCTCGCGAGGAAGCCTTCCAGCTGCTCGCGGACGACCTCGTGAAGGAGGGTCTTCTCCGGCTCGTGGCGCTCGTAGTCGGCCACCTGGACCCAGTGCGGGACCGGGTCGGGGTGCGAACCCCTGTAGGCGACACGTTGGCGACCGTCACGCGGAGGCCGGCTTCACGGATCCCCCTACTTTCCGAATCTCCCGGAGGACCGCGTCGGAGGCGACCCGCCGTCCGGGTGCCTTCTGCGTTACGCCACTCTCAGCGTCCGTCGTCGACCGTCGAGAGGCCCGGGATATCGGAGCCGGATAGAGCCGAGAGCCGTACTGGGTGCAGCCCTGTGCCGCTCTATGCAGGTCCTCGCAAGGCAGGAGCTGTAAGTAGGCGTTACTTCTTGCGTCGCGATCGGTCTTCGAACCTGAGGGTCATGCGAACACCGCTGGAGTCGATCGAGGCGCGCTCACCGTCGAGGGTTGCTGTAGAGGTTATCGCTCTCACGGAACCGCTCTTTGTCTTTTCATTGAGACTGGCGGATGGGACCCACATCGCCGAAGGGGGCGGGGGTGTGCCTGGTCGCCATACCGCAGTGGCGACGGCGCGACCGAGGCGAGCTCCTGGTTGCGATTGAACCGGCGGCGTGAGTCGTGAGCATCGCATAAGCCGACGACGGCCGAGTTTCGGGGACCGAAGAGAAGCATCGGGAGCTTCGCCGCCTTCATGCCGTCCTCAGCGCCGCGGCGTGTGTCAACGGGCGTGGGTACCAGCTGGGCCGAGGCGGCTGCACGCTCACCCGTCGACACTCGAAGAGGAAAAGAAGGCAGATTGCCGACACAATATACTGTCTATCTATTGAGTAATTTGATAAACTCTATCCATGTCGAAGAAGCCCGGCCCGAAGCCGAAACCGCCGTCGAGCGTGCGGACTGAATCCGTCCAGATCTTCATGACAAAGGCGGAGAAGTGGCGCCTTCTTCGTTTAGCGGGACGCGACTCGCTTAGTAGGACCGCACACGCTTTGCTCATCCGTGCGATGAGAGAGGAGCCGCAACAATGAAGCGCAAGCCCTCTGGGCCGAAGTATCGAAATCTCACCGCTCGAAGCGGCGTGATCTACTACCAGCGTCGCTTCAGCGGTCAGAGGGTCCGGTTCTCGTGTGAAACGAACGACTGGGCGGAGGCTGCGAACGTTGCGCGGCTCTACGAAGAACGAAAGGGGATCGGACGGCACCCCTACATCATTGTGGAGGTTCCAGCGCTTCGAGATTTCGCAGCGCGATACCTCGAAGAGGACACCGCGCACCTGGCCACAACCACTCGAGAAGATCGGCACCGGCTTCTCGCCGAACGAGGTCCCGTTCTCTCGTATTTCGGACCGCGTCGGCTCGACGAGATCACCGCTCGATCACTCCGCGAGTGGTGGGGGCAGGAGATCGAGGGGAGTCGCAGCACGAAAACGGGGCGTGAGTACACCAATGCGCTCGCGGCAGTGTTCAGCTACGCGGTCGACCTCGACATCGTGGAATCGAGTCCTGTACCCGCGTTCCGGGAGATGCTCCGCAGGCGCTCGAGGACGAAGCGGGGAAGGGCGGAGTCCGAGGGCGGTCGCGAAGTGCGCCCGATCGATCGCCCAGAAGAGCTTGAACGTCTGGTCGCATCGGCGCGCGCGGAAGGTCCCAAAGCCTATGTGCTCGTTCTCCTCATGCTCGACGCTGGCCTCCGGCTCGGTGAGGTGATAGCGGTAACGTGGGGGC
>JAPYTP010000468.1 GCA_029941885.1 Myxococcota bacterium
ATTTGTATGGAGCACGAGACCAGATTCGAACTGGCGACCCTCACGTTGGCAACGTGATGCTCTACCAGCTGAGCTACTCGTGCGGACATCTTGTGTCTATATATCGGTCTAGGCTGTCTACGAGGGTCGATCGATCGGGACTCCGTCTCGACCCTCTTGCTACGACGACTGGCACGTCACGGTGGGACTCAGTGTTTAAACGAGACGGGTGTTTTCGTCAACCCTTGAAAGGTGAATGAAGCCTGCAAATCCGCGGGTTTGCAGCGTTTCCGGCGGGTTCTCGTGACGGCCTCCGGTGATCGGGGCGCCGCCGGTCGGCGGGCGCCGCCGCGGCCAGTCGAGACCGCCCTGCCCGGCTCACTGGGCCGGGAATTTCCCCCTAGAGCTTGGTGATCTTCTCCCGATCCGCCTTCACGTTCTTCGTCGCGTTTCGCGTATCGAAGACTCGTGGACCGATGGAAACCACCCGGTCATAATCGACATTTGGATGATCCGTGAGGACGACGACGAGATCCGACGTCCTCAGTTCCTCGTCCGTCAGGTCGACGGACTTCATCCGTTCTCCAGCGATCTCGCATTCCGCCACGAAGGGATCGTGATAGCGGATCTCGCCACCGCGAGCGCGAAGCCCGGCGATCACGTCGAGGGCCGGTGACTCACGCATGTCGTCCACGTTCGATTTGTAGGCGACGCCCAATACGAGAATGCGCGCACCGTTCACCGCGAGCCGATCTTCGTTGAGCATTTCGGCGATTCGATCGACCACATGATCGGGCATGCCGGAGTTGATTTCGGTCGCGAGTTCGATGAAGCGCGCAGGGAAGTTGAGAGACTTCATCTTCCACGACAGGTAGGCGGGATCGACCGGAATGCAGTGGCCGCCGAGGCCGGGGCCGGGCGTGAATTTCATGAAGCCGTAGGGCTTGGTCGCCGCGGCATCGATGACTTCCCAGACGTCGAGATCGAGTTTCTCGCACATGAGTGCGATCTCGTTGGCCAAGCCGATGTTGATCGCGCGGAAGGTGTTCTCGAGGAGCTTCACCATCTCCGCTGCTTGCGTGGAGGAGACCGGAACGGTGGTCTCGAAAACGGTGCCGAAGACGGCACAAGCGAGATCGGTACACAGTGCCGTCTCGCCACCGACGACCTTGGGCACGTTCTGGATCTTGAACTTGGCGTTGGCGGGATCGATTCGCTCTGGCGCGAAGGCCAGCGAGAAGTCGGTTCCGATCACGAGGCCGGAGTCCGTGAGCATTGGGATCACGAACTCGTGGGTCGTACCGGGATACGTCGTCGAGCCGAGGATAATGAGCTGGCCCTCGTGGAGATATTTGCGGATCTCTTCGACCGCCGCGGCGATGAACGAGACGTCGGGATCGCGCGTCTTTCTAAGCGGGGTCGGAACGCAGATGTTGATGACGTCCACGTCGGCCAGCTTGTCGAAATCGAGGGTCGCTTCGAAACGGCCGGCATCGATCTGTACCTGTAGATCGGTCGACTCCACATCGCCGATATACGATCGACCTTCATCGAGGGCGCGGACCTTGCTCGCGTCGACATCGAACCCGATCACCCGAAAGCCGGCCTCACCGAGTTCCACCGCGAGCGGCAGACCGACATAGCCCAGCCCGATCACACCGATGCGTGCTTCGCGGGAGTCGATCTTTGCACGCAGATCCTGGAGCTTGCTCATGGTCTGGTTCCTTGATTCGGGGGGAAGGATTGGCGGTGAGTTGCCGGCTCGCTGCCCGCACACGCCCGGTTCGTCGCGGTCGGCGTCGGAGGTGTAGGACCCGTTCCTCGTTACGTGGACCGACCCCAGCCGAAATAGTCCGAGAAGTAGAGATACCCCGACCAGAGGGTGAGTGCCGTTGCGATGGCGAGAAGTGTCATCCCGATCTCGTAGGCGGGAAGACCGATGGTCTCATAATGGAAGAGGAGCGCCGCCGTAGCCGCGCTCTGGGCGATGGTCTTGATCTTGCCGGGGCCTCGCGCCGCCATGATTGTCCCGTGGGTAGAGGCGATGCCGCGCAGGCCGGTGACGGCCAGCTCCCGACCGACGATGACCACGACCATGACTGCGCCCCAGACGGGGATCCAGCCGATGGCGAGCAGCATGATCAGCGCCGTCGAGACGATCAGCTTGTCGGCGAGGGGATCGAGCAGCTTGCCGATCCGGGTGACGTCACGGCCGCCGTGGCGGCGGGCGAGATAGCCGTCGAGCCAGTCGGTCAGGGCCGCGATGATGAAGGCCCACGCCATGAAGCGACTGCCCGAGACGCTCTGCGCCATTGGCAGGGGCAGGAAGACCAGGATCGGAACGACACCGATCCGCAGCATCGTCACGGTATTGGGCAGATTCCAGAACTCTTCGACAGGTAGCCCGCTGCCGTCGACGGCGGGCTCGGGCGCACCGCCACCCGAGGAGGTTGGAGCGTCATCGCGGCGCTGCGCGTCGTCGTCGGTCTTCGCAGTCTCCGCGAGATTCTCGTCGGAGGTTTCGGAGGTCTCTTCGGAGCTCGACACGGTCGCCTTCCATCGCTGTGCGGGACGTGGGAATTGAATCACCGTGGATCCGCGACCGATTCCCGGTTCCTCGGGTGTTGAGACCGACATCGCCTCAGCGCCTCCCCTGGGATAGACGCCTCGACGGATTGACCTGCGCCGTCCGCGCCTCCGGGCGGAGACGCTCTTCGCGAGCCTCGCCCCCGTGCTCCCTCCCCGGCTTGCGCGCGGGGCGAACGGCCGGCCGATCGAAGTCGGACCAGTAACCGCGATAATACTTCAGGACCCGCTCGACGTAAGCC
>JAPYTP010000469.1 GCA_029941885.1 Myxococcota bacterium
GGCATTGCAGGACTGGCTCTGCTGACGAAGTTGACCGGGCTGCTGGTCATCGCCGTTGGGGGAGCCGCCTATCTGATTGTGGATTTTCGAGCGACCAGTCGCTCGAGAGCTTGGGCGGGTTCACTTGTTAGGCCGAGCGTTTTTGGGGTGGCGGCGCTGCTCACAGGCGGCTGGTTTTTCGCCTGGAACTGGTTTCAATACGGGTATCTCTATCCACATGGCCTCGAAGTGCACTCGGTCATGTTCCGCATGCCACCGGGCTCTCGCGGTTTCGTCGACTACCTGTCATTTCCGTGGCAGCTTTTCATCGACCCGAACCTTTTGTCCCCAAATCTGATCCATTCCGTCTGGGGAAGTACCTATGCCACGATCTGGTTCGATGCCCATCGCCATTTCGTTCCCCTCGACGGCGAAGCCATTAGCAGGCTCGCGACCGCGATCCTGGTCCTGGGCCTCTTGCCAACCCTTGCATTCGGGGTCGGTCTGCTTCGCGGAATTCGTCGCGTCCTCCATTCGAATTCCGGGCCGGATGTTCTCTTGCTTTTACTCGTGATCGCCACATTTGGGGGCTATCTTGTTTTCTCTTGGCGCAATCCGTGGTTCGTCATTTTGAAGGGCAGTTTTCTCCTCGGGTTGTCTGTTCCCTTTTCCTATTATGCGAGCGAAGTTCTAGCGGATTGGACTCGAGACAGCGGCTGGAGATCGAAGAGTGTCCTCGCCAGCGTGGGGATGCTCGTGATCCTGGTGACCACAACGTTCAGCTATGGCTTCGTGGTGGAAAAGCATGAATTACCGGGGCTTCCTTGGATTGCAGTGGAGACACCGTGGCAGCCCTAGAACCACAGACCGAACAAGTCCAACAAAGTGGTCGCGCGGCGCGGATTGCGAAGTGGCTGATTCCCGTGATCGTCAGCGCTGGGGCTTTTACTCTGCTGCTCGGTCGCATCGATTTCGGGGAAGTTCTCCGGCACGTGGATGGCCGGGTCGGTGCTGTGATGATTCCCGCGGTGCTGCTCTACGGTGGCGTGAGCCTGTGGATCGAAGCGCAAACGTTGAATCTGCTGGCGGCGCCAAGTTCGTCCTCTCTCGATAAATGGACGTGTGCCAAGATCAAGGCCGCGAGTTATCCGCTCGGGCTGCTCAACTACGCGCTCGGCGCCGGTGGGCTGACTTATCTTCTGCGTCGTCGTGGCAATCTCGGAGTTTCGAATGCGGCCGGGATCGTCATTCTGATCGCGCTCTTCGACCTCGGATTTCTACTGCTGTTGTCAGCGTTTGGGGCTGTTCTGCTCTCGACGGAGACGATTGCCGTGCAGGCCTCAGCAATCGTCGGCGCCGTGGTCGCCATCTTGATCGGATTTGCTCTTCTTCGGGCAGACTTTTCACTCGGGCCCCTTGATCGTCTGCGGAATCTCGAAATCTTTCGGGCGGCTCGCGAAACTGAAATTCGTCGACTCGCGATGCTGGCCGTACTCCGATTGGGTTTTGTGATCTCCTTCATCATGTTATGTGGAACCGCTCTCATGGTCTTTGGTGTTCGAGTTCCGCTGGGGGATCTCGTCGTTGGAGTCGCCGCTGTTTCATTGGTCGCTTCGCTTCCGATCGCCATTGCTGGACTCGGAACGGGGCAGGTTGCATTCGTATTCATGTTTCGCCATTGGGGTACCCCTGAAATTCTACTGGCCAGCAACCTGGCACTCACCGCGGGCCTGATTGTGATGAGGGCCAGCGTAGGGCTTCTCTTTGCTGGCGAATTTACTCGTGAGGCGCTGGCGGCAGCGCGGGAGACGAAATCTTGAGCCAAGTCACTTTGACGGGAGAGCGCCTCGACGATGACCACGCCCTTTTCGGGCCAGATCTCGCCCGGCATCGAGCCGCCTATCTAAGGGCGATCAAAGTCGCGAAGCAGCGTGAGAATGGTCGAACTCTCGATCTCGGCTGTGGTAACGGCTACGGGAGTGCTGAAATCGCCGATGCAGTGGGTCACGTTGTGGCGCTGGATCGGATCACACCTGATGCCCAACACCGGCGCGATGGTCTTCACTATGTGCGTGCGGATTTGGCGGGCGTACCGCTGTCGGCGCAAAGCTTTGATCTGGTCGTGAGTTTTCAGGTGATTGAACATCTGGAAGACCCGACCGTGTACATCCGGGCGATCGCCGACGCCCTTCGGTCCGATGGGACCGCGCTCATCACGACGCCGAATATCCTGATGTCGGATGGCGTCAATCCGTTTCACATCCATGAATACGAATCGAGTGAGCTGTGTCAGCTCCTGGAGCAGCATTTCGAAGAAGTCGAAATGCTGGGTGTCGGAATGAGTGCCAGCGCTGCGCGTTACCAGGAGGATCGGCTAGCCCGCATCCGACGAATCATGCGCCTGGATCCCTTTGGACTTCGCAACCGCCTGCCTCGAAAACTGGTTGACTGGCTCTTCGCTCAGTTCTCGATAGTCGTACGTCGTGGAATCCAGAAAGGCCAGGGACTCCCCGATCTCAGCGTCGATGATTTCCCGATCGGTCCCGCGAACGAGAAGTGTCTCGATTTGCTCGCCGTCTGCCGAAAGCCACGATCAGCGCCGACGACTGGGTAGACGCCATGGCGAGCTGGCAAGAATCCCGTGAATATGGATCAGTGGGATGAAAGAGTCGTCGGGTAAGTGGCAAACAATACATTTGGCATGGCGCGGCGCGGCGAGAGGCGACTCTAATTGGTGAGTCGATTCGTTGGCACGACGAGGTCGCCCAGCCACTGCGCGGTCCAATTGGCGGCTTCATCGGACAGGTGCGCAC
>JAPYTP010000470.1 GCA_029941885.1 Myxococcota bacterium
GAAGGCACTCTTGAGACAACGAATCGCCATCGGGCTCATGCTCACGATCTCTCTCGCCATCACCAGGCCTGCGGTCTCGAGCTCTTCAACGGGAACCACGTCATTGACAAGCCCCATGTCGAGCGCCTGCTGGGCATCGTATTGCCGGCAGGTAAACCAGATCTCCCGGGCCTTCTTCTGACCCACCACTCGGGCCAGGTACGAAGTACCAAAACCCGCATCGAAGCTCCCCACCTTTGCGCCCGTCTGACCAAAGCGCGCGTTTTTCGCCGCGATCGTCATGTCACAGAGGACGTGTAGGACATGACCGCCGCCGATCGCGTAGCCGGCGACCAACGCAATCACGGGCTTGGGCATGCTGCGGATCAAGCGCTGGAGGTCCAACACATTGAGTCGCGCGACTCCGTCGTCGCCTCCGACATAGCCCGCGTGGCCGCGCACGCTCTGATCGCCGCCGGAGCAAAATGCTTGGTCGCCCTCACCAGTAAACAGGATGCAACCGACGGTCGAATCCTCTCGCACCCGTTGAAAGGCATCGATCAATTCCTTGACGGTCTCAGGCCTGAAGGCATTGTGGACCTGGGGTCGGTTGATGGTGATTTTGGCAATCCCATCGTCCAGATTTTCGTAGCGAATGTCTTCGTATTCATGAACTGACTTCCAATTTTCTGAACCCATGATGTTTCCTTGTCTCTATGCCGGACACGCCGCCAGCGGTTGGGGGTTTTCTGAGTCGATCTCAGCAAAGAACCTGCGCGCAGCACGACCAAATGCTGCGCGGTTTTCGAGATGGGCCGCGTGGCCCGCGTTGGCCACGATTTCGCAACGCGAAGCGGTGAGTTGCTCCGCAAATTCACGCGCGATTGCGCAGAACTTTTCGTCTTCTGCGCCTGCAACGAAACAGGTTGGAACCTTTAGCCCGGTCAGTTCCAAGGGGGGCATCGCGCCGGTTCCCATCCCGCGCAGACTAAGCGCGAGACCGTGGGGGCGATTACGCAGACGCTGCTCTCGCGCGTTCGCGAGAAAACCGTGACCCAGGCTGGACTGACTCGCAAAGATCGGCTTTGCCATCCATGCATCGACAAACGATTCCAACCCCGCAGCGAGGATCTGATCCGCCAGCGCTTCGTCGTCACGAACACGCTCGCGTTGACGGGCGGGATCCGAGAGGCCGGCGCTCGCCCCAATCAAGAGCGCCGAACGCGCGCGCTCTGGGCATGCGAGACAAAAGGCGAGTGCCGCGCGACCTCCCATGGAGTAACCAAGCAGATGGGGGCGCTCGAGAGCGAGGGAATTGATCACCGCCGCGATTTGCTCAACACAGCGATCCATCGAATAGCATTCGAGTTGATCCGGCGCGTCGCTGCAACCATGCCCGACCAGATCGATACAGATCGTCGTCCGCGTCTCACACAACTCCTCCACGACATCTCGCATGCTTTCGGCGGAGCCCGTGAACCCGTGCAGGATGACGACCGGAGTACCGCCCGTGTCCGCACTGCGAACGCTTCGCGCGTGAATACGTATTCCTGCGACTTCAACAAAACTCGAAAGTGCTTGTTTCACGTTGCTCCTCCCGTGCCTTTTTGCGGCTGACGGAGAGCCTCGCCTACTGCGCTAACCAGCGATCGAAAGTGTTCCAGGTTGTCTTCCCGGTCGATCGGAACTTCGATGACAGAAACACCTGGATGTGAGAGCGACTTTTGGATTGCAACGGCGTAATCGTCCCAGTTGGCAACTCGGGTGTGAGACAACCCATAGAGAGGGGCAACCGCCGACAGGTCTGCTGCGTGGGGGGTCGTGAAGAACTCATCAAAGCGAACCGAGTCCCCGTATGCCGCGACCGGAAGAAACGAAAAGATCCCGCCACCATCGTTGTTCAAAACGATGATCGTGACTCGCAGTGGGTAGCGACGGGCGGCGAGCAAACCACCAATGTCGTAGAGAAACGCGAGGTCCCCGGTCAACAAAAAGACGTGCTCTTCTCCGGTGGCCGAAGCCCCCAATGCACTCGAAACGAGGCCATCAATCCCGTTGGCGCCGCGGTTCGCAAGCACCCGAAGCTCGGAACTGCCAGCGGGCATGAATGCGTCGAGATCCCGCACCGGCATACTATTAGACACGTATAGAAGCGATCGATCGGGCAGATGTTCGAACAAGCTCCGGGTCGCCCGGGGTTCGAGCAGCCTGTCCTCGTCATCCAGGTGACGGTCGAGCACGTCTTGCGTGCATACATCGGCGTGGAGAAAATCCGACAACCACGCGCTTCCTCGCGCGTTCGTTCCGCGCTGCGCGATTTCGTCGTTGAGTCGCTGACACAGATCCACCGGATCACAATGGAGATAGTCGGAAGAAAGATGGGACGGTTCGTCCCAACCACCAGCAGAACTCACCAGTACCAACTTTTCGGGCGGCGTGGCCTCGAGCCACAAGCGAAACGCCTTACTGACCGGAGTCGCTCCAAAACGCAATACGATCCGAGGCAGATGTTGTGCCTTGAAGTCGGGGTCGCGCAGAAACAAATCCGATCCCGCAACGATGGCGCCATCATTCAGATGAGGACCGCTGCGCAAGCCCGACGTCGGCTCTGCCAGCACTGGCCAGCCAACAGCGCTGGCCCCGATCGGCACCCAGCTCTTTGCAGTGGCCTCACCAGTGGCCTCATAGGCAGGGGCCCCAGTTCCAGTTGACAGCCCGGTGGTCAGCGGACAGCAAGCTGCAATGGTCTACCGAGCCAGTGTTGAGTGGCTCAACAAGCCTGGAGTGGACCCACGTCGTCGG
>JAPYTP010000471.1 GCA_029941885.1 Myxococcota bacterium
GCGTTTTCAGCACCACCGATACTAGGCGTTCTGACAACTAAGGCCCGCCGGGGCAGTCAGGCCCCTTCCTGGGGACTGGGCATGCTGGACGAGGATCGGTGGCAGAAGCACTACGCTGACGTGAGATCGATCTTCCGGTTTCCAGGAGTTGCCCAGTGGTGGAGGGCGGCTCCGCTTCACCGAAGTTCTGCTCTCCGTAGCCGCGCTTCGAGATCCTCCGGGATCCACTGTGCGTCGTCTTCATCGGTGCGCCGCGTATTCGTTGGGCTCTTCTAGTTCTCTTTCCCTGCCATGCCAAGACTCAGCCGAGCCCGAAGAGGCTTTGATTCCTTGTCACTACATGCTTAGCTACCAACCTGCCTCCGACGGGTTCGGTCCGATCCAAGAGGAGAACAAAGAGATGACAACTCGCGGTAGCTATCTCGGGTCCATCACATTGTTTGCGCTCGGACTGATCTGCGCTGAAGGCGCCCAGGCTCATCGCAGCCCGACAGCACACGCGACTCCCGAAGGCTTCGATTCATGTTTTGCCACCGACATCAATTCAAGAGGACGGATCTCCGGGCGATGCACGCGCTCGCCGCGCAAAGTTGCGGCAGTGGTGTGGTGGCGATACAAAAGCCGAGCTTGCTCACGGCTGCCTGCGCGAGCCTGGCGAGGGCGCGGTGATCCCAGCAACCGCTGCAATCCGCGCGACGCCGTATTCAGATCCGCACCCGCTCACAGATGATCCCCTCCGAATCGGGGCCACAAGAGGATAAGGAGCATGCCTTTGTCACTCCGACTGATTGCAATTCTGCTGATGCTTGGCGCCCTCGGCTGCAATGGCCCATTTGTGCTGCTGCCCGGTGGCAGGCTCGCCGGCGAAACATTGCCGACACCTGCCAACTGGAGCTTTGCTGGCGACTATGGAACCGTGCAACTCGAAACGCACCCGGAAGATCCCTACTCGGTCAACATCGCCTATACCGTGATGAACGGACAGCTATTCATCAATGCCGGCGACACCGAGACCCAGTGGGTTCAGTATATGACAGCCGATCCCTTGGTTCGCCTTCGCCTGGAAGGATCGCTCTATGACCTGCGTGCCGACCGCGTCACCGACCACGCCAAGATTGCAGAGTTCGGAAAGGCGTGGACGGACCAATCGATGTTTCGTCGCGATCCGACCACGCTCGATGAAGTCTGGCTCTTCCGTCTCGTGGCCCGTTAGCAGTCTGCCGGGCATAGACCGCTTGGACTTTGCACAAAGGCAATCGGAACCATTACCGACGGGCAGTCGATGGACCCGTTGAGCCAGGGAGCGCTGGGTGCGGCTGCGGCCCTGATCGTTGCCAAACCCGAGCAGGCGCGCCGAGCCGCTCTGTTGGGCGCGCTCTCCGGAATGGCCCCGGATCTCGACGTGTTCATTCGATCGTCGAGTGATCCCTTGCTTTTTCTCGAATATCACCGCCAATTCACCCACTCGCTGATCTTCATTCCCTTGGGCGCGCTGCTCTGCTCAGTGGTCGCGCGTCCACTCATTCGCCACACGATTTCGAATCGCAGCATCTACGGGTTCTGCCTGCTTGGCTATGGAAGTCACGGACTGCTGGACGCCTGCACCTCCTATGGCACTCAGTTGTTGTGGCCCTTCTCGGATCTACGCATTGCCTGGAACAATGTGTCGGTGGTCGACCCGCTATTCACCCTCCCTTTGCTGATTGGCGTGGCCATTGCCGCTATTCGAAGGTCGCCGCGGATCGCCCGTTTCGCGGCGACCTGGGCGATGGCCTACCTACTTCTTGGCGTCGCACAGCGCGAGCGCGCCGAGCAGTTGGGTGGCGAGTTGGCCGCGAGTCGGGGACATGTACCCAGCAAGTTGGTAGCGAAGCCGGCCTTCGGGAGCCTGTTGCTCTGGAAGACGATCTACGAACACGAAGACCGCCTCTACGTCGATGCCGCGCGATTGGGTGTGCGAGCCAGATTATTTCCAGGGCAGAGCGTTGGCAAGCTCGACCTGCGCCGTGATCTGCAATGGCTTGCCCCGGAAAGCCAGCAGGCTCGCGACATCGAACGCTTCCGATGGTTTTCAAACGGCCAGTTCGCTCTCGACCCCGCTGGTGATGACCGCATTATCGATGTTCGCTACTCGATGGTGCCCAATCGCATCGAGGCGCTGTGGGGGATCCAGCTTGATAGGACTGCGGAGCCTACTGCGCACGTCGACTTCTTCACCTCAAGAGCGCTGAGCAAGGATCAGCGAGCAGAAACACAACGCCTGCTCTTCGAATAGCGTGGTCGATCTAGCGGCGGCATCGGTGCACGGATGCAGCCCTCGAGGCTTCAGGAGTGGGGGGGGAGCTGCCGGCCCAACTCGATTGACGCACCAACGCCGCTCCGAAGGGCCTGTCACACCCCAGTCCTGTCGGTTCCGTTGCTCTTCGGGAGTGTCGCAGGACCGATCTTGGAGGCCAGCGCCACCATGGAGGCCACGTTCGACAGGTCGGCGGGAATTACCAGGGTATTGCCTTCCTTGGCGATTTTTCCGAACTGTTCGACGTACTGCTCGGCGACGCGCAGATTCATGCCACCCTCTCCACTGAGGGCGATCGCCACCTGGCGCAGTCCCTCGGCAGTGGCCGTGGCGATCGCGAGAATTGCCCGGAACGGGCCCCTTTGGGGCTACTTGTCAGAATGACTAGTATCGGTGGTGCGGGAAACGCGGCTTAAAACTCCTATCCGCAGTCGATCGACAATATCGGAATCAAGCCTCGCCGAACGGCCTTTCGAAGTCCATG
>JAPYTP010000472.1 GCA_029941885.1 Myxococcota bacterium
CTTCGCCGTAGGCCGTACCCACGAATTGCGGCGCGTATCGGGCCACTGGATCGTCGAGGCTCTCGATTCGCCCCTCGTGGAGTGCCATCCCAATCAGCGTCCCGGTGAAGCTCTTCGAGGCCGACCAAAGGTGGTATCGGCTCTCCGCATTCGTGCGACCCCGATATTGCTCGAACACGACTTCGCCACCCTGCAATACCAGCATTCCCTCTACACGAGCGCGCTGAAAATAGTCCTCGAGGCTGCGGGATACGCCATCGATTCGGTAACGGACCTCAATCGGACGAATCGCGCGCTCCAGGGCATGGGGTTCAGGGGCCGCATTCAAGACTCCGTAGGGCGGTCCTTCTCCCCAATTCCGGAAAAGCTCCGCAAGGCCCTCACGCCCTGCGTCGCCGACGATCTGAATCCGCATGAACTCCGTCCAGGTTCGCATCGGACGGTATTCCGACCACGGCTCGGCGATCCAGATCACGAATGCCGCGACCAGCGCAAGCGCGGAGAAAATCGCGACGAGCAAACGTCGTATCCATTTCATTCATTCACTCCTCGGAGACCGATCTCGGCCGGAGGCCATCGTTCGCGAGGGTATCCGTCGTCACGATTCCCCCGCGATTGTCGAAGTCGGGAGCGAGGGGGCGTCCGCGGTGCAGGTGTAACCAGAGGCGCATCAGATGTCGCCTGCGATCTGGCTCCGAATGGTCTTCGAATTCGCTTCGGGCGTGCATCACCTGGTAGTTGTTGATGAAAACCATATCGCCTGGCTCGAGTTGGACATCGAATCGAATTTCTTCATCGAAAGAGAGACGATCGATTTTGTCCATGACCCGAGTCTGCGCTTCGGTCAGCCGGGGGCAGGTCTCGAGCCGCTGTGCGGTCTTCGCGTAGCCCGAGTTGTGGCGCAGCGAGAGCTTTCCTCCGCATACACTCGCAGCGGCCCGGCTGTAGAAGGGAAGCCCGTCGGGATGTTTTTCCTCGCGGCAATCGTAATTGAAGGGCTCGTAGAGCGTGTCGATCAATTCGGGCGCGTCTTCGAGCAACCTGTTGTAGATCGTAAAAAGGGGGGCGAGCGAACTCATACCACCCGACTTCGCTTTTCTATAACAGAGCAGGCACAATAGATCGGTCGAGGTGTCGGTATGAAAAGGCAGGGCGATGCGGGTCTGATAACCGCGAACGGCCGGATCCTTCATGATGTTGCGGCCGGTATCCTGGATGTGGCCGAGAAGATGTCCCTGGGCGTTCTGCCGGATCGGGCGACCCAACGCAGCTCCAAAAACGAAATAGGCCAGGCCGGCGTCCTCCGCCGAGAGACCCTCGAGGTCGAGCCCGCGCAAGACGACGAAACCCAATCCGTCTTCGATCTCTGATTCCACCGCCCGGGCGACGGACGCGAGCCGCTCCAGAGGAAACGCGTCGGGTCGGATATCGGCCAGTCCGAGCCCGCGCGCCCTGCCCTGTGCAACGATGTCGCGGAACTCGCGCTGATGTTCTTCGGTGAGCGGGATCAGCCAATCGTCACTCCGCGCAAGTTCGGTGCCCAGCCACGCAGCCCGAGTTGTGATGGGTGTTCGGACGATCATCTCGGTCATGTCGACTCTCTTTCTATTTCCCACTGTGACGGATCTGCGGTGGGCATGAGGACAGGAAAATATTCACGGGGGACGAGAGCCCGACCGCCAAGAAACATGAGAATCGGATTCGGATTCGTGAGCAGGGCCGTAGCCACCGACCCGACGAGTCGTGCGGCCGCCGTTTCATTCCAGAACCAATCGCGTAGCTCGGAGGATGAGCCACGGCCCGGCTGCCCCTGAGCGGCCTCCATGTACCAGGTGCGAAGATCGTCACAACCGAGGCGAATGCACTCCTGCAGCGGCGCTTCGGTCTCCACTTCGGGGGCCACTGCGCCCTGGGCCAGCTCGCCCAGCAACTTCACGATTTGCTCGCGACCGAAACCACTCGCCCCCGGAGCCGCCGACCCCCGCCGTTCTACATAGAACTCGTGCCACGGCGCGAGCCGCTCCATTTCTTCGAGCGTGGCTGTAACGAATTCGGAGTGCTTTTCCAATGGGGGATGGAAGGTGACCGGACAGGCCCAGCCCGCTTCTCCGGCGTCGCTCGGCGCGTACGCGGGCGCATCGTCGAGAAAATCCTCGAGAATTACCGGACCCTCTTCGCGATCGAGAAGTTCGAGCGCGCTTCGCAGCACGCGCCGCTGGAAATGCGCTTCGTTCGGAGCACCGAAGGGCCGGCCAAGCTCGAAAGGAACCCACAGAAAACGCGGCAACCGCATCTGCTGGGTGTGTTCGCGCACAAGACTGATTCCGGTCGTGGGCACGCCCTCAGACTCCAGATAGTGGCTGGCCGCGCCGACCGCGCGGGTGCAATTCGGTCAGACGGGGACCAGACAAACCGCGTCGACCTCGTCTTCCCGAAGCAGGCGGGCGAGTTCCCGCATCGTGGGCTCGATTTGATGGGGGAGCCAACCGGCTCCCATCAGCGAGTAATGGTAGTCGGCGACCGAGCCGATCACGCCCTCGGCTTCGAGTTCGCGCAGCCGGTCGAGGGGAAAGACAAGATTCACGTCCTCACGGAAACCAACACGATCGAAGTGCACAGACGAATGGGTCATCGTCAATTTTTCCGTCCGAATGCTTCCCGGGATGACGCGATAACTCAAATCCACCAGCGAGAACGCCTTGTCCCCCACCCGGTGAAGACCGGCCGAAGTGACGAGGGCCACCCGGCGTTGAGAGAGGGGCGGAC
>JAPYTP010000473.1 GCA_029941885.1 Myxococcota bacterium
GACCCCTACCGTTTGGGGCGAGCAGCGTGGTCTATGAATTTTCTGCGCGTCGAGTTCCACGAGGGAACGCGGGCGCAGTGAATCGTGCAATGGGTCTTAGAACCCCAGTGCCTGGAGCCAGAGATGCACTTCCGTGAAGCCGGGTGGGCCCATGTCTGAAGAATCGGAGTCGAATCCCCTGTTCGGATTTCGCGTGGTTGATCTCGCCGATGAGAAAGGCGAGCTAGCCGGCAGAATCCTGGGAGACCTTGGTGCCGAGGTCGTTCGTGTTGAACCGCCAAGCGGCGCGCGGTCACGTGGGCTCCCGCCTTTCAATGGCGGTCGTAGCCTGTACTTTGCGACCCGTAACAGCAACAAACTCGGGTTGGCGTTGGATCTCGACGCGGCGGAAGACCGAGAGCGACTGCTCGATCTCCTATCGCGGGCGGACGTGTTGATCGAAGCCGAGGCACCCGGTCGGTTGGCGGAGCTCGGCCTCGATCCGACCGATCTCTCGAGGCGCTTCCCTCATCTCATCGTTCTGTCGATCACCGATTTCGGGCAGACGGGGCCCTATCGAGATTGGGTCGCGACCGATTCGACTCTTTGCGCGATCGCTGGAATGCAATTCAAGGCCGGGACGTCCGATCGCGAGCCACTGCTCACTCCGGGCGCGATGGCCTATGACATCGCGGGCATCATGGGCGCCTTTGCTGCGATGACCGCAATCTATCAGCGTGAGAAGACCGGGTTCGGCCAGACGATCGACCTTTCAGTTCTCGAAGCGGTGGCCCAACAAACCGATTGGTCCTACGCGAACGGTTCGATGATCGAAGCGAGAGGGCAGGACAGCGCCACGATTCGAAATGGATCTGGGCCGATCTACAAGATTTTCCGATGCAAGACTGGCGCCGTTAGGCTCGTGATCATGGCACCGCGCCAGTGGCACGCGATGCGAGAGTGGTTGGGGGATCCGGACTACCTGCAGGATCCGAAATACGACAGTTTCCTGGGTCGGATGGAGATCGCCGACGCGCTTGGCGTCATCGTGGGTGACCTCTTCGCGACGATGAACCATGAAGAGGTCGCTCGTGAGGCCCAAAAAAGAGGCATCGTTTGCACCCCGGTCCTCTCCCCAGCCGAAGTGCTGATGAATGAACACTTTCGCTCGCGTGACACTTTCGTGACAGGCGAGTTCGGACCCGGAGCGACAGGTCCCTTCGCGTCGGGCTTCTTCGAGCTCGATCGAAAACGCCTCGGTTATCGGACTCGGCCGCCCGAAATCGACGAGCATGCGGAGCAAATCGCCGGGGAGATCTGGCGTGATGCGCGTGCACACCCCGCTGGCGAACGACCCGTGCCGTCTCGACCCTTCGAGGGCCTACGGGTACTTGATTTTGGAATCGGCGGTGTCGGCGTCGAAGCCGCGCGCCTGTTTGCCGATTACGGCGCCGACGTGATCAAGGTCGAGAGTCGGATCTATCCGGATTTCATTCGAGTCGTGATGTCGACCGAAATGAGCGCGTCGTTTGCTTCTTCGAGTCGATCGAAGAGAGGTTTCGGCGTCAACATCAAGTCGGACGAGGGTCGCGCCTTGATCCACGAGCTGGTCAAGCAGGCGGATATCGTCACGGAGAACAATTCGACCGGCACGATGGAATCGATGGGGCTCGGCTACGACCAGCTCGAACGCTTGAACCCGGGAATCGTGATGGCGAGCAGTCAACTGCTCGGCGACCACGGCGTCTGGGCGGATTGGATCGGCTATGGGCCGAGCACGCAACCAATCGGTGGCCTCGTTCATCTCTGGGATTACGAGAAGGAGAAGACGCCGACAGAAGGTCCCGACGATCCGGCCGAAGCGGACCTTCCGGCCGGATCTGGCTCCATCTTTCCGGACCATGTCGCAGGACGGTTGCTCGCCGTGGTCGCGTTAGGTGCGGTCATTCGGCGTTTTCGAACCGGGAAAGGCGGGCACGCGTCGGTCGCCCAGGCCGAAGCCGTCGTGAATATCCTGTCCGATCAGTTGCTCAAGGAGGGTGTCGATCCCGGCAGCGTCGTGCCTCGCGGTAACCGACGGGAACGGGGCGCGCCTTGGGGTTCCTACCCTTGTTCCGGCGTCGAGCAATGGATCACGATTACGGTGCGGGACGATTCGGATTGGCAGCGGCTGCGAGCCGCGATGGGCGATCCGGCATGGGCCACGAATGAATCCTATTCGACCCTCGAAGGTCGAATGACTGCGCATGACGAGATCGATGAAGAACTCCGCGCGTGGACGGCGGCGCAGACGACGCAGGCGCTCACGGCGACATTGCAGATGTTCCAGGTACCGGCAGCACCGATGTTCACGGCGCGGGATCAGCTGCGCGACCCGCATTTCCAGGCTCGGGGTTACGGACGCTGGGTCGATCAGCAAGGTCTCGGCTGGATCGCCTTCGAGGGTCCGGCATTTCGTGCGAGTGGGATGGAAGATATATGCGTCCGGCAGGCGCCGTTGATCGGTGAGCACACGCGTGAGATTGCTCGCCAACTACTCGGCCTCGATGAGTCCGAGATCGACCGCAAGATCGAGGACGGCCTTCTCGAGGTGACGGAGTGAGATCGCGGGTACGAGTGACGATCTGCCTCACTCGGCGGAGATGTAGATGAAGGATTTCAGGGATCGAATCGCTGTCGTGACCGGGGCTGCCGGCGGAATTGGTCTCGGTGCTGTCGAGCGATTCCTGGCCGAGGGAATGAAAGTCGTGATGGCGGACATCGAGCCCGAGACGCTCGACCGTGAAT
>JAPYTP010000474.1 GCA_029941885.1 Myxococcota bacterium
CCGATTTTGTGTCAACACCATTTGGTGTCTGCAGTGCGGGTTGCATCGCTGCCCGAGAAGCGGAGGGGGGGGGCACTCCTGGATCGCTTCGCTGCGCGGGGTTCGAAATCAGTGCGCCCAATCCCCTCCCCAGTGCACTACGGCGTTGGCTCATCTTGACCTCCTGGCTGGATCGACGATTGTGGATTCGGAAGAACCGGTGGCTTGCGCGGCGGACTGGTCAGGGCGAGCTGCGTCAACAGTTCGTCCGCCAACTTGACGTAGGCGGCGGCGCCCTTGGAATGAATGTCGTAGAGCAAGATCGGCTGGCCATGACTCGGCGCCTCGGAAAGTCGCACGTTTCGCGGAATCCGAGTGCGATAGACCTTCTCACCGAAGTGGCTACGTACTTCGGCTTCGACCTGGCGAGCGAGATTGTTTCGACCGTCGGCCATCGTGAGTACGATGCCCTGGATCTCGAGTCTTGGGTTCAGCTGTCCACGCACCAGCTCGACGGTCTCTGTTAGGTTCGCAAGACCCTCGAGCGCATAGTATTCGCACTGAAGCGGGATCAGCACCGCATCCGCTGCGGTCAATGCATTCAAGGTCAACAACCCGAGTGACGGCGGGCAGTCGATCAGAATGATCTCGTAGGCATCGCCAAGCGCTTGAATCGATTGGGCGAGCCGATACTCGCGAGCCTCGATTGAAACGAGCTCAATTTCGGCACCGACCAGATCCCGACCGGCCGGGACGACGTGGAGCGTTTCAAGCTCGGTCTCGAAGGCACATTGTGTGAGAGGCGAACCGTCGATGAGCGCGTCGTAGACCTGTCGCTCCGCATTCGTAATGCCATAGGCACTGCTCGCGTTGGCCTGGGGGTCAATATCGATAAGAAGCGTCGGACGCTCGGAAGCGGCGAGGCAGGCGGCGAGGTTGACCGCGGTCGTCGTCTTTCCGACGCCTCCCTTCTGGTTGACCACAGCAATAACGAAAGGGCTTGAACCCAATGAAGTTGTTCCCATTCGGGAGGTTGGCAGATTCTCGGCCGCCACATCGCCCCCCGATTGCGGTTCTGCGGCCCGAGCCAGCTGGTGGCCCCTGAACTCCGGTTTTTAACACAGCCATCATCGATTGCGAGAGGTGAACGCCGTAGGCGTGTGCTCCCTTCGCTCTAGACGTACTCTATGGCCGAGCCACCCGTGCCACCCAGAGTTTTCGATCGAGTCCGGTGAGCGGCACCCGGTACTCACGAAGCGACAAGTTCTCGAAGTCCATCGGTAGATCCGGGCGTTTCGAACTCTCGGAAGCAGGGAGCGCTACCAGGCCGCCGGGCCGCGCCCACGGCCGCATTAGCTCGAGTGCCCTGCTCGGCTGCGTCATCGCCTGGGCTACCACAACCTCCGATGGGCGGACCTCGACTTCGTTGGAGCGCCCCAGAACGGGAATGACGCGCGTCAAATCCAACCTTCGCCGTATTTCTCGCTGCAGGTGGTGCCGCTTTAGCCGAGATTCAACCAGGGTGACTTCGAGATTGGGGCGAAGAATCGCGATCGGTAGACCCGGAAATCCAACACCGCTCCCGAGGTCCGCAAGACACGAAGCGGTGTCCAGTTCTGGAAGAGCCTTTGAAAGGGCAGCCGCATCGAGCACCAACCGACCTGCCATCTCGAGCGGGTCTCGATGGCCCGTTAAGCTGATCCGGCCAGCCCACTCAGAGACCAGGACAACCAGCTTCGTGAGCTGAGTAACCTGTTCGGGGGTCGCCGCTGCCGCGAGTTCGGTCAATCCGCGATCGATCAAAGAAAAGACGGCGATCTCGACTTGGTCACGAGGGTCGCCGTCTTTCATATCGAACTCCGTTCCACGTGGAACGTTTCACCTTGAAGGAATACCCGCTCGGCTCATTGCCTCGGCGTTCCCCGTGGAACACCGGATTTCATGAGGATTCGTTGAGAGCATCCTCGTATTCCGGCGCGCCCTCAGGCACGACGAGTACCTGGCGATACCGGCCCTCGCCGATGCTCATCGTCTCGACACCGTCCTCGTCTCGAATGGTCACGTGAATGATCCGACGATCTCGCGAATTCATCGGATCGAGTGCGATCGAGCGGCCCGTATCCCGCGCGCGCTTCACGGCACGCCCGGCGAGACGGCCTAGCGTCTGCTCTCGCTCGTCTCCACCACCTTCGACATCGACCACGATTCGTGGCGCATCTTCGCTCTGCCGCATCGCAACCTGGTTCGCGACCAGTTGTAGTGCGTCCGTTGCTCGACCGTCTCCGCTCTGCAAAGCCTCGGCGGCGGCCCCACGCAGCTGGAAGATCAGGTAATCGCCCTCTGACGACTCTGAGATCTCAAAAGAGCCGAGCTTCATTCGCTCAACTGCTCCAAGCAGAAATTCGCCGATCTCTCCGATCTTGCCGGACGCGCTTCCCTTGGAGTCCGCAACGGCTTGCTTGGCCTCAGGCTCGAGCTGTTCTCTCGGAGCCGCCGGGCTGTCGCCACGGTCGCTATTTCGCTCAGGCCGGCGCCCACGTCCATTACCGCGCTCGCTGCGGTCTCCTCGACCCCCACGCTCAGACCGGCCGCCTCGATCGCCGCCTGAATCCCCGCGCTCAGATCGGCCACCTCGATCGCCGCCAGAACCTCCGCGCTCAGATCGGCCACCTCGATCGCCGCCAGAACCTCCGCGCTCAGATCGGCCACCTCGATCGCCGCCAGAACCTCCGCGCTCAGATCGGCCACCTCGATCGCCGCCAGAACCTCCGCGCTCAGATCGGC
>JAPYTP010000475.1 GCA_029941885.1 Myxococcota bacterium
TACTCGGAAGCTTCGCTTCCTCCTCTTGTACTTGGGGTGGACTCTTGAGTTCATGCTGAGAATATGGCGGATTAGGTCGAACGGACCGACGAGACAGGGGCAACTGGCCGACTTTCTCTACGATTCGTGCACCAACGCCGCTGCGGTGACGGCGAAGATCATTTCCTGGGCGGAACTAATCCCAGCTGTGGATCGTAGGTGCCATCCGGATTGATAATGTCAGTATTGCAGAAGGCCGACAGCTTGTTGCCTTCGGGATCGCGCAAATAGGCCAGGTAATACCCCGGGTTGTAGTGCGCACGCCTTCCGGGATCGCCTTCGTTGGTTCCCCCGTTCGCGAGGCCCACCTCATGAAAACGGTCAACGACTTCGGCTGAGGGGGCATGCAAACCGATCATTGAGCCGTTCCCCGCCGTGGCTGGATTGCCGTCAATCGGATTGCAGACCCAGATCCGCGGCATATAGGCGCCATCCGAAGGCGCGTAGCCAAGCCAGGTTTCCGTCTCAAAGATGCGCTCGGCACCTAGCGTCCCCAAAATCGCGTCGTAAAAACCGATCACGCGTTGAATGTCGTTCACTCCGATCGTGACGTAGCTGATCAAGTTCTTTCCTCGTGACTATTCAAAGAAATGATGCTGATCTCTCCGACCCATCACGCCGAGAGGGCGGCCGTGAAACAATCACTCCACACCCCGTCGCGGGTGACCTTCGGCGAGTGTGAAGGTAGCCGTCAAAGCGACGAGCGCTTCCCCGAGCAACACGGTCAGCATGGCCGATCGCTGGTTCGCTAGACCTCGAATGCACGTGAGTTCGGTACGCTCACTCACGCTAGGGTAGAGTGGGTCCAATCGCGGGTTCGGGTGCGGCCCTAAGGAGAAGTACACTTTGGGCATCGACGAGAAGACGATTGAAGAGACAGTGAACTACATCGCTATCAAGCGGCTGCTCGCCGCGTACGGCGATACGGTCAATCGTCGAGCGTGGGGCGAGCTGAAAAATCTTTTTCTCCCGGACGCGAAAATCGAAGTCACTCCCCTGTACGACCCTCCACTTGTGGTGGACGGTCCCGAGGCTCTCGGTCGCTTTATAGGTGGCGCGATTGAGCGCTTTGATTTCTTCCAGTTCGTATTTCTCAATTCCGTCATCCGAATTCAGCCCGATCAACGGGTGGCCTACGCACGCAATTCCATCAGTGAGTATCGACGCGAGCGAGCCACCGAGGAATGGGCGCAGACCTACGGCATCTATCACGACACCTATCAAAAAGTCGACGGCCGCTGGTGGTTCGCGCACAGGAACTTCAGCCCGACTGGAACGTCGGGCTCGGACAACCGAGTCTTTGATTTTCCGAGTGGCTTCGAAAACCACATTACCCGCGGTGAGTAGACAGGCCCATTTTCGGTCGCCGCCCCGCGCTTCCCCTGTCTGTCCTCAATATTCATCCTGCTGCGTCTCGGGACATTCTGGAGCGCGGTCGTTGCACTAGCAACGCCCCCGAACTCGTCTCTCCGATACATGCGTCGCATCCCGCGGCTCGATTTTCCTTCTTTCGTTTCTCGCGAGCCGAATCGCGTGCTTCGGAAAGTCTCTTGGTGACTTCATCGCCGATGCCGAAGAATACCTCGTCGGGAGTCTGCCCCTGGAATGCCGAATGGGGCATCACTTCATTGTGGACTTTGACGTAGAACTCGATGAGGCGATGAAGTGCGGCGAAGCTGTCCAGAGAATGAAGGTAGAGCCACGAGTGTTTCAAGGATCGCCAGAACGCCTCGATCATCGAATTGGAGAACGTGATTTCGACTTGGGCCAGGACGCGCGTCAATTCCTCGCCGTCGAGTAGATCATCGACGGCTCCGTTGACGTTCTCGCTTCCCGAGTCCGCGACCACGACCGCATGCCCGGGGTAATCATTGAGCTGAACAACGGCTTCGCGCAATATCCGACAAGTCCCGCCGCTCCCGAGCCGTTCCTCAAGACTCAAAGACAAGATCCGCCGGGAATAATTGTCGATCACGCCATGTAGAAACGCTCTCGTTCCATCGAGCAACCGGATGATCGTCACGTCCAGATGAAGGAGTTCGCCGGGAGCCTTTGCTCGGATTCCGATCTTGGGTTTGGCGGGATAGACACGAGTTCGTGGTCGCCTCGAGCCGGCCGTTCGGACCAGTCGGTACCACGTCGATGGCGAAGCGAGGACCTCCCCAATTCGCTGAGCGTGAAGAGCCAAGGCTCGCAGGGACATGTATCGGTGATCGTCGCCCTCGACCATCTTGCGCATTTTTTCGGTTTCATCGGGAGTCAGGCGTGTAGGGACGACTCGCGGGCAGCTTGGCTGGTCATCGAGATCGCACCCATCCGCGGCGCGGCACCACCGTGGTAGCGCGATGCCGAGAGGCGAGTGATTCGAAGCGCCGCGCCGAGTGGCAACACCTTCCTCGCCCGCTCGATCGATCGCAAGAGAATCTTCTTGGCGTCGCCATCTGGAAGGCGCTCGTAGTCGAGCGGGACCTTCGATGCCCGAAGCACTGTGATCAAGAGACCAACGACCGCTCCGAGCCGAGACGTTCGACATCGGAGTCTTTCGATCTCTGCAGTCAACTCGGCACGATCATGGGTAGCGATCTCGCAGGAGATCACTTCGGGCACGCCGCGGTGAATCCAGCTTCGAAGGGTCGACCGTGGGATATTCAGCTCTGGAAATAGTTCCCGATCTCCGGATTCGCAGATCGCCTCTTGGATTCGGTAGTCGTAGGTCCGTC
>JAPYTP010000476.1 GCA_029941885.1 Myxococcota bacterium
GACCAGCCGATGAAAATGGCCGCCTTCTCGGCGGACCGCACTCCACGCGCATCGGTGTAGGTATACAAGCCGATCAGCACGGCGGTCAGGACGGCCATCGCGACCGCACGTTTCGACGACTGGCCCCGTCCTCCGGTGATGCCTAACGAGATGATCGCAGCCGATGCCAACGCGAGACCGACCCACTGGCCGGGCTCGAGGAACTCCCCCGATCCGACGGCCGCCAAAAGAGCGACACCGAGTGGTGCCAGTCCCCGCGCGATCGGATAGACCTGACTCAGATCGCCGAGCTGATAGGTTCGAATGAGTGAGAGCTGGTAGACGTAGTGAATACAGGCGGAGACAGCGAGCCACTTCCAGGTCTCGGGACCGGGAAGCGGCATCCACAAGATCACCGGGATGGCACACAGCCCTCCAGTACCTGTGACGACGGTTACACTGATCAGCGGATCGCCGCCGGCCTTGGTGAGTGCGTTCCAGCTCGCATGCAGCAGGGCCGCAAAAAGAATCAGACCAATCGTCAATCCGTCTGCAGAAACATCCAGCACGCGCCAACGCTCCCGATCGTCAAGAATTCGTGGAACTTCACACGCAGAATCGGGTACGCACGACCAGAAGTACCAGAGCCCCACACAGGTCGACTCCGTTTGGAAAGCACTTGCGGGGACTCGGACTGTCGCACAAATCCTCTGGGGAATGCTCACTCGAGCCCACTAGGCTGCTAGAATTCTCGAAAGGCACTCATTTGCCCTTTCCCCTCTACCGATGACGAATACCGACCTACCCGCGTCCCGCCGTGTTGAATTCCAAGACTGCGGGACCGACCTCGCGAAGGACCGATGATGCTAAGAACGCGGAAAATCGGCCATCTGAAATGGCTCGCCATTGTAGTGGTCACGCTCCTCGGAATGCAGCATGGCATCGTGTCGAGCGCACGCGCGAACGAACCCGCAAGCGTGCCGGCGGCGATTGCGCCGAATACGACGACCCATTCGCCACGGCAGGTGATCGAAGGATTTCATGCCGGTCTGATCGAAATCATGAAGCAGGCGAAGGAGCTCGGGTTTCAGGGCCGCACCGACAAGCTAACGCCGCTGATGGCGGAGACCTTCGATCTCGAATTCATGGCAAGCAAGACCGTCGGACGACATTGGCGAAAGCTCTCGGACGAAGACCGACTGCGTTGGACCAAAATCTTTGCTCGGTTTACGACGGCCAACTACGCCGGACGCTTCAAGGGATATACCGGCGAGAAATTCGTCACCCTCGGAACCGAAGAAGCCCCGCGCGAAACACAGGTCGTGCTCACGAAGATTGTGGTTCCCGGCGAGGAAGACGTTCAGCTCAACTACCGAATGATCTCGCGTGACGGCAGCTGGAAAGTCGTCGATGTCTTTCTGAACGGAACCGTGAGCGAACTTGCACTTCGAAGATCGGAGTACTCTTCCGCATTGAAGCGCAATGGTTTCGATGAACTCGTAACGTCGGTCGAAACCAAGATCGACGACCTCAAGACCAAGGGCCAGGCCGACGGTTAGCCGGTCCGGGCGTTCTTCAGCTCAAAGGGGATCCTCGACGCCATCCACGTCGATCTCCTGGTCCGCGTCGCTCCCCATATGGGGCTCCTCGCTCGTGCGATGACCTTCGCGGCGCCCCCAGATCTCGCTGATCCGCTGTTGGTAATAGCCGCTTCGAAGCGCCGCATAGAAATCGACGCTGCTGTCATCGAGCGCCTTCAACTCGAGGTAGTGGCGGTCACGCGTGCTGATCCCGGAGCTGCTGCTGTAAAGCAGGATTTCGGTCGGACCGATCAAGAGATCCGCGGGGCCGAGAAGGTAGAAAGTCGGCTGAAAGAAGCTGTCTACGAAGGCTCCCGTCCCGTCGCGCACGTTGACGGGACCCAGTAATGGAATGATCAGGTACGGCCCACTCGGAACGCCAGCAAGCGCGAGTGTCTGTCCGAAATCGGACTCGTGACCAGGAAGACCGATGCTCTCTGCGACATCGAACAACCCCACGATCCCAACGGTCGTATTCACGACGAGCCTCGTCGTCGTCACCACCGCGTCCTTCCATTCGAGCTGGAGGAAATCGTTCGCCAGCGTCTTGGTCGATCCCAGATTCACGAATACACGCGAGAGCGCTTTGCGGACCGGCTGCGGCACGACAAAACGATACGCACGAGTCACCGGATCGAGGACCCATCGATCGACTTGTCGATTGAACCCGAAGATATTTCTATTCGTTGGTTCGAACGGGTCGGGATATTCGAACGCTTCCTCGTCGAACTCCTCATCGAAGAGTGGGTCGGCCATCTCGTCCGCGATACACGGCGTCGCGAGCAAGAGCGAAAGTCCAAGTCCGAGCAGCCCCACAAGAAATCCTTGCGTGACCGCTCGCCTTCGGACTGTCCAGACCGATCTGCGTTTCAAACGCGTCTCCAGCTCGATTCCCATACCTGATCCTATTCGCTACCCCGCGGGTCCGAAAAGCAGAACACCAATCGTGACTGACCCGGCCCAGACTCTATCGGACTCGGCTTACCGAACCGCAACCTCAGTCCGATCCGTCAGGATCCAACTCGTCCTTTTGGGAATTATGTAGCCAAAAAGACCCGACACTGACTCCCAGTGGCATGACAGCCCAAGACGCATTGGGGTAATCTTGTGTTCCCCCATTGAGCGTGAAGGTCAAGCCCCTCTGTGGCTGGCTGGACCCTTCCGCATTGGACCCGACCCACCC
>JAPYTP010000477.1 GCA_029941885.1 Myxococcota bacterium
AGCTCTCCGTCGTTCGGTGGCCGGGCGGGTGCTTCGTCAGTGGATATCACTGGCTAGAAGGCGTCGGAGAAAACCGCAAGCCGAGCGACGACATGGCCTGGGGCGTGCGAGACCCCAATTCGTTCGGCACGAACGAATTCGTCGAATGGTGTCGGCTGGTCGGCTGCGAGCCGTTCATCTGCACGAACGCCGGCAATGGCACGCCCGAGGAGATGCGGGACTGGGTCGAGTACTGCAACCAGACGCAGGGACAGTACGCCCGGCTGCGCAAGGAGAGCGGCCACCCGGATCCGCTGAAGGTCAATCTATGGAGCATCGGTAACGAGAACTGGGGCAGCCACGAGATCGGCAAGAAGAGCGTCGACGAATGGGGCCCGCTGGTCCTCGAGTCGGCAAAGCTGATGCAGGCCGTCGATCCCAGCATCCGGCTGGCAGCCGCGGCACTGCCGAACCGGGAGTGGACCATGCCGCTCCTGGAGGCGGCTGGAGAGCACCTCGATTACGTCTCGATCCACCGCTACTGGTTGCCACTCTGGCAGAAGAACGCGATGCCTTCCTACCTGGATTGCATCATGCACTCGGAGGGTCCGGAGCAGTTGATCGTCGAGACGATCGGCATCCTGGACGACGCCGGGTACCGGGGCCGTCTCGAGATCGCGTTCGACGAGTGGAACCTGCGCGGCTGGCACCATCCGGGCTTCCCGCGCAAGACGATCAGTGACTACGACGACCCGGCCGTGTTCGACCTCGTGAACGCTCGCGACGAGAACTCGATCGCTTCGCAGTACACGATGGCCGATGCCCTCTTCTCGGCCTCGTTCCTGAATGCTTGCCTTCGTCACGCCGATGACGTCGGCATGGCCAACATCGCCCCGATCGTGAACACGCGCGGGCCGCTCTACGTGCACTCCGAGGGCATCGTCAAGCGCACGACGTTTCATACCCTGGCGATGTACGCCAACTTGCTCGGTGGCCGCGTGGGCCAGGCCGAGGTGGAGGGGGAACTGCTCGTGCACGGCAACCGCTCCGTTCCCGTGGTCGACGCGATCGCGACCGTCGATGACGCGGGCACGACGTGGTCGATCGCATTGACGAACCGCCATCCGTCGAGAGAGGTGAAATGCGTGGTGAGGATGAAGGGCACTCCGCTCTCCGGCACGTTCGACGTGACGGTCCTCGCCGGGGATTCACCGGATGCCTTCAACGATGTCGAGCATCCCGATCGAGTGGTGCCCGTGGACAGGCAGCTGGCCTTCGACGAGGGCTCCGTCAATCTGCCGGCTCACTCACTGACGATCATCCGGGGCGTCTCCTCGGTCGACCTCGAGCGGGTGCGCTGACGCGGCTGTCCCTCCCGAAAACCCCGTACGGGCTCTCCTGCGCGGTGAACCGGGCGCATTGTAATCGATGCCCGGGAGCGCTTGAGTGAACCGAATGCCCTCCGTCGCCATGCGGTCGATGCGAGGCGTGTGAATCTTCGTGTTGCCCATGTGCGATAGCTCGAAGTAAGCGAGCTCGTCGGACATGAAGTAGACGATGATCGGCGATCGTTCCGCGGGTTCCGCCTGAAACACCGGCACGCATGCGAGGATCAGCGCGATCATCGAAAGTCGCCCCAGATCGCCGCCAGAACCTTGTGACCGTCCGGATCGAACTCCGCCAGCTCGGCGCGCACGAACGGAAAGAAGTCATTGCGGTAGAAGTAAGCCTCGGTGGCCTCGGCGAAGTACTCCTTGTGGTTGGTCAGCGCGTAATGACGGACGCGACGCCCCGTGTGCGCCAGGACGTCTTCGTAGATGCCGGCCTTCTTCGCCTTCTTGTACACGGCGAGGATGCGCTCATCGTCGAAACCGAGAATCTGATCGTGATAGGAATGCGCCAGCTCGTGCAGGACGACCGCCGGATGCTTGAGAAGCTGCCCGCGCGAGAGCAGGTTGCGCGCCCTCGGAATGTGCACTTTCTTCGCCAGGCGCTCGTCACATCCGTTGGCGCGAAGCCAGCTGACCGACGGGTGATACTGCATGTTGTCCAGCGTCGAGTGCTCGTGCTCGATCCAGATCTCGAGACGTTGAAGCTCTTCCAGTTGTTCGGGCCTCGCTAGCAGAGAGATCCGTTCGAGGTGGTTGGCGAGCATGCTCAAGGCGCGCGCTCCGGCGTCGCTGTGTTCGCCCTCGACCATTGCAGGGTCGACGTGGACGGTAAAGCCGTGGAGCTTTCGAGGCAGCGGGTCGAAGCGGCTCGCTCCGTCTTGCGGACTTTCGCTCGCGTCGGCCGACAAGAGCGCGAAGACGCATACCGCGGCGAGAAAGCCGAAGGATAGGAAGGACGAGTGTCTGGAGGCATTGCGCATGCGCGCCAGAGTAACGAGAGCCAGTCCAGGGTCGCGAGCGACATGTCAGGGAACGTATGCTCTTCGCTCGAACTCCAAGCCCCCAGAGCTCACTCACGATCCTGATTTCACTTCTCGCTGCCCTCGCCGCTTCCACACCGGGCCAGGAAGAGACCACCGCCTTCGTCGGTGCACGGCTGATCCCCATCTCTTCGCCCGAAATTCCGAGCGGCACGATCGTCGTGCGCGGAGGAAAGATCGTCGCGGTCGGCGCACCTCGCCGTGCGGAGACCCTTTGAACCCCTTATCCCCGAGATCCTCGACAATGGTCTTGAGGGTGATGCCGTGCAGGGGGTTGTTCGGTTGCTCGGAGGGCATGGCGATTCGACCTAGGAGCGGGAAGCCCC
>JAPYTP010000478.1 GCA_029941885.1 Myxococcota bacterium
ATCTACGGCAAGGTAAGTGGTTTGGTTATCGATTGCCAAAGACACCGCAGCTGTAGTTGTCCTGGCTGTAGGTCTGCCGGATCGCCCGCGGGAGACTGACGTCCTGGGTGAAGTTGAAGAGGAAGTCGGATTTCGAGTCGAGGCTCTCCTTCAGGAAGAACCCCCCCGCATTCCAGGAGAGAGCGAGCCGCTCGAGTTCCCCGTTCAGATCGAGCGACTGGGTGGCCTGCCAGGCTCGATCGTCGGTGTCGCTGTTGAGCATGCTGTTGGGACTGAAGTCGAAGTCCGTGCGCCGCAGCCGATCGTAGGATTCCACGCCGCTGATCGTTTCGATCTCGATGTCTGCGATGGAAAGCCGTCCGCGCAGCGATCCCCCGACGGCGTCGAGCTTTTCCTGGCCCACCATGTCGTAGGCGCCATTCAGCGGGTCCGCGCGCTTGATCTCCTTCGTGACGTCCGAAAGAGTGGGAAGGTATGCGGCCCGCCGCGCCTGAACAGCTGTCAAGCCCTGATCGCGAAGATTCTGTTGGTGATTGTCGAAGATCTTCTTGACCGCCGGGTCGACGTAGCCTGAGACGGTCTGCACCCTTGGGAAGCGCGTCCCGATCACCTGCCCCAGGACCGACTGCTGATCGATGGAAGACCCGTGAATGTTGAGGATCCAGTCCATGTCGGTATTCGCAGGCTGGTAGCGAAGCAGGCCGCGCACCGCCCAGCGCTCCTGGTCACCGATCTTCTTCGGAAGTCCCGCCGGAACGGGGTCGGATCTGGGACTCGTGTTCGCCCCGCACGCGTCCTGGGTCGGCACGGCGAGGCCGCCGCAGCGATTGCGCACGTAGGGGTCCCGCACCGTGTAGCGAAATGACACGCGCGTGGAGAGCGTGCCATCCGAGCTGACCGGCGCCGAGAGCGCACCCTCGAAATCCTGCAGGTTGTAGCGGCCCAGATCCATGCGGAGCTTCGCCTCGAACTCACCTGTGGGCAAGCGCGGGGATGCGGCGATCAGACCAGCCGAGGAGTTTCGTTCGTTACCGAAGGTCTGAGGGCCGCGAAATACTTCGACGCTCGAATCGAAGAGCTGACCCAGCTGGAGCGCCGGTGAGCTGATCGGAACGCCGTCCTGGTAGACCGCCACGGCGCCGGTGGCGTTCGAGGCGAAGTCGTTCAGGCCCACGCCCCGGATAAAAAAAGTGGGCGTGCTGGCGGAGATCGTGTTGATCGAAAGGTTGGGCGTCATGGCCGCCAGATCGGAGATGTCCTCGATGCCGAGGGCTTCCAGGGTCGCGGCGTCGAAGGTCGTAACCGAGACGGTGTCGTCGAGACCGAGCACCGGCATCATGTCGCCGGTGACGAGGATCTCCTCGACGCCACTCCAGATATCGAGGTCGTCCGCGGCGGATTCCGCATCGAGATTCAGATTCGATTCAGATTCCTGTGCGGCAGCCCTGTGCGGGAGCGCGACTCCGGAAATCGCAAGCATCCACAAGCCCGCAAACAGAGCACAGTTTCTGGCTAGTGTGCGTGGCAAAGCATGATGTATCGAGAAGACGGCGATCAAGAGACTTAGCACCCTTCGGGACCGGGCCGATTCTGACCGGCGACTCGGACATAGTCAACCAGACCAGGTCTCGTCGAGATGCGCCTAGCCTCGAATTTCGTGCGGTGGCACGCACTCGCTTGGCGTGACATCGCCAACCGCAGACGCACTACGCTTGCGACGGATGGTCGAACTCTGGCATGATCCGCGCGCATGCACGGCAGATCATCTCTTCAGTGCCTCTTCCTGGCCTCCGTGCTCGCCGCATGGATCGCGCCATCTTGGGCTGCCTCGGCCGACGAGACTTCCGAAATCGAGGAGACGCAGCGCTGGGTACCGTCGGTCGGAATCATCTGGGGGATCTTCGGGCAGGACTCCGAAGCGTCCTCGGTGACCAGTAGCCTGACTGGCTCGAATCCGCCGGCGCCGGCGCGTCCCGCGACATCCGGATCGCAGGTGATGCTCGCCCCTTTCGCAGGGGGCTCCTTCGAGCTGATGTCACCGCGACTCCACGAGTCCGGCGGACGGCCCAGGCTCTTTGCTCACGTCGACGGCACGGCCGCGATGGGTTTTTCCTACGACATTGCCAAGGAGGGTGAACCGGGCACGCTGATTCCCCCCAGCTTCCCGGTTCCGGAAGCCGAGGTCGCGGGTCAAGGCAGCAAGACCGAGGCACAGGCCGAATCAGCGATCCTGACCGGCGGTGCCGGGGTCGCCTTTGCCGTAGCTCTGGGAGATTGGAGGTTTCGCATCAAGCCCTCCGTCGAGTACATGCGTGAGGAGATCGAGGTAAAGGGGACCATCAGCCGGGCCGTCACCCGGCCCCCGATTCCTCCTCCGCCCGGGGCGAGCACTGATTTTCGCTTAATCGATTTCGCTGGCAGCAAGACGAAGACCTTTCACGGGATCGGGCCAGGTCTCGAGATTGAACTCGATGCGGCCCGGATCGAGAACTTCGCTATCACCGTGTTTCTCTCCGGCCAGGCCTACGCGTTGTTGGGGGGCCGCGACGTGGACTTCTCTGACTCCCACACGGACGCGATCGGAACAGAAACTGCCAGCTGGCACTTTCGCCGCGACCGATGGCTGTATCGCAGTTCGATGGGAATCCGCTTTCGCTGGCTGCCTGACTGGGCGGACTAGTACCAGCTGCTAGCGCGGAAGGTTTCGTCTCGCGCGGCAGGGGCC
>JAPYTP010000479.1 GCA_029941885.1 Myxococcota bacterium
ACTAGATGGTCCTCTGAGTCGTACTCGGAGTCTCGGCGCGGGGCGCTCAATAGGCCAACGTGCTGCCTGGTCGATATACCGTCGATGGAAGTCGGAATTGATGGTCGATGAAGGCGATTGGTTAGAATGAATGCGGTCGTTGGGAACTCAGATGTCGAGTTCGGCCTCGGTTCCGCCGACGGGACCCCAGCCTGCCATCGAGAACCCCTGTGTCCCCTCTTTGAACCTGTACCGGACATGGCCCAGGGTGCAGAATGGGCCTTTGAAATGCCTATCCGCTCTCGCCGCCGACGGGCCCCGCCCCGCTACAGAGAGCCCCGATTTCCCGTCTGGAGTCGACATCATGCTTCTCCCAAGGTGTAGAATGGGATTTGGGAATTTCTATCCGCTGTGCCGACTTCGCTCGCCGCTCCTGTGGGCCGAAGCTAAAAATTGAAATTTCACTTCGGGGTTAGAGCGTGAAGCGTTCGACATTTATAGGCGTTCGGCTCCTCATGCTCGGGGGACTCTTGGGGCTGGGTGTTCTGACACTTGACAGAGTTATTGCCTTGGGAGCTTTCACGGCCGATGAGGCAGATTCCACCGCTCTGACACAACCCAGCAAAGGCTCCGAGGAAGGGCGGAGCCTAGGGGGAGAGACAGAAGGAGGGAGTTCGCGTGGTGAAAATCGTTCTGGTCAAACCCACGAGGAGACTCAAAAAGTTTCGAAAGAGAGCTCACTCAACGAAGCTACCGACCGGGA
This sequence comes from Myxococcota bacterium, assembly GCA_029941885.1. GTDB lineage: Bacteria > Myxococcota_A > UBA9160 > UBA9160 > UBA4427 > UBA4427. Next base: position 743 of record JAPYTP010000479.1, read on the forward strand.
AGAGCATCTCCCACCCGATGAGATATCCAAGCAGAAACTTGCTCGGCGCGGGACCCTGATTGGATCGCTCGAGGGGGTCGACGATCAGAAGATATGGGGTTTCGCATACGACTGGGCGGCTCCGAGCGTGCCAGTGGAGGTTTGGACCTACGTAGACAGTTTCCTGGTCAGTCGCGACGTCGCCAATGGCCTGCGGGAGCTCGCATTCGGTGCACCCTACGATATTCAGGAACGGGGTTTTTCATTCGCGTCGCCCGCTGTTCTCTGGGATGGACGCGAGCATACAGTTCGTGTGCTTGCCCGAATTGGGAGGGACGATGCTTTCAAGGAGCTTCAGGGCAGCCCCAGAAAGGTAGGAGGGAACTCGCCGCCCGAGGGCGCGGTGGTGGAGTTTCGCGAAGGAAAACTCCTCGGTTGGGCGCGGGATCGCGAACGACCCGCGCAGGCCGTTGAACTGGAGATTTTTCGTGATACCAAAAGCCTCGGGATCTGGCACGCGAATCAAGATGCGCCCATCGGTATCGTCAACCCGAGTGCAGGCGCACTCTGGTTTTCAGCAGCCCTAGCCCCGGAGGAAGAGCCCTACCGCGTTCAGGTCTTCGCGCTCGATCCAGATCGTCCGGGACTCCGTCGGGAACTCGCGGGATCGCCCTGGACTTTGGGTACTCTGAATAGTGAAGAGGAGAAGGATGATGACGATGATCAAGATGACGACGAAAAAAACCAACTTCCTTATGGCGCAGTGGCCTTCATCGGTATCGATCAAATCTCGGGATGGGCGGTGGATCCGGATGCGTCCGGGGCCCCCATCGAAGTGGAACTGTACTTTGACGGGCGCTTTTATGGACGCATTCTCGCAGACGGACCCTTTCCTGCACTGCTACACGACCCAAGAATGACCTCAATAAACCATCTGTGGCTGGTGGGTCTTCCCGCCCAACTGCAGGACGGCGAGACGCATACAGTCAGCGTGCTTGCCGTGAACTTTCCCCCAGGCGCAAATCCAGAATTATCCGGATCACCAGCCAATTTTACCAGCCAACGGAATACCGATCCGGTGGGTTTTCTTGATCACGCGAGCACGCGAGGAATCCGTGGCTGGGCGTACGACGCCGATGCCGGCGCCGATGCTGTTGAAGTCGAGGTGTGGATCGACGGTGTGTTTCAAGCTGCACTTCGGGCAGGGGAATGGCGTCCTGACCTGGTTCCAATCGCCTCCCCTGAGCCCCATCATGGTTGGTCTATTCCTGCCAAGGGCCTCTTGGACGACGGAGAATTCCATACCGTTCGGGCCTTTGTCCGCGACGAACCCGGGGGCATGTTGCACGAGCTCGTATGGTCTCCCCGCGAGTTCAGCCCGGTCAAACCCTGGCTGGGGGCCAGCGTCGGCCCGGGCGAAGGCGGCCGCGGAATCGAAATTGTTTCGCTGGTCGCCGGTGGTGCCGCCAACGCGGTAGGAGTTCGGGTTTCCGATCGGATCATTGCCCACAACGGAATCGAGACACTCGCGGATACGGAGGCGTTTATCCAGTGGATTCGATCTCGCAGTGTCGGCGACCAGATCGTTCTTGCTATCGAACGATTCGAGGAGGGAAGGACCGTGGAGCTGATTCTCCGCCCGGTTTTGGGCCTCATGCCGAGCCAATGAATCTCGTTAAAGCAAGGCAGAGGCTGAAAAAACGTCCGACTCGACCCAGCAAGACGGGAGCCCCTGAATTCCGCTGGAGCCTTCGGTGGGCTATGTCCGTGAAGCTAGCAGTTGCCTCCCTGTCGGCCGCGAGCCTCCCAAGAGCAACTTGATATAAGGCCCATAGCCGGGCGTTGTGTCAAGTTGCTATCGGGTGGTCTCTGACGGGCGGTAGCCAAGCAGTGAAGGCCCCATTATTTTGGGGCATCGCGCATTGCAAAAATGCGCCATTAGGCGGAGGAGGAAGCCGTTCTCAAACTCTTCGGGGCAGGCTAGAGTTCAACGC
>JAPYTP010000480.1 GCA_029941885.1 Myxococcota bacterium
GGTATCGGCGTACCGAGCCGCCTCGTTTCCTCTTCAGAGTCAGGAACTTGACGTCGGGGATAGGGATTTTAACGGGGCTTTTTAATTCCGCCGATAAGTAACCGAATGACAAATCGCTCGGAATCACGGGCGAAGGGTCCAACGCGGGTCAACGGGCTCCTTCTCGCTCTACTTTCACGATGATCCCGCAGACACCGCCGCTGCCGCATGGATCGGCGTCCTCTCACCGGGAAACCAGGAGAGGCTTGGCGTATCGACCGATGCCTGCCCTGACACGTACTACATCTCGCTCAATCCCGGTGATCGCTTCCGATGTACGACTGTTCCAAGGCGTGAAGGTTGGCATCGTGTTGAATTCGTCCGTACTGGAACGACGACCAAGGGCTATATCGACTACGTTCTGGTGTTCGAGACTAACCGCCCGGGTCGAGATGTCTTCGGGTTAGTAACTGTAATACAAGAAGTACCATGGCTTCTCTTGGACGGCTTCGCGATAGACGACGTTCGGTTCGAGGCGTTCGACTGATCCGCTAAACGAAAGAAGCACCGCCCCCAGCCTGCTGCGCTTGTCTGCTGATCGAAGAACCCACCCCCCTTCGTGAGGTACGAACAATGCGTCGATCCGTGTTCGTCTTGTTTGCTCTATTTTTCACCGCCTCGGCCCAGGCAACAACGATCGACTTCGAGGGTCTTCCCGCAATGACTTTCATCACTGGAAACCCAATTCCGGCCAACGTTAGGTTGTCGGACCAATTCGTATCAACTCTGGGGGTCCGGTTCGCCTCGGGTTCAGACTATGTGCCCGTAATCAGGCTTGGCGATTTTCCAGGCAACGCTGCGCCTAGCGGCGTCAACGGAATCGGAGGCTCGACAGGCTCCGGGATTCTTACCTATAACGATGCGTTCCCAATTAGGATCAGCTTCTGGGACCCGAGCAACCCGGTCGTGCCTGCGACAACTGACTTCGTTTCGATTACTGGTGATCTCATCGGAAGCATCCACACTGTTTCATTTGACGCCTTTGACATCTTCGGCAATCTCCTCGACACGGACGGCGGTCGAGACAGGGGCGGGAGAATCTACAGCGTGGCCGCGCAGTCGATTCATGAGGTCCGGTTCAGTGGTGTGAACACACCGACCATTGGAGGGTCCGGCGGCGTTGGCCTAGATGACCTTACGTTCAATCCTGTTGACCCGATCCCAGAGCCCGGGACCGTCCTGCTATTGGGTTTGGGTCTCGTCGGCTTGGCAGCCAGGAAACGACAACGCCCTTGACGCGATAGAGAGCAAGACGGAGCCGGGTACCGGGCGCTTCTAATCAATTCGCATAGCTCAGCACTCGTGAAGGTCGTCGGGCACGTCGTTCAAATCGAAAAACGGATCAGACCACGCTTCCCCCGGACCGCTCGCCAGCCACGCCTCAACTTCTGGGGTGTTGGGCTCGCCGATGTGCAGGCGCTATGCAAGTGAGCGAGCCGGAACCCATAACGAAGGATCGCGCTGCGCACGATGCATTGAACACCGTAAGGTGTCGATCAAGTGCTGCACTCAAGGCCGGGACGCGGAACGTCGATCCCCCGTGAGTCTGTGCGGGGCACTGTGCCTCTGGCGTCTGGAGGGAGTCCACGATGAGCTGCAATGCGTACCGAGGCAGGTGCTCGGCAGTGTTCGTCCGGTATTGCCTCGGGGTGGGTGTCGGGTTTGCATTGCTTCTCGCGGCGCTCGCAACTCAGGCGGCTTCGGGACAGTCATCGTGGGCAACTATCGAAGATGATCGCGGAATTAGTTTGATTCCCGTTCTAGCCTGCCGGACCCAGAGCGCCCTACGCCGGATTACTGCGAGCAATCCCGAGAACAGGCGGGTATTCGTCGGACTCTCTTTCAAACAGGGCGAATGTACGCGGCTGTCGGCGTATACCGCTTTTATTCTCAGCGAACGCAAGGCCAAGGCCCTTCGCATCCGGACAACGGATCGGGGTCGGCTCTGGGTTTCGCAGATCACGCGCGTCACGGGGATCGCCGAGATAGCCCTCGCCGGTCAACTCGCGCCGGAATTGAGCGAGGCATTGCCGACATCTGACCTCACACAAGACGAGCAGGAGAACGTAGATGCTCGACTCGCCGAGAGTGAAACATCGCGCAGGTATGACCGAAGTGCGAGGGTCGGCCCGAGGGTTGGCGGACGACGCTGGAAAAAAGGTAATTCGGGGATGAAGTCTTGCCGGTGTCTCAACGGTCGCTACATCAAGACTCAGCGAAGCTGCAACGCCGCCTGCGGAGTCCACGAGTCAATTGGTGAGACGGGTCCATCGGATGACGGGAAGTGCTATTTCCGTGGCGAGGAGATGGATTGTCAGCGAGCCGGTGAGCGTTTTTCTGACGGACAAGCGAGCAGCTACTGACTTGCGGTTGAGAGGATAGGGATTTTAACGGGGCTTTTTAATTCCGCCGATAAGTAACCGAATGACAAATCGCTCGGAATCACGGGCGAAGGGTCCAACGCGGGCAACTCCGGCCAAGTAGCACGTTGGCAAGTCTCTCGAATTCAGCATCGATATGGCCGACCCGGGGCTCACCGTATACGTCCTCTGGGTCGGGTATCTGCTCTACGGACTCAGCAAGGCGACAGACCTGTAGTCCAGCCGCCGGCTAACAAGGGCTTGCAGCTGGCAACAGACAGCTGGGCGTTCCTG
>JAPYTP010000481.1 GCA_029941885.1 Myxococcota bacterium
CAATACAGAACTGACCTAGCGAACTGGGCATCAACTTCTCCTTGGTATCCATGATCGCCGGCGACTGGGAATAGGAATTTCAAGCTGCGTTTTCCGCACCGCCGACACTACGCATTCTGACAACTAAGCCCGGGCGGGATAGGTGGCCCCTTTCGGGGGGATGAGGTGCCGGAACACCTGCATCGGCTGCGAGACTCTCGACAGACACGAACATCAGCAGCGCCGTCGACATGCAAAGGATGATGCTCATTTCCGACTCCATCTAACCTGAGGGTTGAATCCATCCACAGGGACAGCAGTTCAAGTTGGGGACCTCACCGTAACTTATCAGTTGATAAGATCGAGTGATAAGCTACGTTCCTCCCCATGGCACGACCCTCGACTCGGGAAAAATTGCTCGATTGCGCCGAGAACCTCTTTGCAGATCAGGGGCTCCCGGGCGTCTCGCTGCGATCAATCAACGCGAGCGCCGGGCTCTCCGCCGCAGCCCTTCACTACCACTTCGGGTCAAAGGATGTCCTCGTCGCAGCCCTCCTTGAACGACGCATGCCGTCGCTAATGGAACGCAGGCGCGAACTCTTCGACGCCCTCGAAGGAACGACCGCGTCCGTCGGAGTGAGAGACATACTTGAGGCGTTGGTCCGACCGATGATCGAACTCCTCGAGCAAGCCCAGAACGACGGTCACCGATATCTCCGCTTCATCTACCGACTTCAAGTAGACGGAGACCTCTTCCCGTTGTTTCCCGGCGAGAAGCTCGCGGGCGGCGTGGATCGACTCGTCCCGATGCTCTGTCGAGCGATGCCCGACGTCCCGCTCGAGGTCGTCCAGGTTCGCCTCGCTCTCGCGATCGACGTGATGTTACGAAGCCTGGCCCTCACCCCGGCGACCGTCACGACTGACCTCGATGCACAAATGCGGGGGCTCCTCGATTTCCTCACCGGCGCGCTGGAAGCCGAATGCACCGAAGCAGCCGTCTGAACGACCCCGCAGTGATCCCATCAAGAGGCGAGGCCATGACTTTGGTCCGAGTTAACTAATAGGAACTGAGGCAAGAGTATGAGCAAGTTTCCATTTCCCATTCCGCACGGCTGGTTCGGCCTTTGCTTTTCGCACGAGTTGAAGACCGAGGATGTGAAGAAGGTCCGATTCTGCGGGCGCGATCTCGTGGTCTTTCGAACTGAGTCGGGCGAAGCGGCGGCAATGGATAACTACTGCCCGCACCTAGGCGCGCCTCTTAATCAGGGTGTCGTCGTCGGTGAGACACTCCGCTGTCCCTTTCACCATTGGCGATGGGCCACGGATGGACGATGCGCTGAGATTCCGTATGCCAAGCGAATCCCGGACCGCGCGGTCGCCGAAACTGTCCCGGTCCAAGAAATCAACGGCATGGTCATGGCCTGGCATCACCCTGACGGAAGAGAACCCTATTTCGACGTGCAAGCCGTCGCGGGGCTCGAGACCGGCCAAGAGGAATGGGGCGAGGTGCACTACTTCGAGCACGACTTGCCGACTTGCGCGCAAGAAATCTCCGAAAATGACGTCGACGCCGCGCACTTTCAGTTCTTGCACGGAATGCCCGCGATGAACGAAGCGGAGGCCACCACCGACGGCCCCCTTAAGCGGACGGTTCAGACCTTTCTTACGAGCGACAATTTCACTCAGGGTGAAGTCGAAGCGGCCACTGAATACTTGACGATTCGCGAGTCGGATGGCCCGGGGAGCACTTCGGTTTGGGCGAAGAACGTGGCCGGCGTGACGCCGGGGGTGACCGGCGAATTCCTGCTTTACAATGTCACTACACCTGTGGAAGATGATCGAACGATCTTGCGTTGGTCGATCCTGCTGACCAAGAGCTTGGAGCAGGACGACATGGGAAAGACGCTTCTCTTCAGCTTTTCCGAAGGGGTGAAGGACGATATCCCCATTTGGCGAGATAAGGTCTACCGCGAGAACCCCGTATTATGTGACGGAGATGGACCGATCGCACTTCATCGGAAATGGTTTTCACAGTTCTACGAATAGAATCCCTCGCAAGGGCCTACTCGACGACCGCGACGTCTTCGAGCCACGCGACCTGCTTCCGCACAGTCTTCACCCGCGAGTCGTAGCTCGATGCTTCGAGTCGTCGTGCGAAGCCCTTTTTCGGCCCAAGACCAGAATGAATGTCTCCCCTACGCGCCGAGAGCGTGCGAGGCTCGAGGGATTCCAGAAGGAGACGATCTTGACCCAGCCAAAGCGACTCTCGACGCCTTTTGTAGTTGGATTACTCGCCCTGCCCTTTTTCACTTTAGTACTCACGCTGGTGTCCTGCGGACAGCTCAGCGATTCAGCAGTACAGGGAGACCCGGAAGCAGCCCAAGCCGTTCACGAAACGGCCGCACTCGACCCGACGATCTCCGCTCCTGCTTGCGACCATCACGATCCGAACCGAAGTCTTTTCTGGGGCGAGCTCCACGTCCACACCGGCATTTCCGGCGACGCATTCCGCTCTGACGTCCGAACCACTCCGGATGACGCCTACCGATTCGCACAGGGCGAGCCCATACTGATCTCGCCCCTCGACTCGGACGGAAACGGCACTCAGCGAATTCAGCTCGAGCGCCCCCTCGACTTCGCAGCGGTGACCGACCATGCTGAAACCTTCGGCACGCTCGAGTTATGCGAAACCCCGGGCAGTCCGGC
>JAPYTP010000482.1 GCA_029941885.1 Myxococcota bacterium
TCCGTCGGCGGCGATGACCCCATCACCGAAGACCGTGGCGATCTCCTTCAGCATCGGCCGGCCGGCGGCTTGCTGCTCGTGAACGATTGTGTCCGCATCGATCGAGGTCGCGCCCAATTCTGTGAGGATGCGGGTGACCGTGCTCTTGCCTGAGCCGATGCCGCCTGAGAGTCCGAGGATGCATGTCATTGCGGGAGCATCGCCGAGTCGGCGCCGCGGCTCAAGCGCAGGACGAGGCACCGTGCCCGGGCCCTCCGGCTAGCCGAGTTCAACACTTTCCGAGCCGGGGATGATCACGCAGTTCTTGCCTGCGGCCTTGGCCTGATAGAGCGCCTTGTCGGCCTCGGCGAAAAACTCTCGGCGATGCCCGTTGAAGAGCGCGACGCCGAGGGAAATCGTGATGTCCACGGGTTTCATGGTGTCGCCGATGATGAGACGGGTCGACTCGACGGCCATGCGGATCTTCTCCGCGAGATGAACGGCGCCCGCGAGGTCGGTATTGGGCATCAGGATCACGAACTCCTCTCCGCCGTAGCGAGCGATCAGATCGGATTCGCGAGCGGAATCGTTCATGATCGCGGCGAGGCACACGAGAACCTCGTCCCCCGCGGCATGGCCGTGGGTGTCGTTCAAGAGTTTGAAGTCGTCGATGTCCAGCAGGATCAGAGCGAGGGACGACTGGGTTCGGCTCACTCGTTTGATCTCGCGTGTGAGGTGATCCTGGAAATAGCGGTGATTGTGGAGTTTCGTGAGACCATCGGGGATCGAGAGCTGGGCCAGGGTTTCGTTGGCCCGTTGAAGCTCTTGGTTCTTCTCGCCCAGTCGAACCCGATCCTGTTCGATCTCGAGCTGATTGCTTCGCAGCTTCGTCATCATGCTGTTGAATGTTCGCGTCAACAGACCGAGTTCGTCGTCGTTGTTGGCAGGGAGTGGAATCTGAGGTTCGACGTGGCCGGCGGCGATTCTCTTCGCCCCCCTGGAGAGGGCTTCGATGGGTTGCATGATCGCGCGAGTGATCTTGTAGGCGAGCCCGCCCACGAGACGGTTGCCGGCGTCGTCTTCGTAGCTGGCGAGGATCCCGTCGCGGGGATAGAGCATCTTCGCCATCGGGAGTTGATTCTGCAGTCGCCCGTCGGCCCGGATGCCCGCGGCGGCGACCACCAGCCCGGTGTTGTCCGCGACGAGCATCCGCAGCCCGCACAGGTCACCCGTCGGCGGTTGCAAGAAGGCGTAGAGCTTGCTCCGGGACAGACATCCCTCGAGTTGCCCGGCGACCTTCGAGTCCTTCCGGATCACATCCACCCGGGACGTCAGGCATCCGGAATTGCTATTCGCGGTCGACTTCTGTCGATGCAGACTCAGGCGGTCGAAATGTCGGGCGAGTTCCGGGGCTGGCGTGGGGAGTACGGCGATGCCAGTGCGCTTGCTCGCGTTTCCGCGAGCCAATGCAGATCAGGCCTTGCGGGATTCGCATCGAGGGCCGCGACGAGGGCGGCGTGCCAGGGGCTCGCGACCGCCGCCGAGGTTGCGAGCTGGACCGAAGCCGCCGAATGCCAGATCTCGATCTGGCGCCCACGTTCCCGAGGAGCAGCGCACTGCGATGGCCCACGCGGGCGCGCACATCGCTGTGAATTGCGCCAATACTGAGCCAGCTGACGATCAGGCCGTAAGGAGAGTCGAGACGAAGACGCACAAGATGATGCGCGTCGACACGCTGTTGAGCGGGGCGTTTGGACGGACGCTCTCGATGATTTCCTCGGGTGACGGGCGGTTTCGGGGCGGACTCATCGGACCTCGGGCTGAAGGATTCGCCCCCCATATCGACCGTCGGAGTCGTGTGCTTGAATGCAGCGAACTGAAAAACGACCGAATTTCAGAGACTTACGAACTCGGCGAGCGGGCTTGGCGCGACGCGGGGGCGTGCGTGTGGCAAGATTCCGGTAAACCCCTGCTTTTAGAGGAGAAACGGAATACCCGACGTTTGCGGGAGTCGGGGCCGTCCGATATGATGCGCCTTCATTTTCAGGGGGTTAGCCCCTTTTGGCCCGTCAACCGTCCGCGCGAAGGATTGTTCTTCGAGATCGAATACGAGATCACCGTTCCGGCTCGAACAGCTTGCTCCCCGAGCCCATTTCAGCCGATCTCCGAGTGTCCGATTCGCATCGAGAAGAGTCCAGAATCGATCTTCGCGTTGGATCGTCCCGACTGTTCGAAAGCCGAGCAGAAACGGTTCGATTGGACCTTCAACTTTGCACCCCTCCCCGCATTCGAAACGCCGATGACGGCCGACGCTCTCGGGCATGCGTGATTGCGCTTCTCGAGGGTGGAGTCGGATCGATCGATCAGCGTGACGTTGCCGGGATGGCAGAGCGATAGAGAGCGGAGATCATCCTCGATGTCGCAATCGGACAAGCGCGCAGGCTCGGGGTCGATGGACGGGTCCAGCGAGGCGGAGACGCAGACGCCGGCCCCCGAGATCGCGGAGGAACTCGCGGAGTTGCGGGCCCGGATCGACGCGATCGACGGCGAGATCCTGGAGCGATTGAATCGTCGCGCCGGGTGTGTTCAGCGGGTTGGGGAGCTGAAGGACGGCGGGCGCAAGGGTCCGATCTACGTCGCCGCTCGAGAGCGGGATCTCGTTCGAGCGCTCGTCG
>JAPYTP010000483.1 GCA_029941885.1 Myxococcota bacterium
GGTATCGATGTAGACGCTCCCGTCGAGCGCCACGAACCACAGCGGGTGAGCGACCGGCGAGCCGTCGGGCGGCAGGGTCGTCACGATGACCGTTCGCTGGCCGGCGAGGAATTCCTCGACCTCGGCTGGACTCATGCTCGTGGCCACGGGCGTGCCTCCCGACGACTGGGCGGGTCACGAAAGGGCTCCTGGCAACACGGTTTACCGAAGCCGTTTGCTGACATCCTCACCTTCCGCGATTCGCTCTGCGTATCCATCCAGCCATTTGTGGAATTTCCCCGACTCGCCCTCGTCGGCTTCCATCCGGGGCAGGGCAGTAATGGCATAATCGGGGTTGTTGAGTGGGGGATGATCCGAGGCGGGCTTGCGCGCCATGATCTTTTCGATCACCGGAGCGAGCCGCTCATCTTTTTTCCGCTGGCGCTCCTGCTCGCGCTCCACGAATTCCGGCATGACCTCGCGGCCGAAGAGCTCGAGGCTCTCCATGATATGTTCGTGTTTATTGCGTCCGGACGCGCAGCTCAGGATGAGCTGGTCGACGCCGCACTCTTCGTAGCGACGAATATAGTCGCGGACCTGCTCGGGTGTCCCCATGGCGCCGCGCAATCCGCTGACGCCTTCTTCTACGATCTTGGCGCCGAGCCGGTCCGGATTGTTTGCGGCAAGCTGCACTGCCTCGGGATCGTAGCCCTTTTCCTTGCGGCGCCTCTCGTAGTCGGCCCACAGGTCGGTCTCGCCGGGTTTGTGGCGCCCGTAGACATAGTAGTGGCCGAGGGAATAGCCCAGGAAGTTGGCCCCGTAGGCCCCACGCCGCACGGCCTCTTCCGCGTCTTCGTGGCAGAAGAACGTGGTGACACACGCCAGGTTCGCATTGACGACGTCCCCGATCGGGACCGCTTCACGCTCGAGCGTCGTGTAGTAGTCGTCCACCCATTCCTTTGCCTCCTCGGGGTCAAAGAAGGCGAAGGAGAGAGCGCCCATGCCATTCTCAGCCGCACGATGAATCGACTCACGTCGACTGCACGCAAGCCACACAGGAGGATGCGGCTTCTGCTGAGGCTTGGGGACGACGTTGCGGGGGGGCATCGTGACATAACGACCATCGTGCCCCGTAAAGGGCTTCTCGGTCATGCAGCGCAGCGCCACCCGGACACCTTCCTCCCACATGTCGTTCTTCTCTTCCGGCTCCACGCCGAAGGCGGCTAGTTCCGCAAGGGACGACCCTTCGCCCGTTCCGAACTCGACGCGACCACCCGAGAGCAGGTCCAGGGTCGAGATCCGCTCTGCGATTCGTGCCGGGTGATTGATCGCCGGCAGCGCGTGGATGATGCCGTGGCCGAGTCGAATATTCTTGGTTCGCTGAGAGAGAACGGCGAGGAAGATCTCGGGTGCGCTGGAGTGGCTGTACTCCTCGAGAAAGTGGTGCTCGACGAGCCAAAAGGTCTCGAACCCCAATCGGTCGGCCAGCTCCGCCTCCTCGAGGGCCTCCTCCATCACGCGGAGTTCGTCGCCTTCCTCCCACGGCTTTGGAACCTGGTGTTCGTAAAAGATCCCGAACTTCATGGGGTCGACCCTCTTTCGCGATGCTTGCCGGACGGAGCGGGTTCGGATTGTATAACATAGAATATACATGCTAAATTTTCTTGATGTCAACGACTTCGTCCACGTCGACCGGTAAAGCGCGCGCGCGCCGGCTGCCGCGTGGTGAGAGGCGGGAGGCGATTCTCGACGGGGCGACACAGGCTTTCGCTCGAGCTGGCTTCGCTGCCACCAGCCTGCCCGAGATCGCCGAGGCATCCGGTATCACGACGATCATCGTGTACCGCCATTTCGATTCGAAAGAAGAGCTCTACCGCGCGACGCTGGAACGTGTGAGCACACGACTTACCGCTCTACTCAAAAAGGGTTCCGAGCCTCGTGCATTCGGCATCGGTGCTCGGTCGGTGTTGGCTGCTGCGCGGCACGATCCAGATGGATTTCGCCTATTGTGGCGCCATGCCGCGCGTGAGCCGCTCTTTTCATCCTATGCCGCGGAGCTACGGGAGTGGGCGATTGGCGCAGTTCAGGCTTCCATGGGCGATCGGGTGCCGCCCGACGCGCGGCAGTGGGCGGCTCATGCCGTCGTTGGATACCTCGTCGAGGCGGTTCTCAACTGGCTCGACTTCGGCGATCCGAAGCGTGATGCGCTCTTCGTGAAGGCGACCAACGCGGCGATGGGCGCGGGGGTGAAGGTCTGGTCGAAGGCGACCTAGCAGGATGAACTCGGAGAGCGGAGACCTGATGCGTGACCCCTGGAAGATTCGGAAAACGTCACCCGAACTGACCGAGAGTTATCTCGAGCAAGGGCTGTGGACCGAAGATACGCTGGCATCGGTGCTGGATGCGGCTCTGCGAGAGCATGCGGATCTAACCTTCCGGGTATGGTCTCAGCAGAGGCCATATCAGGGAACCGTGGGCGACGTTCATGAACTTGCCGGCCGGATCGCGGGTGGACTTTCGGCACGGGGTATCGGTCGCGGGGACGTCGTGGCCTTTCAGATTCCGAGTTGGGTCGAGGCGGCGGCGACCTTCTGGGGCGCGACCCTCTGCGGCGCGGTCTGTGAAATTACAGATTCAGCCGGACACCCTGTCATCATGACGACGGGGGACTGT
>JAPYTP010000484.1 GCA_029941885.1 Myxococcota bacterium
CAGAATACCTAGTATCGGTGGTGCTGAAAACGCCGCTTAAAACTCCTATCCGCTGTGGTCGGGGGCTTCGAGATCGACGCCCATCAATGACAGGACTGACCGAAGGAAGCCTTCCGTCTGGCGAAGCGGCAGCTTGAAGACGAGCTGAAGCACCAAGGCGGTCTCGATCGCATGATCGGAGAATTTTCTCTGTCCGCCACGACCGCCGGACGGTACTGGCTTCCAGTCATCAACCGCGCCCTCGGAGATCCACAAGGTGATGCCGCCTCGCTGCACGAGCGTCTGGTCGTATTCCGCCCAGTTGCCGGCTCGGTATTTCGTCTTGTACTTGGGATGGACTCTAGATTTCATGCGGGGATCGTGGCCCATCGAGCCCGAGAGTTGCCAAGCTCAGAAGATTGGACCGCCATTCGCGCGTCATTCATGCACCAACGCCCGGCAGAGCTGACTTTCGCGCCGCTATCGGATTCATGCACCGACGCCCTAGAACTCCTGAGCAAGCATCTCGGCGATCTGCGCGGAGATCTTCAGATCGTTCGGCGCCTCGAACATCGTCTGGTGCGTCCCCGATATCTCCACACAGCGATATCCGCCCTCGAGGAAGGGCGCCCACCCCAGGCTCGGGTCGTTGTGCCGGTGAACGTACGATTCTCTCGTCCAGAAGATCGCGACCGGGAGAGACGTTGGATGGAGTTCGCACTTCACGTAGCTGGATTGCACCGCGCGCTTCAGCGGGCGCATGCGCTCGCCCTGGGACGTTACGACGAAGCCACTTTCCGGGACCTGCCGGGCTGCGCTGAACTCGAGCCGCTGCTTTTCGCGCGCGAGCGCCCGCCGACGTTCCGTCTTTCTCCGCTGGTAGGCTGGAAAGAGCTCCCTTCGCACGAACTTCCACCGCTTCCGTGGGCTCTCGATGCTCCGGAACTCGGCGACGAAACGCGCCGCAAGCCGTCCCCGGCGGGTCACGAAGTTTCCCTTGATCGGCTTGGAGAAGGGTTGTTTCTCGGGGGCCCGTGTATCCAACATGAGGACAAGGCGAATGTCCTCTCCTTGCTTGGCCAAGCGTTCGGCTAACTCGAGGGCCACCACCCCACCCCACGACCAACCGCCCAGGATGAACGGACCCGACAGCGGAAGTGTGGCGGTTCGCCGCGCGAAAAAGTCGACCCACTGCGATGTCGTCCTCGGGTATCTCTCCGGATCATCGAAGTCGGGAGGCGCGATCGAATAGACCGGCTGGTCGGGACCCAGGTGCTGGGCAATATCGCGGATGTACTCGCCCGTGTGGGACCAGGTTCGAATCATTACGAGCGGACGGCGGGCACCCGCCGAGTTGTGCGCCACTACATCGACGCCCCGTGCGACTTCGGGGTCGAAGTCACGAAAAGACGCGACATCGAGGACAGAGGTTTTTTCGAGACTCGTCATGCTCGAGACCAATCCTGGGATTGTCCCGCTCGCTGTTGATCTTCTCTGAGCGGCGGCTCGGTTGATTGATCCTAGGCGACGCGCTGTGCAGTCGCCTCCAGATTCTGCTGAGTGGCATCGAGGGCTCGGACAAGCTTCTCGATATCACGCCATCCCTGGACGCGACGGAACTTCCTCTCTGCCTCGACGATCGCAGCACTGACCCAACGCACAACCATCGATCCGCCCTGCCAACGCTTCACGTTCTTCGAGTACGTCGCGATCCCGCTGTTCAGGTTCTCGATCGCGTTCGTGCTCCGCAGCTTCTTGTAGAGCCTTCCGCTGATTCCAAGTCGTTGAAGCGTGAGCGTCTCGTCGAGTCCCTCCCGAACCGACGCAGCCGCTCCGGGATGCTTGGCTTCGAGGGAAGAGGCCAGGCGTTCGAGTCTCCGCTTCGCAAGCTTCGCATCGCCGAGATTCCAGGCTTCCTTCAGAACGGCCTTCACACTCTCGTGAAGATGATCCGGAAGGTGACCCAGGATGTTGCGACGTTTGTGGATCTGACAGCGCTGGATGTCCGCCAGAGACCCGAACATCTTTCGGATCGCCGAGGTCAGCGCCTTCGCTCCGTCGATCACGAAGAGTCGAGCTCGTTCTGGATCGAGGCCTCGCTCGACAAGGTCGCGGAGCAAACTCCTAGCCACCTGGCCGTTCTCCGTGTCGCCCTCCCGAAGGCCCAGAACCTGCTTCTCCCCCTCAGCATCGATACCCAGAGCGATCAGAACCAGATGTTCGCCCAGGTGGATCCCGTCGATCATGATGATCGGGAAGTGACGATCCCCCAGCGGCGTCTTCAACCAACTCGTCATCTGCTTCCCAAAACGGCCGTTTGATCCCCGATCAAGAGCCTAGTTGTCAGAATACCTAGTATCGAATGCGTGCGATGTCGAGTATTGCCTCCTGCTCGGAGGAGCTGAGCTGGAAGAAGTCGGCCTCGTGGCGCTTGGAGACGACCAGGGTGTGACCGTCGGAGACCGGGAAGCCGTCAGGGAAAGCTGCGGTCAGTTCGTTCTGCTCCGAGACTTGGCCTTGCTCGATTCTTTCGCAGAAGGGACAGGTCACGTCGTGGGCGCCTCGATCAGCGATAGGTCGCGTGCTCTTTGCTTCGCCCGCCGTCGGATCTTCGTCAGGTGTACGTCGGCAGACCAACTTGGACAATGGACGCCTTTTGCTAAGAGACAGTTT
>JAPYTP010000485.1 GCA_029941885.1 Myxococcota bacterium
CGTTCCTTGCGCGCAATGGGCGCGTATCGAACCGCGCGCTTCAGCGTGAATTCGACTTGGACGACGACGAGCTCGATGAGTTGATCGAAGAACTCGTCGAGATCCAGCAGGTCGCCGTGCGGGATGGCGCCGCGTTGGCTTGGGCGAGCGGAGCGCCTCGAGCGGATGAACCCCAGGAACCTGAACGCGAACCCCGCAACTACACGCGCAAGCACCTCGCCGACAAGATCCTTCAGTCGAGATCTGCGGTCGAGGGAGAGCTCAAACGAGTGACCGTGCTGTTCGCTGACGTAAAGAACTCGACGAAGCTGGCTAGCGCCCTCGGCCCCGAGCGTTGGCACGGCTTGTTGGATCGCTTTTTCGCGATCCTGACGAAAGGAGTCCACGGCCTCGAGGGCACGGTGAACCAGTTCACGGGAGATGGGATCATGGCGCTCTTTGGAGCGCCCATCGCCCACGAAGACCACGCCCACCGCGCGTGTTATTGCGCCCTCCACTTGTGTGAAGAGCTGCGCAAGTTCGCAGACGAAGTGCGAGACGATCTCGGGCTCGAGTTTGGCATCCGCATTGGCCTGAACAGCGGCGAGGTGGTCGTTGGCAAGATCGGCGATGACCTTCGCATGGACTACACCGCTCAGGGGGATGTCGTACACCTCGCGAGTCGTATGGAGGCGATGGCGGAAGCGGGCACGGTCCGCCTAACGGAAAACGTCGCTCGACTCGTTGAAGGTTACTTCGAGCTACGCGACCTGGGTCCGACGGCCGTTCGGGGTGTGGTGGAAAAGGTTACCGTCTATGAGCTGAAGGGCACGGGAGCCTTTCGAACCCGGCTGGATCTAGCTCGAGCCCGCGGGCTCTCGCACTTCGTCGGACGCGACGACGAGGCCGCCGTGTTGGAAGACGCACTCCGTGACGCATCGGAAGGACGCGGGCGAACCGTCGGCATCGTAGGAGATCCCGGCGTAGGAAAGAGCCGCCTGTGCTCCGAGTTCGTGTCTCTTTGCCGACATCGGGGACTGCAGGTCCACGAGGCGCACTGCGTCTCGCACGGGCGGGTACTCGCTCTTGGGACCATTCTAGAGCTGTTATGGGGATGGTTCGGTCTCGATCGAAAGGAGCCGTCCGGCAATGCACGCGCGAAGATCTCGAAGCGCGTCAAAGGGGCGAAGCGGCTAGAAGAACTCCTGCCAACTGTCTTCGACTTCCTGGGAGTGCCCGATCCCGAGCGACCCGCCCCGAACATCGGGCCAGAGGGCCGACATCTCCAGATCAAAGCCTTTCTGGGCGAGCTTCTCTGCCACGAGAGTGAGCACGAGGCGGTCGTGCTCCATCTGGATGACATCCATTGGATCGATCCGGCAAGCGACGAGTTTCTGCGGGTCATTGTCGAGGCTGCCAGCGAAGCCCGTGTCCTAGTGTTGCTGAATTTCCGACCCGAGTACCCCGCCGAATGGATGTTGGGATGGGAGTATCAGCAAATATCGCTTGCAGAGCTCGAAGCTGAGGGAGCCGATGCACTGCTGACCGATCTGCTTGGCGCGGAGGTCGCCGGCTCGGCGCTCGGCGACCTGCTTCGGGACCGTGCGAGCGGGAATCCGTTCTTCCTGGAAGAAGCCGTGCGATCACTTCTGGATTCCGAACACCTCGAGGGAGCGCCCGGCCAGTATCGCCTGGTCGTCGATCTCGACGAGGTCGAGATTCCCAATACCGTGCAACCACTTCTCGCAAGCCGTATCGATCGGTTGAGAGAGGGCGAGAAAGAGGCGCTGCAAGCCGCTGCCGTCATTGGTCGAACGTTCCAGGAAACCTTGCTCCAGGAAGCAAGCGGGATCGAAGCGGAAGAACTAACAACCGTCCTGGGAAACCTCGAACGCCTCGGCTTTCTGGCCGAGACGGCCCTCTATCCAGAGCGTGAGTACACTTTCAATCACCCTCTCCTGCACGAAGTGGCCGCACGCACTCAGCTCGAAGCGCAGCGTCAGGCTCGTCACCGAGCTGTTGCACGGGCAATCCAGGTTCTGCACGAAGGTGGCGACGAGCTCGCCGGCTTTAGCCCGCTGATCGCGCACCACTGTGAACAGGGGGGTGAGCTGCTGGATGCAGTCCGGTGGCACATGCGTGCGACGGATTGGCTGAACAACACCG
Source organism: Myxococcota bacterium (assembly GCA_029941885.1). Lineage (GTDB taxonomy): Bacteria > Myxococcota_A > UBA9160 > UBA9160 > UBA4427 > UBA4427. Next base: position 2,146 of record JAPYTP010000485.1, read on the forward strand.
ATCGGCGATCCGCACTTCGCCATTGGCAGCGGATCCGTCAGCTCGCAAGCGACCTGCCTCACTCCGGCGAAGTGGTGCCGCTTGCACTCCAAGCCTGCTGGCACGCTCTCGTGGAATTCAACACTTGGATTCCGATGTCGGACGCGGAGGCGACCTCGTGGTCCGAGGAGGGGATTTCGCTCGCCGAGCAGGCAGGAGACCTGCGCATGCAAGGTCTCCTCTACGGTGCCTTCTCGTACGTTAAGCGCTCCGCGGGCGCTCTTCCCGACCAGCTCGCAAAGGCAGAGGAAGCCGTGCGGCTCTCGGATGCGTCAGGCGACCCTGCGGCCCAGGTCTGGAGCCGCTCGGTCTTGATGACCGCACAGGCAGACCTGCACCTGATGCCGGCGGCCGCCCAAACGGGACAGGATGCTGTGGAGATCGCCGATCGTCATCCAGAATCGGCGCGAGAGCCAGTAATGTTGCAGGGACGTATCTACGTCAGCGTGCTTTCCGCTG
>JAPYTP010000486.1 GCA_029941885.1 Myxococcota bacterium
CCTCGGAGTTCAGTCAAAAGCCCGGCGCGCTCTACGATCCGATCATTTCGTTCTACATGTCGCAGAATCGGGTCGCGCTGGCGCTGCCGTATCTTCAGGACGCGGCCGCCGAAGCCCGCACATCCTACTTTTCGTCCCTCTACCTCGGCTACCAGAGCGATGTCCTGGGCGCGCTGCAAAAACTTGGTGAATTCGATCAAGCGGCGCACGCTCTCCAACAGGCAGAAGAATTCGTAGCGGAGAACTACGCGGTCGAGCTCGATGCCGGCCTCGAAGACGAAGCCTTTCTCGACCTCCTGCTCTATCTGGGAGTGCAGCGGATGCGACTCGAGCATCAGCTGCGCACAGGCGCCGAAATCGATCTCGACGAATGGAGAGAGCAATACGCCTTCAGAAAGCGCGCGGTCAAAAGTCATCCCGCGCTCAAGTTCATGCGCGTGGGCGTGGCGACGCTGGTGGGTGGCTATCACACTTGGTATCAAGTTCCGGATGCTGAGCAGCGTTTCTACCAGCAGGACCGCGCACTTGTCGCCTATGCGGAAGTCTTTTCCCGCTATGGCGAATCGGCGCTGAGCGAGGAGGTCGTCGGGATACTCGAGCGAATCTACCGGTTCAACATCGATCACTCTCTCGTGGAGACGCGGTCTACGACGATGGCTGACGTAGAGGCCTATGCCCCAGGTGCGATTCAATTCGAATCGGACGATACCGGCTACTACGGATCGAAAGGGGGGCCGAAGAGTCGGTCGTGGGTCCGCCGCGGATTTCGCAGTCGAAGCTGGATACACGCGAGGAAGGCGCTCGTAGGGTTCAACCTGGGGGAGTTCACGCTCGCGCAACAGCACGCGCGCCGAGCGCGAAACGAGTTCCGAGCGGTCGAGGCACTCTACGAGGAGATCCCTGAATACTTCAGGGTGAAAGACAACATCGATCGGGAGAAGATTGGGCTCGATCTTCTCTATGCGAAAATCGAGAATCGGCTTGGCAATTTCACGGAGGCGAACCGCGTCTTTGACGAAGCCATCGCATGGAGTGAGACCGCCCGGGAAAGCATGCCGGTTTCACAACGCAAGGCCTTCTTTCAGTCGACCGCGCGTGATGCCTATGTGGGGAAGCTCCGTGCGGTCGCCGGTCAATATCAGAAGCGTGAGACCGAGTCGGGCTTTGCGTCGATTCTCGGGGCGGCGGAACTTTCACGCTCACGGCAGCTGAAAGAACTCCTCGGTGTCGAGGACGATCGATTGGTCGACTTGGCGACGCTGAGGAGTCGACTCGACTCGGGCGATGCGATCGTCATGATCGAGGATCTCGACGAGAGCTATCTCGTTGCCGTTCTGACGCAGCGTTCTCACCAGGCGAATCTCATCGCCAAAGGTCCCGATTGGGATCAGCAACTTCTGTCCATCCGAGAACAGCTGGCTGAGCGCCGGATCTTCGATTTCGAGGGACTGGCCTCTATTAGTCGGAGACTCCTCGGCGCGGCAGGCGACACCCTCGGCAGTAGCCGCAAGCTCTACGTGTTGACTTCAGGAGCCTTGACGGCTCTGCCGATCGGCATCCTGCCGCTCGAATCTGGCCAACTCCTACAAGACGGGAGGAGCATCGTCTACTTGCCCTCTCTCGCGATGCTTCGCGAGCCGGAGAATCGCTCGTTTGGAGGCAGTCGCTTGCTGGCGCTCGGCGATCCCGCCTACGACGGCGAGGCGACGATCGATCGGACGATCGGACGGAATCTCTTGTTGGCTACACGGGGCAGCGAAGAACTCGGGATGTTCATGGCGCTGCCGGAAACCCGAGCTGAGGTCGACGCCATCAGTCGACATTTTCCCGATCGCGCAACACTTCTTCTGGGAGTGGAAGCGAGTGAAAGCGCACTCAAACGCCGAAATCTGACCGAATACGACTATCTCCACTTCGCCACCCATGGGGTGCTGGGGGGTGAGGTGCCCGGGGTTGATGAGCCCGCCCTCATCTTGTCGTTCGAAGAGGGTGAGAACGGCTTTCTGACGGCGAGCGAAGTCTCGCGTCTCGAACTCGACGCGGAATTGACCGTCCTCTCTGCGTGCAACACGGGGAGTGGTCGCTACTTCCGTGGCGAGGGGCTGATGGGGATTGGGCGAGCGTTCATGGTGGCGGGGTCGAAGCAAGTGCTCGTGTCGCTCTGGCCAGTGGATTCCTTCGCGACGCAGGCGCTCATGGAGTCCTTCTATGAGTGGTTGGCGAAAGGCGAAAGCTCGTCTGCCGCCCTGGTGAAGGCGCAGCAAGAGCTCATGCAAAAGGGCCGACACGGTGGCAATGATCAGCGCGGGGTGAAGATCGGCTCTCCGTCTTCAGGCTCTGGGCGCCAGGACGATGGAGCGTTCTCGGGCTACGGGAATCCCTATTACTGGTCGCCGTTCATTCTCATCTCGACGAGTTAGTCCTCGAAGTGCGGACCGGTGTGAGCAACTGTCTCAGCCAACGTAAACACGCCGGATTTGGAAAGTGAGCGGTTCGGACGGAGTCGTCGACTCCCTATATCCCGTCAGCAAGATCCGGACTCAAGAGCTGACGAAGCATGTCGATCTGCCGCTGGAGCGGATAGGAGTTTTAACCAGCGTTTTCTGCACCGCCGATACTAGGCATTACGAC
>JAPYTP010000487.1 GCA_029941885.1 Myxococcota bacterium
CGTTCCGGATCAAGATGATACGAACGGACCGCGGCCACGAGTTCCAGGCGCTCTTCCACTGGCACGTCGCGGACCTGGGTATGGAGCACGCCTACATCAAACCAAGGACGCCACAGCTCAACGGGAAGGTCGAACGCTCGCATCGAACCGACAAGGATGAGTTCTATCAACTCCTCACTTACAAGGACGATGTGGATCTGGATAAGAAACTCGCCGTGTGGGAGCGCTTCTACAACAATGATCGGCCCCATGGAGCCCACAAAGGAAAGACACCATACGAGGTGCTGAAGGAAAAGCTAAGCTAGTGAAACTTGTCCGGCTTGATTCCTAATATCACACTCTAATTTCTCGCTACCGCCGTCCGGTTCCTGCTGCTTCGGCAAGATACCACTACGACGGCGACCCTGCGATCGAACGGTATCCGAGGGCTATACATAGTTTCAACGAGAAATATATGGGTGAAGAGCTGGCGCCATGGATTGTGGAGTTGATCGAGAATACGATTCGAGGGTGAAAACATCGCAGTCATGATCCGGAATCTGCTGAGAGTGTCCGGCGGCGAGTACGTCCCTCCGAGAACTGCGCAGGGTGGAAATAGGAGAGATTCATGAAATTCGGCGTCGCTCTCGGCCGACTCTACCCCCAGCATTACGACGAGGTCGCCCTCGAGGCAGACCGGCTCGATTTTGAGTCCGTCTGGATCCCCGAACACCTCGTTCTGCCAGTCGATATGGGGGGCTCTCCCTTCGCGGAAGAAGACCACCCGCCGGTTCCGCCCAGCTCTCCGGTTCTCGAGCCCTTCAGCTATCTCAGCTATCTGGCGGGTCGAACCTCACAGATCCGGCTGGGGACGCATGTCTATCTGCTCGGCCTGCGCCATCCCTTCGTCGCCGCCCGGGCGGTACAGACACTTGACATCATTTCGGGTGGTCGCACGGAAGTCGGCGTGGGTGCGGGCTGGCTGCGCAGCGAGTGGACAGCGGCCGGTTTCGACCCGAGGACTCGAGGCCGCCGTCTCGACGAAGCAATCGAGGTGTGTCGACGGCTCTGGACCGACGAGGTCGTTGAGCATCACGGCGAGTTCTACGATTTCGAAGCGGTCCTGTTCGAACCCAAGCCCGTGCAGAAGCCACACCCCCCGATTCTGGTCGGGGGCGAATCCGACCCGGCGCTGCGTCGCGCCGCGCGGCTGGGCGATGGCTGGGTGGGCATGAAGCACACGCTCGAATCCGTGAAGGAGCCCATCGAAAAACTACGGCGGTTCCGGGCCGACTACGACCGCAGCGAGGGCCCCTTCGAGATGATCGTTCTCGCCCGCATCGACAGCCCGGACGACGTCAAGCGGTGGGAAGACGCCGGAATTACGCGCCTGATCGTCACACCCTGGCGCACCGGTGACGAAGCCCTCGACGGGATCCGGCATTTCGCCGACGAAATCTTCTAGCTTTCCGGATAAGCGTTCGCATCGAATCAGGTCACGGAAAATGCCCCAGATATTGAGACTGTTTCATGGCTCGGCGATTGTCGAGGATCTGCTCGTCGCAGCGCGGTTCTATCACGATTTTTTCGGGAGTTGGGTCTACGAGGCGCAACACCTCGGGGCCGAAAACGCAGTTAATAGCGCGAACGTGATCGGGGGGGGCTTCTCGCTGGAGATGCTCTCACCGCTGAATCGCGACGAGCCGACAGCGGTCGCACGGTTTCTCCGACGCCACGGTTCACATTTCACCAACATCGCCTTCTGGGTTGAGGATTGCCGTGGCGTGGCGCAGAAGCTTCTCGACCATGGCGTACGGGTTTCTTTACGCGAACACGGGATCGTCGAATCTCTGGACGATCAGGTCTTTGACTATATGGTGACCCACCCCAAGGATACCGGCGGAACGGTTTTCGAGTTCCTCGAGGACCAGAAAATTCACGATCCGCGTCACGAACCCTGGTGGGATGATCGATGGTGGCGCGAACAGCACCCTCTCGGCATCGAGTCGTTATCGTACTCTACCGTCGTCGTCGGCGACCTGGAAAAGGCGACGAGTTTCTACGCTGACACCATGGGATGCCGATTGATACACGAAGACCACGATGCGGCACGTAACGCACAGTGTCGGTTCTTTTCGGTCGGGGATACGGTAGTCGAGCTGGCGGCACCCGAAGACTCCACAAGCGAGATGGCCAAAGACCTGGAGGAACATGGGTCCATCATCCACTCGTTCACCTTCAAGGTTGCTGATCTCGAGTGCGTCGAACGCCACGCCGCCACCTGCGAACTGGACCTGCGGGTATTCGGAACACGCGGTCTCGAACTCGATCCTTCACAGACCTCGGGTGGACGCTTCGGCTTCGTCAGTTCGGATCCCTACGCCTGAGGCGACCTTCTCGACGGTCGCGCGCTCCTGAAATCAGACGCCCTTTGCGGGGCGTCGCGACCGAGACGGGCAGCCTCCAAGTCGCCGGACACAGGGTGTACGTCGTCGAAACTTTCCGGAGTCGAGATGCCTTTTTCTAAGAGGCACTTTTTGACAGCAACCTATGCTGCTTTGCTGGCTCGATAGAGCCTTTTCCGGGAATGTCCCAACGTCAGTTGATCTTCTAGGAAAATAGAGCGGCGGCTCCTTCA
>JAPYTP010000488.1 GCA_029941885.1 Myxococcota bacterium
ATAACGCCCAGGCTCGGACGTTGTGCCAGAACCCAGCTTGAATGTCCTATCCCCCGTTCGCAGTGCAGACGGCATTCTCGGCCATTCTTGATCATCAACGGGTCCCACTGCACGATCTCGCTCGCGGCTTCCGTGCTGACGGTCAACGAATGGGTATAGTGGTGCCCTCTTCGGCAGCGAGATTGAGCTGGGCACGGCGGTCGTCGGGGAGCGAGTCCCAGTTGACGAACGCCTGGCTTCTGTGCTTGACGATGCTGTCGTGGTTCTCGATCAACCAGGTCGCAGATGCTGGGTTGGGTTCAACGAACTTGGTTGAGGCCCAGTAGGCCCGGCACTATCAGATCGCGTACGAAGACAGCATCAAGGAAGCGGCATAGTCAATCTGTCCAATAGCGCGCTTCAGGTGACCGATGCACGATCTGGCATTCAGCTTTTCAGGCTCGGTGGTCTCCGGTGGCGTTGTTCCACGCCGCTCATCGCCGATCCGCCTTTGCGGCGGGGCAATCCTTGTCCGATTGGGCTGAACTGCTTTCTGCACTCGCCGACGCACCGCGTGAAAACGGAACACCGGGTCTTCGGGCCGCGGCGTCGTTCATTGCCGAACGCCTTGAATTGGCGGGCGTCGAACCGCAGGTCCAAGCGTTCTCTGCGCATCCCCACGACCCGGTCGCGCTGGGCGTCGGTGTGTTCCTGCTCTGCTGCTCGTACGCGTGGGCTCTGCGCTCGTCGCGAAAGATGCTGTCCGCCTTCGTTGCCGTTCTCTTCCTCGCTCTCCCTGTGGGCTACCTCGACTGGCAACTCCCGCTCACACCTGGATTCAGCATTCAGGAGGACAATATCTTCGGGGTCATTCCGGCACGCAACCCCGATCAGAGGATTGTACTGACTGCGCACTACGACACGAAGACCGAACTCACAGACCATGTGGTCCGTCTGCCGGTTCAGATCGCGGGTGCGGTGGTCGGAGTCCTCGCTCTTCTATTTCCGTTGGCTTTGTCGGAGACTCTTCGGCGTCGGTGGTCTCTCCGTGCCTCGAGGATCTTCGCCAATGCCACTCTCATCTATGGAGTGTTGTTTCTCGTCGTGTTTGCGGGTGGCGCATTCCGGTCGGAGCGCAGCTCGGGTGCATTCGACAATGGCGCAGCGTGCGCTGTTCTCCTTCGAGCCGCGACAGCGCTTGCCGATGGGCCGGCTCTCGAGAGAACCGAGGTCATGTTCGTGTTCTTTGCCGCGGAGGAAGTTGGTGCGCAGGGTTCCTGGAGATTCGTGCGCGATCGCTTGCCCAAGCTACCGGCACTCGATACCTACGTGATCAACTTGGATCCGATCGGAGCGTCAGAGCAGCTCACAGTCGTTCACCGCGAAGGAGGCATCCTGCGCGGGTTCGAGCCGTCTTCGGCGGTCGTGTCTCTTCTCGATTCTGTACACCGGCAGCAAACCGGCCGACCGATAGGCCACACCTCGGGTGGGGGGCTGACCGATGCGTTTCCGTTTCTGGCAAGCGGCGTCCCCGCGGCGACCGTCATCAGCGCCGTTCCGCCCTTCGTGCTGCCGCGTGGGATGCACACGTCTGCAGACGCTCGCGGCCGAATCGACCTGAAGAGCATGGACACCACGCTCGAGTTCGTACTCCGACTGGTTCGCTTCGCAGATAGCCTTCCCGTCCAGACGAGGTCCTAGCCGGACAATCCTCCGGATTGTTGCGCGCGTCGTCGCCTGCGCGGCAGAGCTTCGCTCTGCCGTCCTTTGACCGGAATTCCTCCGCCGGCGCCTCAGGTATTCGCTTCGAAGTCGGCGACCAGCGTCTCCATCGTGACGTCCACTACAACTTTGAGCTCCTCGTCGAGGATCTCGTAGAGCAGGCCGTTGCTCGAGTGATTGCCGAAGAACACGATGCCTCCAGTCTCGCCCCCGCACTCGAGATGGGGGAGGGCGTCGCCCACGGTCAGCGCGTAGTCGCCGGCGACCCGGACCTTGGGCTCGCCTCGCGTCCCGTCTGGGTGGATGTCCCACAGATATTGCTCGCCGTCGAGCACCAGGACGGTCGTGGTCGCCGTGTGTCGGTGCATGGGACAATGGCCGCCGTCGCCTGTCCAGCGGACCACCATGTCGAGCGTACCGGCGGCCAGGTCGTATCCGAGAATGGTGTAGTCGTGGCGCACGAAGTAGGAAAGCTCCGGTTCGCCCGTGACCTCCCGCCACTTGTAGCGGTCGGGATCGAAGTTGCTTTGGGCCATTGGGGACCCTCCCATGGTGTTAGTGTGTCGCATGCCAGTGAGTGATGCTGTCTTGTGATGTGGTGTCCTTCTCTGATGCGATGTCTCAGACCCTCGGCGCGGTCATGGGCTCTCGGTCAGCTTCAGCCCCTTCATATCGCCGTCTTCGCGCCACTTGGCAAGGATCTCGACGAACTCGGTGGGCCCGCCAAAGAAGAAGCCGTTCTGGCCCGTGATCGGCCCGGGCTTGCCTTCGTTGTTGTAGTAGCCGGGCGTGCATCCATCGGAGAACCCCGTCACGGGATCCCCTGGGGATTTAACATAACGCCCAGACTCCCGTCACGGGGCTCCCCTAGGGATTTAACATAACGCCCAGGCTCGGACGT
>JAPYTP010000489.1 GCA_029941885.1 Myxococcota bacterium
CGAAAAGGAGGAACTGGCGAACTCGATTCTTCGTCACAGCGCTCCCCTCCCGCCGTCTAACGGATTGGGCCTTCAGCTGCGTGGCCGCTGACCGCCAGCGGGACTGCAACAGAGGCCGACGCCAGGAGACTACCAGAGGTCGTAGCGACGAAGCCAGCCACGTCAGCTGCAAGGCCTTGTTAGGCGGCCGCTGGCTTGTGGCTGAAGTTCGTTGCGCTTCAAAGTTAATGCTGAGCGGCGCGCCACTGAGCCCGCTGGCTCAGCACGCGCCAAGCCTCACGGCGACAGGTGGCGACTCATCGCCCGTGGGCTCGAGGAGCCGATTGAGGAGACCCGTGGCACGAATGACAGATGAGTACTTCTCGAGAAAGGCCTCGAGCACCGGGATGGAGGCTGGACTCTCCACAACGGTGGCAACACGGCACGACCGAACTCCCGAGCGAACGAGCTCGACGCGAGCGTCCGCGATGAGCCGTTGAAACCACGCGTTCGACCGATTCCCCGGGGCCACCCACTGGTGACCCTCATGATCGACGACCCAGACCCGAGCGCTATGGAGTTCGCCATCGAAATCCCGCGTATGGATCACGACGACTTCTCCTGACTCGATCAGCGCAACGGAAGTGCCGATCGCCAGAACGAAGAGGCAAACCAGGACGCCTATGACGATTCCGGCTCCACGCATGACGCGCCGCCTAACGGATCGGTGTTCAGCGGCCAGCAACAGCGCTGACTCGACCCGACCCTGCCTTAGAAGTATGCCGCCAGACGGCACCCAGGGTCAATTCAAGCGAGCTGTTGCTGGTCCGTCTGCAACGCCTTGTTGGGCGGCGTGCTCCGGATCGATGCGCTCGGATCGAAGGTAAGGGTAGAGAAGAGCCGCAGCGGCCGCGTTCAGGACATGCCACAGGGCGTGCCCCTGGAGAAGCGATGAGGGGTCGCATAGCCATCCGCCGGCGTGGCTACCCGTCCAAGTGAACAGAGCTAGAAGATTGATCGCGATGAAGGCCCAGAAATACCTTCGCCTCCGCTCGACCGGCTGGCGAATCCCCAGAGTGCCTGCGGGACGCCCGATGAGGGCCTCGGTTGCGAACCAGGCCAATAGCAGGAGAGCGAACAGGGGGACGCCTGCTGGACCGAAGAGAAGCCGCGGAGTAATGGCGATGGCGATCGTTGCCACGTAGGCCGTGAGGAACCGCGACTGGCTCCAGCCGTAGAGCGATGTCAAGTTGTAATAGAGCAGAAAACAGACCCACCCCAGCATCGAGAGAACATCAACAGCACCGCCCCAATCGGTGAGCGATGCGTGAAACAAAGCCGCACCGGGACCCATGAATGCCAGGGCGCTGGCGTAGAGCCCCGGATAGAGGCGACCGCGAAGGAACGGCGAGCGTGCGCTCGCGCGGTCGCGCCCGGAGCGCCAAGCTACCCAGATTCCAGCGATGCCAAAGCCGAGGAGGGACCAAGTGTTCGCCGGCTGAGCAATGGGACCGGGCCGCGGGGCCTCGCAATAGCAGTCGCCCTCGAGAAGGCAGTGATTCGGCGCACCGGGCCAGCCCATTGCCGCAAGGACAACGCAGAGCCCGGTTCCGATCGCGAGCACGAGTATGGTTGCCCGAAGCTCAGAGATGGCAGGATCGCTCCATCTACTGGGCAGCATTCACGCCGCCTAACGGACCCGCGGTTCAGCTGCGCCCAACAGCGCTGACCTCCAGCGCTGGGGCACCGCGCCCGCCGCCAGAACGGTACCACGGCCGAGTGGAACGAGCTGTTGGGCGTCAGCTGCAACCGCTTGTTGGGCGGCGGACCTCATCGCTTCGATCCAGGGAGTTGAGATCCTCGCTTCTCGTGACGTTCGAGGGCGACACGAAATAGCCACCGGATCGGAGGAATGAGTACCGGATAAGTTCTTCGAAGAACCCACGCCGGCACGCCACGACCGCGTTCTTCGAGCCCGACCCTGGCCCTCGGATGGTCCATGAACTTCGGTCCAGCGAATCGATACTCGCGGGCGTCCCGCCAGAACTCGATCGAGCAGACATGCTTGAGGTTCTTGTATCCGTAGTGCGCAGGAGCGACAAGTCGAATCGGTGCGCCATGAGCAAGTGACAGGGAACGGCCATCGAGTCGGTCGGCAAGCAGCACGTCCGGAGCGAGAAGATCCTCGAGCGGGAGGCTTTGGGCGTAACCGTCCTGGGACCGCACAACGACTAGGCTCGCCCCCGGCTGAGGTCCTGCCTTGGGCTCGACGATCGCTTCGTAGAAGTCACGGAACCTGAACCCACCCCATTGAAGATCACGCTTCGACCACGTCGTTACACAATGGAAATCCGAGACTTGATCGACGCGTGGGAGCTCCCCGAGTTCTTCACGGACGGTGAGATCTGTGCCCACATCGCCGCGGACGGCGATCTCCACAGCCCCACTGTCCGTGGGGAACCGAAACGCGAACTTCCCAAGTCCGAAGCGAGGGAACTCTTCGCTCTCGAACTGGCCGGGAGGCAATCCACCGACTTGAGACACGCCCACTCCCGCCGCCCAACGGATCGGCGTTCAGCGGCGTGCGACGACTTGCCGTGCCCCCACGTGAACACC
>JAPYTP010000490.1 GCA_029941885.1 Myxococcota bacterium
TGATCAACGACAATTACTTTTGCCGCCCAACGACAACTAGAACTGCCGGTTTGTCTCCATAACTTTGGCTGCTCCACCCTTCGGGGGGGGAGGTGGCGCGCGTGGTGACGGACGAGCAGGTTCGGTTATTGAGGCAAAAGCGCATGAAAGGGAAGAGTCAGGAGGCTGCTGCAGCCGCCGCGGGGATGAGTGTTCGGACGGCTCGAGAATGGGGGCGAGGGGCTCTCCCCTCGCAGACGAGGAAGAAGCGAGGCTGGCGAACACGGAATGATCCGTTCGATAGCGTCTGGGCGTCGGTGGTCGAGCCGCTGCTTCGACGGGATGACGATCGGGTCCTCCAGGCGACAACGATCCTTGATCTCCTGGAGCGTCAAACTCCTGGCCAGTTCGGTGAGGGCCAACTCCGCACGCTGCAGCGACGGATCCGAGATTGGCGCGCCCTCCACGGCCCCGATCGCGAAGTTTTCTTCGAGCAGGTTCACCCACCGGGCCGCGAAGCTCAGATTGATTTCACCCATGCGACCGAACTCGGCGTGACGATTGCGGGCGTTCTCTTCCCACACCTTTTCTTCGAGTTTGTCCTTTCGTTCAGCGGCTGGCGCTGGGTGGGCCTGGCCTTCGGCGAAACCTATGAAGCGCTGATGGATGGCATCCAAGGGGCACTGTGGGCGCTAGGCGGTTCCCCGGAAGTGATCCGCAGCGACAACCTCTCAGCGGCAACCCATGAGCTGAAGCGCAGCGGAGGCCGTGCACTCACCGAGCGCTTCGCATCACTGCTTGCCTACTACGGTCTTCGTTCGACGCGGATTCATCCCGGCCGATCCCATGAGAACGGGGTCGCGGAGCAGGCTCATCACCGCCTCAAGTTGGCTCTCCGACAGGCCCTGGTGATTCGCGGAAGCCGAGACTTCGCCTCCGTCGCCGACTATGAAGAGTTTGTCCAGGAGATCGTCTTTCGACTCAACCGTCGCTGCGCGGCCAAGCTCGAAGAGGAGCGTGCTCACCTCAGATCTCTGCCCGCCAAGAGGCTCCCCGCCTACACGTCCTACCGGGTGAAGGTCCACAAGTGGAGCACGATCCGGCTTTCGAGCAAGACCTACTCCGTGCCGTCGAGGCTCCGAGGGCACGAGGTGGAGGCGCGACAGTACGCGAACGAAGTGGAAATTTACTACCGAAGTCAACTCGTTGAGCGGATGCCGCGCCTTCGCGGAGGCGAGGACTACAGAATCGATTACCGGCATGTGATCTGGTCTCTGGTTCGCAAGCCAGGCGCCTTCGCGCGCTATCGCTTCCGCGAGGAGATGTTCCCGACAACAACCTTTCGCGAAGCCTACGACGCACTCATCCGGTTCAAGGGGGAGCGAGCCGACATCGAATATGTGCGGACTCTCCATCTGGCGGCGAGCACCATGGAGTCCGCTGTGGAAGTGGCTCTTCGCTCGCTCCTCGACACCGGTGATCGCTTCGATTACGCGGCGGTCCGAGGCCTGGCGGCGCCCGTCAAGCCAACGATCCCCATGCTTACGACGCCCGCAGTCCCCGATCTGGGTGTCTATGACGCCCTGCTTGTGGAGGCGGTCCGATGACTACAGCTCAACAAGAACGCATCCAGGCCCTGTGCACCGAGTTTCGCCTTCCCACGATTGGTGCCGAGGTCGTGCAGCGCTTCCAAGCCGATCAACAGGGCTCGGCGCTCAAGACGCTCCTCGCCGTCTTCGAGCTCGAAGCGAGCGATCGTCGCCAACGTCGCGTGGATCGCCTACGCCGCGCCTCCAAGCTTCCTGCTGGGAAGACCTGGGAGAGCCTCGACCGGAGTCGGTTCCCTGCCAAGCTTCAGCAACAGCTCGAGGATCTGGTCACCGGCGATTTTGTCGACCGAGCCGCCAACGTGCTCGCGTTCGGCCTGCCGGGCACTGGAAAGACGCATGCGATGGCGGCGCTCGCCGACCGGCTCATCGAGGAGAGAAGATCGGTTCTCTTCGTTCCTACCTTCAAGATTGTCCAGGATCTGCTCGCTGCAAAGCGTGACCTCGATCTCCCTCGAGCACTTCGCAAACTCGATCACTTCGAGGTGTTGATCCTCGACGACCTCGGCTATCTGAAGCAGCGGGCTGACGAGGCAGAGGTGCTCTTCACGCTAATCGCCGAACGCTACGAACGCCGCTCGATCATCGTGACGAGCAACAGGGTGTTCAGCCAATGGGAAGAGATCTTTCAGAGCCCAATGGCCACAGCCGCAGCGATTGATCGGATCGTGCATCACTCCGTGATCGCTGAGTTTGACGTGCCGAGCTACCGCACGGAAGCGGCCCAAGAGAAGGCCGCCGCAGACCAGAAGCCCGCTGCCTCACGACGACGGGCGAAGAAGTAGCGTCACCTCCGGTGACTTCGTCGAAGAAGAAAAGAAGGAAGAAGAGAAAAACCCACAGCGGCAGAAATAGTAGTCGTCGACCGGCAGAAATAGTTGACGCCGGTCAAATCCCAATCGACCAACAGAGCCTGGTCGCACTGTAATACCTATGCCCCCCGCAGCGGGCCGAACATCTTCCGGATGGCGGAGGTCAGCGCCTTCGCTCCGTCGATCA
>JAPYTP010000491.1 GCA_029941885.1 Myxococcota bacterium
GGCCCGAAGCGGCGTGCGCACCCGTCCCGCCCCCGTTGCAGGGTCCAGGGAACCCCGCGCTAGCGCGGCAGACTCCTTCAGGATACTCCGGCAGTGTGAAGGCAATCTGAAGACGTGCACGAGCCGTCGCTGCGTGCGGATAGGAAGGCCAAGCGGGGTTTTGGGACCCGCGAGCGAGGACCGATCTTGGCGTCCAAACACGCGACTCCCGAATACGGGGGAGTGAGGGGTTGAAGAGCCGAAAATTCTGCCCCCACAACCATCCCACCAAAACGCCTGATGAGGTCGTTGAAAAGATCCTGCATCTACGCCCGGCCTATCACATGGGACCGATTCGCCTTTGCCTGGTATCTAGAGCGCCATCACGACATCAAGACCTCTGATGACCCGGTCCATCGGGTCTGCAGGCGTCATGGCATAGCCAGACTTCCGAACGGATCGCGGCCACGAGTTCCAGGCTCTGTTCCACTGGCACGTTGCGGACCAGGGCATGGAACCGTCTACATCAAACCGCGCGCACCTCAGCTGAACGAAAAAGTGGAGCGGTCACACCGAACCGACAAAGACGAGTTCAACCAGCGGCTCACGTACCGCGATGACGTCGATCTCGAGAAGAAATTGGCCGTGTGGGAACGCTTCTACAATTTCGATCGCCCACACGGAGCCCACGGCGACAAGACGCCATACGAAGCGCTACGGGAGAAGCAATCCGAGTGAAGAAAGTCCGACTTGATGCCTAATATCACAGCGATTCGACGCGAAAACTCTGTCGTCCATGTGGGATTTCGCGGCCCGCTATGGGCATATCAACCTGAGTGATGGAGGCATCTCTAGTCCAGGCGCGGTTGAGCGGCGGAAACGAGCAGGCATCCATAGCCGCTCTCAATTGACATCCCAATCCCGTATTCGCGTAATGCTCAATTGCACGCACATTGTCGAGACAGATATCTCGTCCGTCGCGCATGCATCGACAATCCTGCTCAATCAGGAAGGCAAGCTGTTGAACGCGTTTACGCGGCGGACGCAATTTTCGATCTAGAATTCGATTAGTCGCTCTTTACCCGTGATCGGTCGTGATATCGCGCAAGTCGAGCTCGGCGATTGTCACCTTCGTTGCTGATAATCAGGTCGAACGCGCCGTTTTTTCGCACGGCGACCGTGATGCCTTCAGCGCGCCGATGTCGGCCACTCTTCAGATCTTCGGCCGCAACGACATTCCCACTTGGCGTGACTTCGATCAGCGCGTGCTCGCGCGCTGAGATGATGAGGTAGGTTCCGTTCGCAGGATGGCGAGCGATCCCAGACGGATGGAATCGCTTCTGGGGGAGATGCCGCCCGATCTCGTCTTCGGAAACCCAAATCAAGTCGGGCTCTGCGAGCCTGTGGCTCTCGATCGACCATCGAAAGACCGCGACTCCGCCTTTCAGGCGTAAACCGCGAGTCGTCTTGCACGCCAGCAGTAGCGTTTGGTCGCTGGGTTCGTACTCGAGCCCCTCTACTTCACAAACGTCTCCGATTCCGGTGTCGTCGGTCGCGTAATTGACCTCCTCGTCCGCAGAGCCCTCGACTGTCTCGTAGAGGGTGCCTGTGCTCGTCACCAAGAAGATCGAATCTCCGGCGATGGCGATTCCCTCGAAGTCCGCCTCGATTCCATTGGGCCCAAGGTGAAAGCTCTTAACGATCTCGCCCTCGTCAATATCGATCTCATAGATAATCGCCCGCTCGTCGTTGTGCGCGAATAGTCGGCCGTCAGGAGTTGTTGCGAGACCTGAAATTTCGCGCAGTCGTTTTGGTAGTTTCCATTCAACCTTCGGCGGCTTGCGCAGTTTGTAGAGGCTGAGGGACGATTCACGTAGCGGCGAGGATTGAGTCGAGTCCGTTTGTTCTATTGTCCCTTCGTCTGCACATGCTGCGATCACGTGGACTACCCAGAATGCGACCGCGACCCCACTGCAGATCTTCGTTCTGGACGTACGAGACGAAACTCGTTTGACCTTGGTTGCCGACTTCACTCGTCGTCTCTTTCGTTGCGTGTGGACGATTCTGTCAACAGATCGGCTTCTTTGGAGTCTTGATGCTAGTTCGTGATTCCGATCGATTTCAAGGCGGAAGCGATTTCATCAAACAACTTGCGTAACCGCAAATATGGGAATGCATTCCCCATCAGTCGATTTCATCGCAGTGTGACGTATAGCATGCGACCTGTCAGCCACTTCAATCGTCGTGTGATATTAGGAATCAAACCGGACGTTATTCACTAGGATAGCTTCTCCTGTAGCGCGTCGTATGGCGCGGGTAGGTAGTTCGAGCAGCGTTTTCGGCACTGCCGATACCTATGGTTCTGACAACTATGCCCCACCGGGGCGTATCAGGCCCTTCCGGGGAAGGTCGCCCTCGCGACATCCCCCTGGCGTTCGGCCCAGGTTTCCCAGACTCCCGTGGTGGTCCAATCGGGCTGCCCGGGATAGACCCCGGTGCCGCCCCTGGCGACGGTGATGCGCTCGGCGCAGCTCGCATGGCATCGTTCGGAAGATTGTTGCTCCGGGGAGCGATTGTAACTCTCGTCCGAGAGAAAGAGATGGT
>JAPYTP010000492.1 GCA_029941885.1 Myxococcota bacterium
CCTTCCTACCCAACGATCTGGCCCCGCTTGGTGGCGGCGACCGTGCAAAGCGAAGAGATCCAGCTTGTGGGACGGATCACCAACCTGCGCGACCAATCCGTCTCGAATGGCCGCTTGGCAGGTGCGTTGCGGTTTTCGCCAACGGCGAACTTGATCTGGCTCGTGCGTGAGCGATCCTTCGACCGCAAAGTTGTCGCGCTCAATCTCGCTCTTGAACAATATAGCGACGAAGCGATGCAACGAGCGTCTTTCTCTCAGCTGGGTCCGAGTCTGCCGGAGGGCATCGAATTAACGGCGGCAAGTATCGACATTTGGGTTGCATCCTCTATTCAACTCGGCAATCTCGCTGTGGGGAACGACTTTTCATACCACCATTTCCTTCAACCAAACCAGTATCTACCTGGCTCAAAGACATTCAGCCCCTATGAACTCGAGCACGTACTTGACCGAAGAGAACGCTGGGAGGAAGTTATCGTTCTCGGCTATCCCAAGCTCCTTGCGCGCCAACCCGAATTGCGCAGCGCTCATGTCGACTTTGCCGACATGAGCGGAGTCTTCCGGGACGTTGAAGAGACTGTCTACCTGGACAACTGTTGCCACCTGAACGGGCGTGGAGCCGCGCTGCTCGTGCAGGCGATTATCGATTACATTGGCGAGGCGCGCGCGAACGGTGCTTCAGTTAAACCGCCTCGGGCGAACAGTTCGCTGGCAGGGATACTCGCCCAATGATTCGATGGGCGAGTTTTCTAGTTCTGGTGTGGCTCGGTGTCGCGAGCCTTGCTTGCGCGCCTTCTGAACCCGAGCCAAAACGTCCCAACATCCTGGTCATCGTCCTGGACACCTTCCGGGTTGACCGGTTGGGTCAGGGGTTGACACCGAACATCGATGCCCTTTCTGGTCAATCGACTGTCTTCGATCGGGCCGTGACGACGATTGCGACCACACTGCCCGCTCACGCTTCAATGTTCACTGGGCTGGCTCCGAACCGGCACGGAGTCCGGTGGAATGGCGACCAACTGAGTTCCGCAAACGTCACCGCTGCAGAACTCCTGCACGATGCGGGCTACGAAACAGCGGCATTCGTGACCAACACCAGGCTACTGACTCGAGGTGGCTTCCATCAGGGTTTCTCGACCTTAAGTGATCAACCCTTTTCCCAGTCTGCTCCTATGCGTCGCAGCGGGGACGAGATCACCGAGATGGCAAAGAACTGGATATGCAACGAGCGAACTCAGCCCTTCTTCGCTTGGGTGCATTACTTCGGCACCCATTCGCCCTATCGCATGACTGAAATCGCTGCCAAACGCCTCAATGGCTACAACGGGATTCTCGCCGAGGGCGCTACGGCGCGGATACTGATCGAAAACCGCGAGGAAATCACCGGGTCCCCGGAAGATCTGCGTGTCTTGCGTGCTCTCTATGACGGAACGGTGACCGAAGTGGATGGTCAAATCGGGCGTTTAATAGAAGAGTGTCGCAACACGGGCGCACTCGATAACACCATTGTGATTCTTACTTCCGATCACGGACAAATTCTCGGCGAACATGGAGACTTACTTCATGGGGGGCATTTGTGGGATCTCGCGCTGAGAATCCCCTTGATAATCCGGCACCCGAAGGCAAATCCCGGACTCGTCGTACAACAGAGAGTAGGAATCGCAGACATTGCTCCTACATTGCTCGACCTGGCGGGTCTCAATATTCCAACAGGACTGCAAGGCATTTCGCTTGTGCCGGCGATTTTCGGGCGGCCTACCGAACCGCGCGTGTATATATCAGAGGCGAGGAAGGGAGCGAATGCTGACTCGAAGGACAGCCGCATGGAGCTGGCTCTGTACGAGGGCAACGTCAAAGTTGTGCGCAAGTTGACAGGCGTGCAAGTTTACGACCTCGCAAATGACGCCGGCGAAAACAAGCCTGTACCGGCTGATTGGAACCCGACTTTGAGGGGTCGCGTACACAAATTGATGGAAGCGTACGATCAAATCGAATCGGGTGAGCGATCCGTAAAGCTCGAGGAACTTGACAAAGCCTCGATCCAGGAGTTGAGAGCACTGGGATACATCGAGTAGCCCTTGATCTTCCGAAGGTCCCCTATGAATTTTCTGTATTTCTCGAAATTGCTTCGTGCTTCTAACTCTCTCATTGCGCGCTACGGCACGCGCAACGCGGGCAGACTCCTTGCGAGTGTCTGTGTATGTTCGTGTTGGTTGCTCGGTGTCGGGCCTGCCTTCGCCCGGTTCGGGCTGAGGGTGCGGCATGACTGCGTTCGTCGTGTACAGATACACGAACATCTTCAGACAATGGGCCTTATAATTCCTATTCTCGCGTGGAACATCAGGATCAACAGCCCGCAGCTGACGTAGATGGTGCACATCAGCGGGACCAGGAACCCCGCTACCTCGCCGATTCGCTTGATGCCGCCGACGATCACCAGGCCGACTAGCACGGCTAGGAGCAGCCCGAAGATCGCCGAGCCCGCGGTTCCCTGCAGAAAGGGCAGCCCCGCGTTAGACCCTTCGTCCGTGATTCCGAGCGATGTGTCATTCGGCTACTGAT
>JAPYTP010000493.1 GCA_029941885.1 Myxococcota bacterium
TGCGCTGTCCCATCCCACGAGACCCCCCGCGTTGGACCCTTCGCCCGTGATTCCGAGCGATTTGTCATTCGGTTACTTATCGGCGGAATTAAAAAGCCCCGTTAAAATCCCGATCCCCTGGCCCGCTGACTTCACCTCGGAAGTCATCACCAGCAAGAGTGGCACCACCCAGATGCACAGCTGCGGCGTGCCGACCGGAGAACCCGTCGTGCTCCTCCGCGGGATGGGGGGCACGTCGGCGATGTGGCACTTCCTCGCTCACGCCCTGGCAGCAGACTATCGCGTGATCGCCCTCGACAACCTTATCGACGTTGGACGCAGCGCCCCGGCTCGCCCCCACCGAACCCCAACGGAGCTCGTCGGCTGGCTTACCGGCGTGCTGAACTCGCTCGGCATCGAGCGCACCCACCTCATCGGCTCCTCGTACGGCGGCTGGCTCTCCATGGAAACCGCACTCCACAGCGCTGAGCGCGTCAAGAAAGTCGCCCTCGTCGGGCCGGCAGCCACCTTCAACCGCATCAACGCCGCCTTCTATCTCCGCATCATTCCCGCAGGCTTGCTTCCTAGTGTCCGCGTCGGAGAGTCCGCCTTGGATTGGATGGCGGTGGGCAAGGCGCTCCGAGATCAACCCCTCTTCCATTTGTTTCTCCGGGACTTCGCGATGTACCGCGGGCGAAACCTTGTCATGCCTGCGCCACGCGTTTTTAGTGACGGCGAGCTAGCCCGCATCGATGCCCCCGTTCTCCATCTGGTGGGAGAGCACGAGAAGGTTCTCGATCCCGCCACTGCCGTTGCCCGCGCCGAACGGCTCGTCCCCCATCTAAGAAGCGTCGTCCTCAAAGGCACCGGACACCTCCCCTCCGCCGAGAAACCCGATGAACTCGCCCGGGAGATCCTCGCCTTCCTCAAGTAGGAACCAGGTCTTCAGCCAACTCCGATCCGAGCTAGCCTGCCCGCCGTGGAACCGCTTCACCCGGAACAGCCCTGCACGACCTTTCGCCCGCGCTTCGCTCAGCGAACCCGCAAGACATCCGGATCCCCCCGTTTCATCGAACAGAACGGCCGGCGCTTCGTCATCAAGTCCCTCTCCACCTCAGAATTCGAGCGCGAGCTCGAGACCATTGCAGCCTTTGAGGCCCTGGGCGTCGCCGCCCTCGCACCCCTCAGCAAGCAAGCAGCCACCTTCACCCTCCACCTCGATGGCAACGCTCTGCAGCTCCTCAACACCGTTGTCTTCCCCTACCGCGATACCTCCACGCTATTCCACGAACTCAGCGAAACCCCAAACCCACTCAAGCTAATCGCAGAGGCCGGCGAACGAATCCAAGCACGCCATCGCCAAGCCAGCTCGCTCCGCGAGATCCACAGCGACGGCAGCTGTCACAACGTCTTCAGCGATTGGACGTGGTTCGACTTCAGCGCAAGCCACACCCAGCAAGAGCTACCCGAAGCCAAAGCCCATGAGTTATGGCGATTCTTGACGAGCACAGTAGAAGTCACACCCCCAGGCCAAGCCGCCCCCCGAGTCGCAGCCTTCTGCGAGGGCTATGGCGATACCGAAATCCTCCACCTCCTCGCCGGCCAACAGAATCGCTACGCTCACCCCAGCGCCTTCCTAAGCCATCCCGTCAAAGCCATCCAACTCGCCTGCGGTCAAACTCAACACTTGCGACGCCCGCGAACCGCAAGAGCGCTAGCAGGTTGGCTTCGTCAACAACCCCATTCCGAGAGCCCGCCGAACTAACCCATGCCCAAGCAAGAACCCACACGCCGGCTCACCCATGGCCCCACGCACGACTCCGTGCTGCAACTCATCGAGCGCGACCTCCAAGGAAGACCCGCAGACAAGCTCAGAGCCATCGACCTCCCGTGCGGCGCAGGAGCCCTAGCCCAGCGCCTTCATGCCCTGGGACTAGAAACGCACTGCTGCGACATCGATCCGGGAAACTTCGAAGCCAAAGAGCTCCCGTTCACCCAGGCCAATCTCAATCACCCCATAACAGCCTTCCCAGCCAACCACTTCGACATCGTCGTCTCCGTAGCCGGCCTCCAGCGACTCTACGCCCCCGAGATGGCGATCCGAGAGTTCCTCCGCATCACCAAACCCGGAGGCAAGCTCTACCTAAGCGTGCCGAACATGGGATCCTTGCAGTTCCGCCTGCGCTACTTCCTCTACGGAAGCCTGGGCACAAGAATCGATCGCCCAACCTTCATTCAAACCACCGACGACCCGCAAATGCACGTGCGCTTCCCAATCACCTACACCCACATCGACACCCTCCTAAGAAGCGCAGGCTTTCGCATCCTAGAAACAAAGGCCTTCCCCGAAGACCATCGCCCCTACACCTTCTTCCCAGTATCAATGCTGATCAAAGCCGCATCACAACTAAAAGCCAAGAAATCCAACAGCTACCGAACCACCAGCCGGCTCGACATGCTGGCCTCCAAAGCCTTCGCAATCGTAGCCACGAAAGAAACCTAGCCAGAATCAACTCGCGTTGGACCCTTCGCCCGTGATTCCGGGCGATTTGTCATTCGGTTACTTATCG
>JAPYTP010000494.1 GCA_029941885.1 Myxococcota bacterium
ATGTAGCCGAGAACCTTGTCGCGGTGCTCCGCGGTAATGAGCGGACCCATTTCGGCATCCGGGTCCTCGGCAGATCCGATTTTGAGCTTGGCGACACGCTCCTGGATCTTCGGCACGAGACGGTCCGCAGCGTCACCGACCGCAACCACGACGGAAATCGCCATGCAGCGTTCGCCGGCGGAGCCGTAGGCGGCCGAGACCGCGCCATCCGCGGCCAGATCCATGTCCGCGTCGGGAAGTACCAGCATGTGGTTCTTCGCTCCACCGAGCGCCTGGACTCGCTTGCCAAGTCGAGTACCGCCCTCGTAGACCGCACGGGCGACGGGCGTCGAACCGACGAAACTGAGCGCGGCGACGTCGGGATGCTCGATCAGGCGCTCGACGGCGACTCGATCGCCATGAACCACGTTGAAGACGCCCGCAGGCACGCCCGCCCGGCCATACAACTCGGCCAGGAGGTTCGACGCCGAAGGATCCTTCTCCGACGGCTTCAAGATCACGCTGTTGCCACAAGCCAGAGCGATCGGCGTCATCCAGAGCGGGACCATCGCCGGAAAATTGAAGGGCGTAACGCACGCGACCACCCCAACGGGCTCGCGAACCGAGACCATGTCGATGCCGGTCGAAACCTGTGACGAACTGTCGCCCTTCAGCAATTGCGAGATCCCGCATGCGAACTCCACGGTCTCGAGCCCGCGCTGGACCTCGCCGCGCGCATCCGGCTTGGTCTTGCCGTGTTCTCCCGCGATGAGATCCGCCAGCTCATCCCTCGCCTCGTCGAGCAGCGCACGGAAGTTGAACATGATCTGCGTGCGGCTGGTCAGCGATGTGTCACGCCACTGGCCAAACGCATTGCCGGCGATCGCGACGGCTTTGTCCACTTCTTCGGCGCTCGCGAACGCGACGCGTGCCCTCTCCTTGCCCGTGGCCGGATCGAATACGGGGCCCGTACGGCCGGACTGCCCGTCCTGGGGCTTTCCGTCGATCCAATGGGAGATCGTCTCGGTCATCTGCTCTCGATTCCTCTCTGTGTCGTTGCGAGCTTATTGTCTCTCCGTTTAGATAAATCAACAAGACTTATGTTTTGAATTCGATATTTCATGGTATTTTCGTTTCATCACATATTGTTTTAGGTATCCTCAACACATCAACAACCAGGGACTCGACACAGATGGAGGCCCGACATGGCATATGACCTCGCCACCCGACTACGCGAAGTGCGCGAGGCACACTCCCTCTCGCAGCGCGCCCTCGCCAAGAGCACGGGCATCAGCAACGCCACGATCTCTCTGATCGAATCGAGCAAGTTGAACCCGTCCGTCGCTGTGCTGAAACGAATTCTCGAGGGAATCCCGATGGGCCTCTCCGCCTTCTTCGCCGCAGAGGCCACGGAGCCCACGACACCTGTGGTCTACGCCAGCGAAGACCTGGTCGAGATCGCGCGCGGAAAAGTCTCCTACCGACAGGTCGGGCATCATGTGGCCGGACGAAGCATCCAGATCCTGCACGAGCGCTACGAGCCCGGCGCCGACACGGGCAAGGTAGCACTCCTCCATACCGGCGAAGAGGGAGGCGTCGTCGTTGGCGGCCACCTCGAACTCACGGTCGATGGCGTGCGCTATGTGCTGGGTCCGGGAGACGCGTACTACTTCGACAGCTCACGACCGCACCATTTCCGCAATAGCGGTAACGAGGTCTGCGAGGTCGTGAGTGCTTGTAGCCCGCCGAGCGTGTAGAAGATCCCTGACGTTGATGCCCTCTAGCCTCTCCTAGGATCGCCGCGATGGAATATGTAGTCATCGTTGGCTATTTCGCGGTGCTCCTTGCCATTGGTGCCGTCGCCAGCCGGCGCGTGGTCGACCTCGCTGACTACTACGTCGGCGGTAAGAAGATGGGCTACTGGGTCGTCGCGTTCTCGGCCCGCGCGAGCGGCGAGTCGGCTTGGCTCTACCTCGGACTCACGGGTCTGGGCGCCCTGGTCGGTGTGCGTGCCTTCTGGGTCGTCGGGGGCGAAGTGGTCGGCGTCGCGCTGGCGTGGTTCCTGATGGCAAAGCCCTTCAAGGCCGCCACCGACCGATACCAGTCGATCACGATTCCCGACTACTTCGTGAGCCGCTTCTCGGGGTCCGACGACGAAGGGGCGACCCGCAGACTACGGCTCTTTGCGGCCGCGGCGCTCGCGCTCTTCGTGACGATCTACGTGAGCGCCCAGATCGACGCGACTGGGAAGGCCTTCGACAGCTTCCTGGGATGGAACTACTACACGGGCGCGCTGGTCGGATTCGCGATCGTCGTGACGTACACGCTGTCCGGTGGCTTCGTTGCAGTCGCCTGGTCGGACCTCTTTCAGGGAATCCTGATGGCCTTGGGCCTGGCACTTCTTCCCGTGGCAGCGTGGCTCGTATTGGCTCCGCCTGCGGGAACCGAGCTCGACTTCGCCAGCCTGGGCGACGGGTATACCAGCCTGTGGGGCGCAGGCGGGGCGAGCCTCGAGAACGTCCTCGTGATACTCGGCTACCTCGCAATCGGCTTGGGATTCCTGGGT
>JAPYTP010000495.1 GCA_029941885.1 Myxococcota bacterium
TGCGCCGCACCACGATCGCCGGCGACTACGCCCTCGGCCGGAAGCTCGACCGAGCCACGCCCGCCTAACGGTCGTGCGGCTCCCGGGCGCCGATCGACGCGCCTCGATTCTCAAGCTCCACGAGTGAGCAGCCGACCGGCGAGCGCCTCAATGGCGTAGTGTGCCAAAACTCGGCCGAACTAAAACACGTACGATTACGGGTGCTTAGGCGAGCCTCGAATCGGCGATTTCAGCCCATTTCTTCGGGCTTCGCTGGCCTAGACTCGGACCGATGAACGCTCTGCCGCTTCAATTTCTGATGCTGATCTTCGCTGGCTGGGTCAATCGCCACCAGCAGGACGTGATCGAATATCTCCAGGAGGAAAATCGAGCCCTGAGAGAGCAGCTCGGCGGGAAGCGGCTCCGCTTCACCGATCAGCAGCGTCGACGGCTCGCGGTGAAGGCCAAGAAAGTCGGCAGGAATGGGCTCTCGCGAATCGAGACTCTGGTGACCCCGGACACGCTGCTCCGATGGCACCGACAGCTGATCGCGAGAAAGTATGACGGGAGCAAGAAGCGAAGCCCCGGGCGTCCAAGAACTGCAGCTGAAATCGGGGAGTTGGTTCTCCGAATGGCTCGGGACAACCCCCGTTGGGGCTACACCCGAATCCGAGGAGCCCTTTACAACCTGGGACACGAGATCGGTCGAAATACGATCAAACGGATCTTGCTCGAGAACGGATTCGATCCGGCCCGAAGGAGGGGAATGTCGTGGGAGACGTTCCTGAAGGCTCATTGGGGCGCGATTGCGGCAACGGACTTTTTTAGCGTTGAAGTGATCACGCGGTCGGGGTTGATTCGGTTCTTCGTACTCTTCGTGATCGACCTCAAGACCCGAAGAGTCGAGATCGCTGGGATCCTTCCCTACCCGAATGGTGAGTGGATGAAGCAGATCGCGCGAAATCTCACCGATTGTGAAGAGGGATTCCTGAACGGGTCGTGCCACCTTATCCACGATCGAGATCCTCTTTTCACGATGTCGTTTCGCGAGATCCTGAAATCCTCAGGCGTCGAGACGGTGAAGCTCCCCGCACGAAGCCCGAATCTGAATGCCTACGCGGAGCGCTTCGTGCGTTCAATTAAGTCTGAGTGCTTGGCCCAGGTCATCCCTCTGGGAGAGCGGCATCTACGCCACGCGGTGAAGGAATACACAGAGCACTACCACGTCGAGCGGAATCATCAGGGGCTCGACAATCAACTGATCGAGGAACCGCCTGGCGTGGTCGAAATGAATTCTGCGGTCGTCCGCCATGAAAGGCTGGGTGGAGTCCTCAACTACTACGAAAGGAGGGCCGCCTAGACGGTCGGCCGAGTTTATGCACCATACGCGGTGGCTGAAGCCTCAAAGCGCATCAGGCGCCATCAGCACCGGCTTGCTTGAGTAGATCGTCCAACGCCGCATATGGCTGCGCGCCAACCACACCGTACCCACCCGCGACAAAGGTCGGCACACCGGTCACACCATACTGGCGGGACTTGGCCCAGTCGGCGTCGATGGCCGACTGGAATGTGCGTTCCTCGAGCACGATCCGCGCGGCACTCGCCGACAAGCCAACCGACGCCGCGACGCCGATCAGGACCTGTGGATCGCCGATGTTGGAGCCGTCGACGAAGTAGGATCTGTACAGGGCATCGTGAATGGACGCGCCGGCGGGTTGGGTATCCGCCCACTTTCCGAGCTCTTGAGCGAGCCGGCTGTTGTATGTGTGGGTCCGCTTGCCGTACGCCAGGCCCTCATCGTCCATGAGAGACTTCATTCGCGAGTACATGGCGTCCATATCGATGTCACGCCCGGCGAACAGCTTCTCGATGAGAATGCCTTGCGCAGGCGTATCCGGGTGCAGCGGGAAGTGCACCCAGGTCACGTTCACGTCAAAGTTTCTCTTCAGCTTTTCAATACGCCCGGTACTGAGATAACACCAGGGTCAGATGTAGTCCGTGAAAATTTCCAGTTCGATAGTCTTGCTCATACGAGAGCTCCTGGTTGCAGCTGTGGCCGACCGACCCCGATCCCGCCACTGCGGGGCCATTCTCGCCGCCGCTGCGACCCTGCGCAAGGAGGGCGTTGCCGCTCGGTCGCGATGCGATCCGTGATCTCACCCCTCGATGGCATCAGAGGTGTCTGGGCCGTTGGGACATGGCTCAGCCTAGAGCTCGGCGTTGGTGCATGAATATGCGATGGCGCCGACTCGCCGCGTCGTAGGCCTCCTGATCACGGGCAGATGGCGAAGGACTCTGGCCGACCGATCTCAAGCATTTGGTTAAGGAGTACACAGAGCATTACCACGCAGAGCGGAATCATCAGGGGCTTGAAAATAAGCTGATCGAAACGCCGCACGCTGTGATCGTTATGAATTCTGCTGTTGAACGCCATGAAAGGCTGGGCGGAGTTCTCAATTACTACGCAAGGAGGGCCGCCTAGACGGTCGGCCGAGTTTTGGCACACTACGGGTTCGATACTCAATACGAGACTGAATCTTCGTCTGAGAGCGGACTACCATC
>JAPYTP010000496.1 GCA_029941885.1 Myxococcota bacterium
ATAACGTCCGAGTATGGGCGTTATGTTAAATCCCTAGGGGAGCCCCGTGACGGGAGGAGCTTCGGGCGCTCGGCTACGCGGAGCCTTGAGGGTGACTCCACAGCATCCGCTGAAGTGAATTGCGCGCAGCTCGCCGGCAGCTTCACGTCTGGCGCCATACTGCTCGTGGGGGAAGAGTTCGTATCGGTACTAGGCTGCACCGAAGACGGTGAGAAACCGCGTGGCCCCCGGTGAAAGTACGCCGCCTTCCCTTACGCTCGACCGAGACCGATCCTCTAGGGGTCCGTCTCGTCATCATCGATGTAGCCCAGCATCTTCAACCGTGCAGCCGTCGCCGCATCGATCTCGACTTTGTCGCGATTGAGCTTTGCGACACGAATCCGCTCGCGCCAGGCGTTGATGTCCTTCTCGAGTTCACGCACGAGTTCCGCGTGTTCGTCCGCGATATCGCGGCTTTCGTCAGGGTCCAGGCTCAGGTCGAAGAGGGTACGGCTCACCGCTTCGGACTGGGTCTGTCTCAGACGCAGTTTGAAGGGCCATCGTATGGCGGTGTAGAGATTCTTGGCGTGGGCAATGACCGACCTACCCTCGTGCGTTCCAGGCAGAGAACGAACGAGAGCGGAATGATCTTCACCAAAGGCTATTTTCGCTGGCGGCAATCCCATCAGCGCAAGTGTTGTCGGCAGAAGTGAATAGCCCGATACAGGCAAAGTCTCGTCACGGGCGGGAATTTCCCAGGAAGCGGGCGGCTTCATGATCATTGGTGTGTGAATCAGCGATTCATTGATGAACTCACCTGAATGACCCGCCTGGTCATTTTCACCGAATGCCTCACCGTGATCGCTGATCACCCAGATCAGCATCTCGTCGTAGCGGCCTTGCCTGCGCAGGACATCGAAGAGCTTGCCGAGCTCGGAATCCGCATAGCGAACTCCGGCTGCATACCGAGTTCGCAGGTTCTCCAGCTGTGGGTGAAAGTCGTCGTGAGTCAGAACCTGCTTTCCGGCCAGACTCATGAATCGGTAGTAGGAGACGAGTTCGGAGTAGTCGAACCCTTCAGGGAGGAACTCCTTGGGTGGCATATAGGGGCCATGAGCATCCATGATCTGCAGATACACCATGCTGGGTCCGGGCGACCGCTCAAGAAAATTGGCTACCCGCGAGCGGATTTCAGCGGCCGTCGGATAGTAGAGAGATGCATTGACGGCGCCCGTCTGATAGCCGTAACGTGGTGCGAAAGCACCGATGATCTGCATCAGGTTCGTGATGAGGAAGGCCCCAGTGCTGTCGATATCCGTGAACTCATCGAAGCCCTGCCCATAACCAAGGTGCTTGGTGATCCAGGGATTCGCGGAAAATCCGTACGTCGCCCAACCCGCCCGTTGGAAATGCTCGGCCAGCGTTTCGACTTCTTCGGGAAGCAGATAGCCAGTGACCTGCTCGGGCAAGGAGGCCATGATTCCGGGCATCGATGCACGGGTCCAGTTCGAAGGGGAATACGATCGCTTGAAGCGCACGGACTCGCGGGCCAGTGCATCAAGCGAGGGGGTAACACTGCTGCCATCTCGCTCAAGCCCCACATGATCGAACCGAAGTGTGTCGATCAGGATGACCATGACGTCGGGCGCATTCTCGACCCGCGATTGGTGTTCTGGGGGGCTGGCACCAGCCAGAATACTGAAACACACGACGATGAGCCCAAGCGCGGCGCCCCCCCTCGCCCACAGCGGCGGCAGCGACGATCGGGCCAGAAAAACAGCCGTGCTCGCGAAGAGAACCATGGCCACCTCGCGGAACTCGAGGTATCCGATCCAGCCGAGCAAGGTGCCTTCCCAACGACCAATCTCCCAGCCTGCGTGCTGCATGAAGAGGACGAAGATCATGCTCCATGCCGTCCACACTGCCCAGAACCAGGCCGACTCAGCGCGCGGCCCCAGCCTCTCGCCAACCCACCAGGCCAGATACAAGACCAGGACCAAGCCAATCGCGAGGCCCAGGGCACCTACACCCGCCATCGCTAGCGAGTACTCGCGTCGAAGCCCCTCCAGCACCCGCAAGCCCAGAAAGCAGAATGTGACGAACCCCAACCCCATCCAAGCCACAGCGCGAGCGGACATCGGGCGCAACATCGCAAGCGCGCCGGCCGCGGTACCGAAGCCGGCGAAGAGCAAGAGATGGACTGGCAGGGCATCCAATGTGCGTCGCCCCAGTTCGGGAAGAAGCGCAGTTGGACGAACCGCAGCCTGGAGCAGCGCCTCTTCGCCGAGCCAGATGAGCCCCAAACCCAACAGGAGCGCGACCGACCAAAGCGGGCCAATGCGAGAACTCGCGCGCTCTCCCGGCTCCTCATTCTCTACGCGCAGAGTAGCTTGATTCGCCATGCTCCTACTCATCTACACCAGCCATCAGCATTGAATCTCAAGGTTTGGATAGTGCCCCACGGATAGATTCTGTACAAGCATCGGGGGATAGGACATACAAGCTGGGTTCTGGCACAACGTCCGAGTATGGGCGTTA
>JAPYTP010000497.1 GCA_029941885.1 Myxococcota bacterium
GTGTTCATCCAATCAGGTCCTAATGATCGAGCAAATCGGAATTATCCGTTAATCACTAACTGCCAAAGAGTTATCGTTCGGCCGGCAGGACCTGAATGGTGAGAGCCGCTGAACAACTATCGGCAGGACGCGCAGCTGGCTGGAGCAAGTCGCGGTGAATCCCCGCAAGCAAGGGCGTTGATTCCTTTGGGAAGCCCCAAATGCGACCCAGCCCCGACTCAGCTCGCCGCCTTGCGGGGCTCCCTGCGATTACTCGGGATATTTTCCCCACAATCCGACTCATGCCCGCACGCAAACTCACTCAGCCCCGCTCCCCCCTCCCCCCAATCAGAACCGCCTCGAGTTCCTCCGCCGCTGCCAAATCATCTCTCAGAGTCTCGTGCTGGTAGAGCCGCATGGTGAACTCGGGCGTAGCGTGGCCCAGCCGGGCGGAGACCACCGCCATCGGGACATTGGCCCGCAGCCCCGCCGTGGCGGATGTGTGCCGCAGCCCGTGGATGGTCATAGGGCTAACCCCGGCGCGCTCCAACAGCGGCTGCCAGTGGCGGCGCGTGATATTCGAGCGCCTCAGCGGCTGCCCGCCCTCCCCTCGAAACACCCGCACGTGGGGCATGGGACTCGCTGAGGACAGCTCGCGATGCCGACGCAGCAGCCGTACGCAGTACTCACCGATGTGCAGGCTCCGCCGCGCCCGGTCGGTCTTCGGAGCCGCGATTTCGATGCGATGCCGCTCGCCTTTGGGCTTCGTGGGGTCGTAGTACTCGCGCTGGGCCTGCACGATGCGCACGATCCCGGCGTCGAGGTCCACTGCACCCCATGTGAGCCCCGCCACTTCGCCAAAGCGCATCCCGGTGGTGAGAAGCAGCACCCAGAGCGCCTCGTAGGGAGTTCCCTCGGCGGCGACCAGCATCCGCTCCACTTCATCGGGGCTCA
Source organism: Myxococcota bacterium (assembly GCA_029941885.1). Lineage (GTDB taxonomy): Bacteria > Myxococcota_A > UBA9160 > UBA9160 > UBA4427 > UBA4427. Next base: position 934 of record JAPYTP010000497.1, read on the forward strand.
GAGCCCTGGCCTTGGACTCTTCCGCCTTCGGGGCTTCGACCTGGGCGCAGGGATTCGCGGGCAGCTTTCCTCGCTTGACCGCCGCTCCGAGCACCTGGCGCAGGAGCTTGAAGGCGTTGCGACGGGTGGCGCTTCCGACGCCAGCGGCTTCCAGATCGTTCAGGATGCGCTCGATCACATCCGCGGAAACCTTCGAGAGCCGCACCTTGCCCACCCTCGGAAGAACATGGGTCTGCGCCACCCAGGTCGAGTAGGCCAGCGTTGATTCCGCCACCTTGTGGCGATGGACTGACTTGAGCCAGTGGAGGGTCCAGCCCGCCAGGGTTTCGCTGCCCGGCTCGCTGAGCAGCCCCGTGCCGAGTTCAGCTCGCTTTTCGACCAGGAGCTGCGTGGCCTCGGCCTTAGTCTTCGCATACCAGGAGCGCCGGCCGCTGGCCGTCCGCAACCGAATCTCGTAGCCGCCATTCGCGCGTTTGCGAATCGAGCCTTCGCCTTGGTTTCGACTCCGCTTGCCCATCGGTTCACCTCTTTCTTTCTCTGATTTTCAGTGGTTCAAGAACTCCATTGGCTCGCCCTGCCCTGCCCTTCCCTCGTCTAGGAGGCTGTCTTCTTCGCTTTCGCTCGCTTCTTGGCCTTTTCCTTGCTTTCCGCCTTTTTCTTGGCCTCTCGATGCGACTTTGAGCGGCACAAGTCACTACAGAAGAGACGATCCCGACGAATGCCCGGTCCGCCCTTCCGCATCAGCTTCTTGCACTGCGCGCAATGTGCGAGACCACCAAAATGAACGGAGTTGTACAGCGCAACCCAAGCCGCGCCTAATACCTCCTCGGTATGGAACTCGATCCTTGGTTTCATATCCCTGAGCGACCAAGCGACCCTCGTCTTGACCATCATGCTCAGCCTTCGGTCGATCATCCGGTACAGCGTTTCTCTACCGCACGAACCAATCTGGTCTGACCGACTGACCAAATGGAATAATCGGCCGAATTTCGTACCGGTTTCAGGGTCTCGGATCTGGACCAAAGCACGGCCTTTGACGCCCTCCCGGGCTTCCTTCTGGGTGACTGCCTGTTCCGAAATGTCCAGATAACTCCGCATCTGTCTATAACTCCCCCGAGTGATCGAAGAGGAAATTTCACAGGCAATTCTCAATTCCAACGCCGCAACCCTCCAAACATCCAAGGTCAAATCTCCCCCGTGGATGTTCTCTGGCTTCGCAAACAAACCCCACTTTTCGACAAAATCGCGCACGGAGTCTTTCTCGACCGGAACTTCGAGAAGTTCAAGATGCAGGTCCATCAACTGTTTGAAGTTCATCCGATAAAGACGGCCAGATAAGTTGATCCGATCGGACAGAAACTCGATCTTCTTTCCATCTACTCGCTTCACCCGCCACTTCCTACTTCCGCCAGTCCATTCCTCGAAGTAGGGCACGAATGGGTCGCCGAGTGACTCGGCGAGTTCTCGCGAACGCTTATGTGACGGCTTTCGACTCATATTCCGGAAGGCTCCCTGCCAGAAAACGTGCGCGAACGGATAAAACACGACTCCGGCGTTTGTCTTTTACGTACGACCTAATAACC
>JAPYTP010000498.1 GCA_029941885.1 Myxococcota bacterium
TCCCCTCGTGCTCACACTCGCTGCGGATGCAGTCGCGACCGTCGTCATCTTCGGTTGGAGTCTCGTGTACGACAACTCGAGCTTCTATGACGCCTATTGGAGTGTGATCCCGATCGCGATCGTGCTCTTCTGGTTGAGCCTCGCCGACCCCGGCGTCCCGGCTCTTCGAACGGCCGGCGTGCTCTTCGTGGTTTCGGTCTGGGGGGTGCGCCTGACCTGGAACTGGGCACGCGGCTGGACCGGTCTCGACCACGAGGATTGGCGCTATGTCGATTTCCGGGATCAATGCCCCCGAATCTACTGGTTGATCAGCTTCACCGGGGTGCATTTCTTCCCGACCCTGATCGTCTTCGCCGGGATGGCAGCGGCGTTTCCCGCCCTCACGCGTGCCGGACGCGAACCGGGGTGGATCGATCTCCTCGCGATCAGCGTCGGCCTCGGCGGAATCGCGTTCGAGTGGATCGCGGACCAGCAGCTTCGGGCCTTCGCGACGGGCCCCAAGAACCCAGGCGAAACACTGCGAACGGGGCTCTGGCGATATTCTCGGCACCCGAACTATCTCGGCGAGATGATGATCTGGTGGAGCCTGTTCTTGTTCGGGCTCGCGGCGGATGCGGAATGGGCGAAGCTCGGCGTGCTCGCACCCATCGCGATGTCGGGGATGTTTCTGCTCGTGAGTATTCCGCTGATCGAGAAGAGATCACTCGAGCGACGCGCGAACTACCAGCAGGTAATCGACGAGACGTCGATGCTGATCCCGCTTCCGCCGCGATCGAGCGCGACACGAGCAGGCTAGCCGGGTTCAGTCGACGAGCAGCTGCTTGAAGATCTCAAAGGACTCTCGCTCTTCGTCCGAGACCTCACCGTCCGCTGAGATCAATCCCTCGATCGCCTCGACGAAGAAGCGTCGATGGGCTGCGGGGATCGAAGTGGGATCGAGATCGTCGAGACCCGGGGGTCGATCGAGCCATTGCTGGACGCGCAGGTGTTCGTCTTCGTCGAGTTCGAGCCGACGAATCAAGCGCGAGATGAATACGCGCTCCTCCGGCCGGATCTCGAGATCGGCCCAGGCGAAGGAGCAGACAAACTCGACTAGGCGGAGCCTGTCTCGTCGGTCGAGGTCATCGAGCATCAATTCCTCTTGGTTGCCGCCCTTCGGATCCCGTCCGAACGAACCGGGTCCGTTCAGGCGATCGGTCCCGAATATCGGGCGGACCGCGGGTAAGGGTTCCGACGAGCCATTCCGCATTTGAACGCGCGCCGAGCTTAAACGGATCAAATCTCTCACGCCAACCACCTCCCACTCATCATTCTGACATGCCGTCAGCTGATCGCGATGACTTTATCGGATTAGGCGAAAATTCGAACCGGCCCGTCCATCGAATCGCAGGTCAGACACCCCAAGATTCGAGACGGTTCCGCCCTTCTCGTCTCGACTGAATGGATCTTCCTATGGTGCTCATCCCCTACGAGTGGACGGAGCGCAGGCCGGGTGTCACGCGAGCGGGCGGGACGGTCTTCATCGGACCGCTCGTGGTGCTTGGTGAGCGACACACTTCCACGTTCCCCGCACTCCGATCGGTTGCGCTCGGCTCACTCCGAATTCGGGCGGGATTGGCCTCACCGATCCAGTCTCCGATTGCCTCCAGAGCACCCCGATCGCCCCGGACGTGGGATTCGATCGCCTCGGCGAGTGGGATCGGAAGGGGTTCGAATCCCAGGCGGTGCAGCGATCGGTCGAGCGAGGCCCGGCGCACCGAGGCACCGATCCATCGCTCGAAACCGCCCCGTCCCTCGAGTATCTGAAGCGATGAGCCGCCGACCGAGAACGCCCGCATCGTCGCCACCCACAGCACTGGTTCCCGTTCGAGCCGTCCGACCAGCGTCACGAGGTCGTCGGCGAATGATCGGCCCGCCCTCTCGACGTCCTCGATCAGGAGCACGATCGGGCGCCGCCGCGACAACTTCGAGAGCATCGAAACGATCGAAAGAACGGGATCAGGGGGACCTCCGCCGCCCGACGCCCTTCCTCCAGCGACCGGACGCGGGACCGATTCCCCGAGCCACCCCCGCGCGGGCAAGGGCAGCGCCGCACACACGCTGGCTCGTCCACGACTCGCGATCATCAAATCGATGAGCTGCCTTGCGAACCTCGCGGGGGATGCCATCGATTCGTCGGGCGCGAGGAGCGTCTGGATCTCGAAGCCGGTGCGCTCTGCGAAGGCGAGCAGCTCCGCGACGTCAATCTCCGTTCGAGCCGGCCCGCCGACCTCGACGACGACGCCACAGGTACCCTGTTCCGTCACACGCTGGATGATCGTCGGGACCCGGCTCCCCACGGTCTCCAGGGTGGGTCGTACCGGGGGGGCCTCGCGGACGGCTCTCTCCCCCTCGATCCCACCAACGAACTGGTATCCCCGAGCATGCACGGTGCGAATCGAACTCGCACCGCGGCCGTCCTCTCCGAGAGCCTGTCGGAGTTCGTTGATCAGGCCGGAGAG
>JAPYTP010000499.1 GCA_029941885.1 Myxococcota bacterium
GCCAATGCCGAAAATGAATGGACGGCGGACATCGCCGGGATTACCTGCAACTACGAGTGCCTGGCCGAGCAGGTGCCCCTGCCCGCCGTGGAGGCTGGGGACGTGCTTGCGTTCCTCAATACCGGCTCCTACATCGAGGTCTACGGATGCAATTTCAATGGTCTCCCGCGTCCCGGGGTCCTGCTGGTTTCGGGCGATGACGCTGACATGATCAAGCGGGCCGAATCTCTGGATGACGTCTTCGCCCGGGACATACTGCCCGCCCGCCTCGCATAAGCGGTCGCTGGAGAGGCCCGATTTCCCCTTCGAGACCTGACCCGGGGGGAGAGGGGATTTCCTTGCCGGTGTGGGTTGCCACCTGTGCATGCTGGTCTAAACTCAAGTTATATCGAGTTATATTCAATTGTGTGGCCCCGCCCGTCGGTTTTGAGGGAGTGGGAGGGGAAGGAAGGAAAGACCTCAGGTGATCAGTCGCAACGACCCGTGTGCCCTCTGGAAATTGGACCGTGACCATTTTATTCATCCCTACACGGATTTCGCGACTTTTGGTCAGCAGGGAAGCCAGATCATTCTTGAAGCCGAGGGCGTGCATGTCACCGACTGCAGCAACCGCACCCTACTCGATGGAATCGCGGGCCTGTGGTGCGTGAATATCGGCCATGGCCGGACCGAAATGGCCCGAGCCATCTCGGACCAGGTCCTCCAGATGGACTACTTCAACCCTTTTGGGCATACCAGCAATGCCCCAGCTTCCGAGTTGGCCGGCCGGCTAGCGCAGCTCGCTCCGGGCACCCTCAACCACGTTTTCTATGGCTGTGGCGGATCAGAAGCGAATGATCTGGCGATTCGATTGGTTCACTATTATTTTAATCGGCTGGGCCTCCCCGATAAGAAGAAGATCATTTCTCGAGTGGACGCCTACCATGGATCGACGTACCTGACGGCGAGCCTGACCGGAATCGAGTCGAGCAAGATCGGCTTCGACGCGAATAATGCGCTCGTTCATTATGTCTCCGCACCTAATCTCTATCGCATGCCCGAGGGCATGAACGCTTCAGAGTATTGCGATTGTCTGGTGGCCGAATTTGCCGAATGCATTGAGACATTGGGGCCGGAGAACGTGGCGACCTTCATCGCGGAGCCCATCATGGGGGCGGGCGGGGTATTGGTGGCGCCCCAGGGTTACCACCGGAGGATGCAGGAAATCTGCCGCGGCCATGATGTTCTTTATATTTCCGACGAAGTGGTCACGGCATTTGGCCGCCTGGGCGAAATGATGAGCTCAGAGTCTCTCTTCGAAGTTCAACCCGATGTGCTCTGTCTCGCCAAGGGGCTGACATCGGGTTACCTGCCCTTGGGCGCGACGCTGTTCTCCGATGCTTTTTACGACGTGATCAACACTCCCCAGTGCGAGAACGGTCAACTTTCGCTGGGATATACCTATTCCGGCCACCCGGTCTCGTGCGCGGCTGCACTGGCCAATATCGACATCATCGAAGAGGAAAAACTCTGCAAAAACGTGCGCGTCCTAGGGCCGCTCTTTCAGGAAAAGTTATCCACCCTGAGCCAGCACGAAATAGTGGGCGATGTTCGAGGCAGCCACTTGATGGCCGGGATCGAACTGGTCGCGGATCGCGCGACGAAAACCGGATTTGACCCTTCTGTCCAGGCAGCGAGCCGGGTCGCGGAGCATTGTATGGAGATGGGCCTGGTGGTGAGGCCGATCGGGAACGTAATCGTGCTCTCGCCGCCGCTCATAGTCACCGAGGGCCATTGCGAGGAGATGGTTGATATCCTGGGTCGCAGCATCGAAGCGGTTCAATCCGATCTCGAGGCCGAAGGACTGATTCCCGCTAGCCTTAGAGGCGCTGACCCAGGATTGGTCGCGCTTTCTGGAGGTTAAAGGACGGTATGGACACCGGGCATGGCTGAACATTTTTCGCTGAAGGAAAAGGTCGTCGTCGTGACTGGCGCGGCCCAGGGGATTGGGCTCGCAATCGCGCAGCGTCTCGCCGAGTCGGGCGCCACGGTGGTTGGCGCAGACCGCCTGGACTGCAGTAACGCCATGGCCCAACTCGGGGGGGGATATTTCGAGGCGGATGTTTCCGATGAGGATTCAGTCGCGAACCTGATGGAAAGCGTTGCGAAGCAGTATGGGAGGCTCGATGCGCTGATCAATAACGCGGGGATTCATCGAAGTTATGATGAACTCGTTTCGGCGCGGTCGGAAGATTTCGAAGCCTGCTTCCGGGTCAATACCCTGGGCGTTGCCCTGGGGATCAAGCACGGAGCGCCGCGCATGCCGGATGGGGGCGCGATCGTAAACGTAGCCTCATTGGCGGCTTCTTTGGGAACTGCCGGGCTTGCCACCTACGCGGCATCCAAAGGGGCAGTCGTAAGCCTGACTCGCGTCGCGGCGGTGGAGTTGGCGCCGCGAGGGATTCGGGTGAATGCCGTCTGCCCCGCGTCTATAGCGACCCCCATGGCGATACAGGCCGATG
>JAPYTP010000500.1 GCA_029941885.1 Myxococcota bacterium
CGAACCCATGGCGGCGAAGCGCTGCCGTCATCCAGCGCGGGTCGATGTCCTCTGCACGCTCGACCGGAGTCGGATCACTCATCGCTCGGCGGCCTTTCGGATGCGAGACATGAGGGAGTCTAGGCCTCGAGCTGTTCCTGGACGGCCCGCCAGCCCGCATCGACGGCCCCATTGAGATGAGCGTCCGCATGGGTGTCCGAGCCGGCGAAGCTGATGCGCCCGAGCGGCATGCGACCCAACTCATGGGGGGCTTCGCCTTCCGGCCACTCCGGGTCGTAGAGATCCGAATAGCCGTAGGCGTATCCGTGTGACCATCGATTGACGGTAATGGCCTCGATGTCCCGGTCGGCGTCGAAGCCGGTCGCGGCGAAGAGGCCGGTGAGCTGGTCGCGAATGGTCTTCTCATAGTCTTCGAATGAGGTCGCCAGCAGTTGGTGGCGGCCCAATCGGTACAGGTCCCGAGTCGTCTGGGTGCCATCGTTCTCGACCGGGGGCGAGGTCAGCATGTAGACGACCAGCGGGTCGTCCGGGCCGGTCGGAGTCTTGTAGTTCCCCAGGTCCATGCCGAAAGCCGGGGTCACCAGCGCGAAATAGCTGTCGGGACACATGTAGACTTCTCCGCCCGCCTTCTGAAAGGGGCTCGCCTTTCGGATCAAGACGTGTGCCACGATGAGCGGCGATTTGACGCCGTAGGCGAGATTCTGCTTCTGCTCGTCGGGCAGCTGCGGGCAGATATGCGGGATGATGCCGTTGTAGCTGGCGAGAATGCAGTGCTTGGCCTTGACCCGAAGGGCTTTGCCATCCTGAACATACGAAACCGAGACGGATCGATCCGCGCCGTCTTTCGTAGCTTCGTTGACGACGTTCAGGACCGTGCTGTTCAGGCGAAGGCGCACGTTGTGGTCGGCGCGGTCGAGCTGGCTGTAGTCGAATCGCGTGTCGATCAGGTCCTCGACGGTCTCTCCAGGCGCCACCTCGGGAATCAGACGGCGCACGATCTGGCGCGCGAACGAAGCGTTTCCGTCGGGCATGAAGATGAAGTCGACGCCCTCCATGAAGAAACCGCTCGACTTCAAGGCTTCCAGGGCTTCAGGACCCAGAAGGCCCAGGCCGGGCATCCCGGACTTGATCGCTTCCAGAATGGAGATGGAGTCGGTGCCGACGCAATACGTGACGCGCAGATACGGATCGAAGAGCCGGGTCGTCCGCTTGCTCAGCCCTGCGTATTCGGTCGCGAACGTCTGGTAACCGATGCTCTTCATTGTCTGGAGGATGTCGCCGTCGGGGAGCGGCTTCTTCAGTTCGATGCTGCCGTCGACGAAGCCGATCAGCGCCTTCTTCTCGGAGCCGGACAAGGGGAGGGCTCTGATCAACTCCTTGTAGTTGCCCGCGCCTTGCCAGGCGGGCAGCCAAGGGCCAGCCACCACAGAGTCGGCTCCGTAGTTCTCGCGGTCGTTGAACATGCCCAGGGGCGCTTCCATCGACGCCTGGAAGCCGCGCGGGGTTTGTGCTGCCCGCAGCTTGTCGAGGTCGAAGCCCAGATCGGCGACGAGGCCCTTCGACTCCGGCGAGTACTTCTCTGGATCCTCGAAGTTGCCGCTGCCGCCCCCACCGAGCAGCATCGTGCCGTTGTAGTGGAACTCGTTGCGCCGCGCATGGCCACCGAAATCGTCGTGGTTGTCGAGCAGCAGGATCCGTTTGTCCTCGCCGGCCTTCTGTTGATAGAAGTAGGCGGCCGCGAGTCCGCTGATCCCCGTTCCGACGACAACGAGGTCGTACTCTTCGTCGAGGTCGGTGTAGCTGGCGGGGCTTTTCCCATCCCAGGCCAGGGCGTGGGCCACTTCGTACGCGCCATCGTGGTTGCCACGGAGCCCGGTGAGCGCCGGCGGATAGTCGTCACCGACCGGGGATGGGGAGGATGCGGGAGAGGAGGAGGGGTTAGCCGCCCCCGCTGCCCACAACGCTCGAGGATTGATCATCGTCGCACTCGCCGCCGCGATAGAGACACCGTTGATGAAATCCCGACGGGTGATTTCCTTCTTCATGCTTCTACTCCTTCGCCCCAGCGTTCTGCGATTGTTTGGCTGTCCGTGATATAGGCGAGATTGCGCAGCGAGTACCGCAGGACGTCCTCGGCGTAGCTCGAGGGGTCCCCCGCCACACAGTCGCGTGCGATCACCGCGCGGAAGCCGCGCCCGATGGCCTCGACGGTCGTCGCGAGGATGCCGATGTTGACGCTGACACCTGTCGGGATCAACGTCGTCACCCCGCGGTCGCGCAATGCGGACTCGAGCGGCGTGCCGTGGAACGCCGCCATGCCGTGGATTCGATCGATCACGAGCTCGTGGGCGAGGGGCTCGAGCGGAGGGACGATCGGGCTTATCTCGGCGGGGCCGGAGACAGGCTGGGGCGGTTTCTGGTCGTAGCGAGGGGTGTTGGGTACGGCGAGCCCGTCCGGGCGGAACGCCATGTTGCAGTAGGCCACGAACACACCGGCTGC